>JAGVXT010000001.1 GCA_018303655.1 Candidatus Woesearchaeota archaeon
CTAAGCGACACTGTCTTGTACATTTTGAACCAAGCTAAGCATCATGGTTTAGCTTGAAAATGGATACTTGGGACTTCAGTCCCAAGAGGAGGTCATTTTCAACATCAAGCAATGCAATTGTATAAGGGTAAATCCTGAACAAGGCGCCCGGGTTTACAACTCTTGTTTTTCCAGCTTTCTCGTCCTTTTTTATGTGAGTGTGGCCTGTTAAAACATAGTCATATTTATTGCTTTTGACTGCATTTTCTAATTTCTCCCTTTTTGTTCCATGGTAAGCGTAGAATTTTTTTCCTTTGCAATTAAATTCCAGTTCTTCTTTAATTTCATCAAAGCCAAATTCCCTGCACTTTGCAGCCAACCCATTTTTTTCGCCGTCATTGTTGCCGAAAACAAACTTCATTTTCAATCCTTTGAAATGGTCAAGCATTGGAGGGGATATTATGTCGCCGCAATGAACTGCAAATTCAACGTTTTTTTCCTTGAATATGGTTGCTGCTTTCCTGATTGCTTCCTCGTTTTCATGGGTGTCTGAGACTATGCCTATCATTTTAATTAAAATGGACCGGCCGGGACTTGCAATGCGAAAGCGTTGCTCGCTTTCTACAATTTGAACCCGGAGCCTCAAGGGTCTGTTTTGCAGATCACCCAAGCCAAGGGCGCATTATATTCTCCAACCTGGGGCTTTATGCCCCGAATTTTGGCGTGGCATGCGAGTGAGCTGGGAGATGAGCGAGCGAGAGGCGAGCTCTCGCAACTCACTGCGAACTCGCTCACAACTCACAGCTTTTTGCTTGCCAAAAAGGTTACCGGATTTAACTACCGGCCCATTAAATATGATAGAAAAGCATATTGTTTAAAAGATTTTCTTAAAAAATATGTTAAATAAGAATAAATTTAAACAAAAACGAGAGCGACTTGTCGAAAATCAAAGATTTTCGAGCATGATCGAAAATGCAAAGCATTTATCGACATTTGAAAGTAGGCAAGAAGAAAGTGAACCGCTTTTAATGTTTTATTGAGTGTATGGGCGAGGCTGAGCGTATGGCAGGATAGCGAAGCCGAGCACAAATTATTGTGCCGAAGGCACAGATTGAAGAATTAAGAATTTATCAAAATTATAACTTTTATTTTGCAGCAAGCTTGACATCCCCTTCATGGACGGTTTTTCTTCCTGCGTGCTTTGCTATCTGGGACGCCTTTGAGGAAATTTTCATTGCAATGTCTATAAGAACATCCGTGAATTCATCAACGCCGTCTGCAGAAACCCTTTTTGCACCTGCTTTCATCAGGATTCTTGCGACTGATGCCTTTGGTATTGTAGAAATTTTCCTTCCCATGAAGCCCCCTAAAAAATAAAAAGGGAGAAAATCAAAAACAACCCCTTCAGCCTTTGTGTAATCACTTTTTATAGAACAAGTTATTTAAATAACTTTCTATTTTACCCAAAATCATGGATGAAAGCCTAAAGTCCGCAATAAGAAAATATGCCTTTCAGAATGCGATAAGGTACAGCGGCAAGGCAAACCCAGGCGCTGTCATGGGCAGGGTTCTTGCTGAAAACCCTAGCTTAAGGGAAAAAGCCAAGGAAATAGGAAAAGAGGTTGCCAATATAATAAAGGAAGTAAACAAGCTATCATTGGAGAAGCAGCAAAAAAAGATTAAGGAACTGGCTCCGGAGCTTCTTGAAAAGAAAGAGGGAGCAAAGGAAAAGGATATTTTTGGCTTTCTGGATGTAAGGGAAGGGCAAAAGATAGTTACAGCTTTTCCTCCTGAGCCAAGCAAGTACCCCCACATAGGGCATGCAAAGGCCATCATTGTGAATTATGAGCTGGCAAAAAGGCATAACGGTACATTCTACTTGAGGTTTGAGGACACAAACCCGGAGCTTGTGGATGGGGAGTTCTACAAAATCCATCTTGATAACTACCGGTGGCTTGGGATTAATCCCGACAAGATTGACTATGCGTCAGACTTTATGGAAGATTTCTACAAGTATGCTGAAAAGATAATCAAGGAAAACCACGCTTATGTATGCTCCTGTTCTCATGCAGCAATAAAAGAAGGCAGGAAGAATGGAACAGAGTGCGAGCATCGCTATCAGCAGCCTAATGAAAATATTGAGCTGTGGCAGCAGATGTTCAATGCAAAGGCTGGAAAGTATGTATTAAGATTGAAAGGGCATATGCAGAGCCAAAATACAACATTAAGGGATCCTGTGATATTCAGGATTGTGGATGAAACCCACCCAAGAAAGAAGAAAAAGTACAGAGTATGGCCGAATTATGACTTTGAAAGCTCGATAATGGATGGAATTGAAGGCATAACCCATAGGTTGAGGAGCAAGGAGTTTGAGCTAAGAAATGAATTGCAAAGGCTTATACAGACAATGGCGGGATTAAAGGAAACCCGCATTTATGAGTTTGCAAGGTTCAACCTTGAAGGAGTTGAAAGCTCCGGAAGAGTGATAAGGGAAAAGGTGCAGAAAAAAAAGCTTATTGGATGGGATGACCCTTCATTGACAACCTTGGTTGCTTTGAAAAGAAGAGGATTTTTGCCAGAAGCAATAAAGGAATTCGTGCTTTCAACTGGACTAACAAAAACAGAGGCTGTGCTCACATGGGATGACTTGATTGTGCACAACAGAAGGCTTCTGGACTCAAAATGCAACCGCTACTTTTTTGTTGAAAACCCGAAAGAGGTTAAGATTGAGGATGCATCCGAACAAACTCCAGAACTGAAACTTCACCCTGACCATGCTGAAAGGGGCTCAAGAAAGTTCAAGACAAAAGATAAATTTTATTTGTCTGAAAAGGATTTCAAGGAACTCAAGGAAGGGAAGCTTTACAGGCTGATGGATTGCCTGAATTTTACAAAAAGGAAAAACAAGCTTGTATTTGACTCGTTTAATTATGAAAAATACAAGAATCACGGCGACAAAATCATGCACTGGCTGCCTGTGCAGAAAGATTTGATTAAAGTTGAGGTTCTGATGCCAACCAAGGAAATTAAAAAAGGGCTTGCAGAGCCTTTAGTTAAAAACCTGAAAGTTGGCGACATTGTGCAGTTCGCAAGGTTCGGGTTCTGCAAACTGGACAAAAAGGAAAAGGATAAATTAGTGTTTTGGTATACACATGATTGAGAATTTGGTTGAAATTACAACAATAAAAAATTCAAAAAATAAATTAAAAATCCACAATGACAAAATCCGTAATCGTCAAGTCCCAAGTTAAGGAGCTTGCAAAAATAGACAACAAGCCATTGAGCGTTGCAGATGAGTTTTACAAGGCTCTGGAAGAGAGAAACAGGAAATTAATTGAGGAAGCGTGCAAAAGGGCAAAATTGAACTCAAGGAACACGCTGATGGCAAGGGACTTGTAGAAAGGTTTATATAATAGTTATATTTATTAGTAATATTGTTAAACAGAAATGTTAAACTTAAAAATTAAACAAATTGGAAACTCTATAGGGGTGATTATACCTAAAGAAGTAGCCAAAGGCATGAATCTTAAACCAGAAACAGAAGTAGTTATTGACATTAAAAAGAAAGGCAATGTTTTAAAGGAATTGTTTGGCGCATTGCCTAATCTTAAAGCCGTTGATTTAAAGAAAGTGAGAAAAGAATTAGAAAGTAAGTATTGGAATTAAGCAATGAAATGTCTTGATACGTATCCTCTCATTGAGGTTGCAACTGGCAACGAAAAATTCGCGTTCCTGCTTAATGAAGATATCGTCCTAACTGACATTACAATAGCGGAATTTTATTATGTAATCATTAGAAAATATGATGCAGCAACTGCCGATTATTGGTATAGGAAGTTTGCTCCATACTGCGTACCCATACCAAAAGAAATTCTGATTAAGGCTGTAAAGTTCAGGCACTCCAACAAAAAGTTGGATTTATCATTCTTTGATTGCGTTGGATATATTTTTGCTATTGAGAATAATTATAAATTTTTAACAGGAGGCGAAGAGTTTAAGGGTTTTAATAATGTCATTTATATAGATTGATTATGAATGGTAATACCCGTGGACATCCACCTTTTCCCTTATCTTCTTGTCCAAAGCAGTTAGCCTTTGCTGCCTTTTTGCCTTTTCAAGATGCAGGTGCTTCATCTGGCTTTTGATGTTATTCAAGGACTCTGCCAATTGAGAAATCTTTTCATTATCCTCGCTTATTATACTCATTTTTTCTTCACGCTCATTCTTTAGTTCCTGCTCCAGGGAATTTATCTGGCTTTTTAAGGACTGGGTTTCCTTGTCTTCCGGCTTGAAGAATTTCGCATACTTTCTTTCCCATTCAATAAGATTGTCTATTTTTTTCCTCAGCTTGTCTATGTCGCTGTAGCTCAGATTCATCCTTATTATGGATTTTCTCATCCTCTGGAGATGCGAGTCAACATCGGCTTTTGCCCTGTTTCTCTCAATATTCACCCTCCCAACAACAAAAAGATGCCTTGCAAAATGCCTGAAGGATTTTGAGTTTTGTAAATCGGACATTTTATGGATTTTTACTTTAAAATTTTCAATATAATTTTATTGATAATTAATTTAATGTGAGGTAGGTGTTATTTTTGATTTTTTTGTGTCTTTCTCAGCGCAGGCGAACATCTTTTAAAAATTTTAAAAAAAATCATTTCTTAAACATTCCAAACAGCCCTTTTTTCTTTGGCCCCTCATCTAAAGAAAATGGCTCTTCGGGAAAATCCAGGTCTGGAGGAGGCGCCGGCTCCATCGGGGGCATCTGCAGTCCAAAATCCGGAGGGGGCATAGGCGGCATTGGAGAAGCCATTTGAGGAGTCGCGAGTATCGGCTGAGTTCTTTGAACAGGCTCTGGCCTCGGCTGCCATTCCGGCCTCATGAAAGGCCTTGGCTCTGGCCTCGGCTTGAACAATGATTCTTCTCTTTGCGGCTTAAACATTTCTTCTCTTTCTTTTGTAGGCGCTATAATTTTTTCCTTCACCATCTCGACAATCGCAACCATTCCCTCTGCAATTGTCCTATTTTGTTCAATAAGCTTGTCCAGCTTTGAAATAATCATTTCATGCTTTTTGGCTTCTGACTCATACTCCCTCTCATCAAGCTTCATCTGCTCTGTTGCAGCTCCAAAAACCTCAAGCATATCCGTTATTGTCTGGGTCAATTTCTGCACAGCGCTGTAAATATCCGCTGCAGGGACATCTTTCCTTCCTTTCATGCCCTCCAGTTCCCTCTTCAGCTCAGAAATATCCTTGTACGGGACTAAATCAAAATCTTCCTCAGCCATTGCCATCAACCTCTTTTTTTGAAAACAGGACTAATCCACCCTAATAAAACCAAACAATAAGAACAGAGGTATATAAAGATTTTGGTTATGGAAAATTTTGCCAAAACTTATTGCTGCAGAATAAAAAGTTATGCCCATTGGCATTTCTAAAATACAGGCTTGCCGGTTGCTGCATTGTAAACTTTGGGCCTTGGGGCAACCAAATTTTCAAGCCCGTCTGGGACTGCATACATAACAAAAGCTCTCAAATTATTCCTTATTCCATCTTTGCTGAGACTAAGATATGTTCCATGCATTCCGTTTGTAAGTTCCACAACCGTTGCCTTAAATTGCTTTGGGGTGTCCTTTGTGGCTTCAATAGGCTCAAAAACAACGCCCCTGCTTGTGCCGGGCGGTAATGCTAAATCAATATCATGCTGGTCATATCCTATAAAGTATGGTTCACCAATTTGTGGATACCCATTTTTGCTAATTCTTGCAGGAGGAGTATATTGCGCCTGCGCTCCATTGACCATTCTACCAACTGAGTGCGCAGCACCATTTCCCTTACTGACATCAGCTACTATCATTCCCAAATTATCAGCTATTGTTTTTTCAACCATTTTTTATTGTTTTATCTGTATATTGTTTTTTTGTCACCTTTAACTTTAAAGAAAATTTTTAAAACAATTAAAGGTAGCCTTAAGCCACCAGAATCAGCACTAGCAAAATCACAGAAATTTCCAAGCTTATGTTGCTTTGTGCCATCTTATTTATGATTAATCATATAGTTATATATAAAGGTTTTGGCTCAAAATTTGTTGTTACTATATAAAGGTGAAAAATGGAAAGATTTATAAAGAATAAAATTGTCCGTTTGTATATGGATAGGCAAATGGCAATAGATTTAACAAAGGAGTTACAGGGACATCCAATTTTAATTTATGCGCCTCTTGATTGGAATGATATATTTAATCTCTTAGAAAAAACCGGTGTAAGTCCATCTAGAAGATTTGCCGAAAGTGTTGAAGAAAATGAATATTTATTGGACCGCACCATAGATTACCAAACAAATGTCCTAATGTTAAGAAGGGTGTTAAGAAACGAAAATGCCGCTAAATATTTAAGGGAAAGTTACAAAAAAGGTCCACATAAAAATTTTTTGGAAGTGCTAACATCTGGCTTAGGGATTTATGACTCTGATGTATTCACAAGAAAGCTTAGGGAAGATCCGCAAATGTTAGAAATGATGGCTAAAGCATACGAATTGGGTCATCCACATTCGATTCTTGGGAAAGTGACAACTACTGATAGAGAGTCTGTAAAAATAGAAACAAGGCCAATCATAGGCATACTAGGTGCAGATATAGTTAAAGTAGTGGAATGGGAATTAGCAAATAGAGTTTATGGCTTAAGAAATCCTTCAGAAAAAGTTAAATAAATAATCAAAGAAAAATATTTTGTACATTGACTATACTAAGGTTCTTTGGTAATGTTCCAATATTCTAGGCAATATACATGGAATTCTAAGAATTGCACTATTATGGCCGCCATTGAATAACATTGATTCACCATGCTTCCATGCAAGGGCTAATTCCTTGGCAAACTCAATTGGCAGATATTTGTCGTGTAATCCATTAACCATGAGTAAATTTCTTCCTTTATCCGGGTTCACATAAGTGCAAGGTTCAATATCTTTCAATTCAGTTTTTAGTTGTTCCTTTGTAATTCCCTCTTTGTCTAAGTAAGCTCTTAAATATTTTGCAAATCTGTCATCAGAATCAAAAACTATGCCTGCAAGATTGCCAGCTGCCATTACAAGGCAAGCTGAAGAAACCCTACTATCAACACCGTAAACAATGCTTGCATACATAGCGCCTAGGCTAATTCCACAAATTCCAATTTCTCTTTCAGTGACGAAGTCAAGCACGCCTCTTACTTCCGTTATTGCTTGATGAAACATTTGTTTAAATTCATCAACATTTGAGATAAGTTCGTCGATAGTCTTTTCTTTTGGGCGCCTTCTTCCGCTTAAAGGAGTTTCAACTTCATAAGCACTTATGCCATTGGTTGCTAAATAAGATGCAATAACTGGTGCAATATTATATCCACCGCCTCTTTGCGGTAATACAACAACAGCGAACTTATCTGAAGCCCGGTAATGTCTTACCGTAACAACATTATTTTCAGGCCATTTAGTTTCAATTGGTGATTTAAAAGTGCTTTCAGTTACGTCAAGGTTTTTGCTTATCTTCAAGCCCCGTTCAAGGAAATAATAAGCCAGCTACTTACTTGATGTGTTTAGCCATGTGCGGCTGCTTATTTGTTGCTGTGGCAATATAATTTGGGTTGTTTCAGCGATTCTCTCCAATGGTTGATATTTAAACGGCATTTAAAGCTTAGAAAATAAACATGATTTAAAAATATTCTGAATCAAAACTCCTTCAGAAACCTGACAAGCTCGTTGGCCTTGTCAAAATCCATGAATTCCTCTTTTGTCATTGAAGGGATGTTCTTGGGCTTTTTCTTCTGGAAAATAACGAGATTGTCGGCTTCCAATAACTTTGACAGGGACTCCATCTGAGGATTTACTTTATCGCTTACTTCTGTAAGAATAATCTCGTCCTCTTTCCTTGCTATTATGTCAAAAGGAGTTTTCTTTGTTTCTGTGGCATCAAACCCAAGCTCCACATATTTCTTTGACACTTCTGTCTCAAACCTGCTTGCCGGATGCTGACGCTGATTGAAAATATCAATCTCATTGAAAACATTGTTGCCAAACAAGTCATACAATTTCATTGCCCTGTTGACAGTCATCTCAGAATTCTCGCTTTCATATTTTATTACCATCCTGCTTGTGACTCCTATCTTTTTTGACAATGAATTCAATGAGTAGCCCATTTCCTCCCTTTTTTCCCTCAGTTTTTTGCCTATGACAGAGATAGTAAGGCCCGCATGGCTTCTTTTTATGAACGGAAACTTGTTGTTTATGCAGTTCAAAAACGTGCTGAAGTTTAGTGTGTAGATGCCAAACCTTGAATAAACAATGTTGTCTTCAAGCTTGTCACCTGCTTTTTCAGCTATTATCAACGGGGATGCAGTTATGTATGACGCGACAGCAACCATTTCCTCAGTTGACTGCCTGCTGACTGAATTTGCGTCCTCAAGAACCTTGACAAGCAGAATTTGCTCCTTTTTTCTTGCAAGAATGTCAAAGCATGTCCTTGTCAGGTTTTTTATTGTGAATTCATTCTTAAGCAAAAATGCGTTGAGCTTGTCCAAAAGAGTGTGCTTCATGCTCCAAACAGAAGAAATGGCTGTTTAAAAATCTTTTTATTGAATTAAAAAAAACAAAATATATATACCAATCATCAAATTATTTCCATATGCGTATAACCATATCAGGAAAAGCCGGCTCAGGGAAAAGCACTGTTGCAAAGATGCTGTCTGAAAGGCTCAATCTGAGGCATTATTCTATTGGGGACTTGATGAGGGCGATGGCAAAAGAAAAGAAAATGAGCCTGCTTGAATTCAACAAGATTGCCGAGAAAAACAAGTCAATAGACTTTGAGCTGGACAACAAGCTAAAGGAGCTGGGCAAAGCAAAGGATAATTTTGTGGTTGACGGAAGATTAACTGCTTTTTTCATACCAAATGCCGAAGCTAGGGTTTTTCTTGATGCAAATGACGAGGTAAGAGCTGAAAGAATACTGAAAGACAGGCGGCAGCAGGAAAAAAGCAAAAGTTTGAAAGAAGCAATAGGCGGCATCAAAAAGAGAGAGGAAAGCGAAAAGAAAAGGTATAAAAAGTATTATGGCGTTGATTACACCGATAAAAAGCTTTATAATTGTGTGATTGACACGACAAAATTAAGCCCGGAGGATGTCATAATTCAAATTCTGAAGTTTATTGGAAAAAAAACCGAATCCAGTTAAGTTTATAAGAACGCCATCGTTTCTCAGTGTATGAAATACTTAATAATTCCTTATAATATACAATTGGATTTCGAAAAGGCAGACACAAAAGAAAGCCTCTTGGCTCTGGCAAGATTGTCATATGATACTGCACCTCAGGTTAAAGGAGGATCAATAGATGACCGTTTGCCATTAGGAGATTCTGAGCTGGAAAGGTTCATCAAAATCCAAGACGGCGAGCTAGTCGAATTTTTTATGGATATAGTAAATGGAAGAAGCTGTAGAACTTTGGTTAAGAAAGGGGTTAATTACAAGTGGCACCTTAATATACCTGGTTTTCGGCAAAGAGGCGAGACTGGTGAAGAATACAAGGAAATTATAACTGATCCTGAACAATTTGTTAAAAAGTTGAAAGAGATTCTTGATGGCGCCAAGAAAGATGCTTAAAAACTTCAGAAATCTTTATAAATCGCTGCAAATGCCCAAAACCTAGTTCTATGGCAGTTATAAAAAAGCACGATTTTGTGGAAATTGAATATACTGGAAGGATTAAGGAAGACAATTCAATATTTGACACAACAGAGGAAAAGGTTGCAAAGGAAAACGGGGTTTACAATAAAAATGAAGATTACATACCGGTTGTCATATGCATAGGAGAAAACAACATTCTGAAAAATCTTGAAGAGCAGATGATTGACAAGGAAACAGGAAAGGAGTACACATTTGAGATAAGCTCTAACAATGCATTTGGAAAAAAAGATGCGAAAATGATACAACTGATTCCAGCAAACAAGTTCAGGCAGCAGAACATCCAGCCAATTCCGGGTCTGCAGCTGAACATTGACGGCGTTTTTGGCGTTGTCAAGACAGTAAGCGGAGGAAGATGTTTGGTTGACTTCAACCACCCTTTAGCAAGCAAGGACTTGGTTTATCATGTCAAAATCAACAGAGTTGTTGAAGACAACAAGGAAAAAATCAAGTCGCTCCTAAAAATGCACTTGCGCATTAAGGATGCGGAAATTGAGCTTAAAGAGGAGTCGAATGCGAGTGAGCTCGGAGATGAGCGAGCGAGAGAGTTGAACGCGAACTCGCGTTCTCGCGAGCAGGTCGAGCTCTCGCATTCCACAACTCGCTCACAACTCACTGCTGATATTAAAACAAAGCAAAAATTGCCTGAAGAAGCTCAAAAAGAGTTCAAGAAGATTGCTGAAAGGACCATCCCAGGCATAAAAAATATCAATTTTACCATTTCTCAAGAGAAAAATAAATAAATTTAAATAGTAGTTACAACCATTTTTCAATAATAACAAAATACAATAAAAGGGTGATTTGTGTCAACCATAATTGAGCAGGCAATGGAAGCTGAGCTGAATAATGAGAATCCTAAGCTACTTTCTATAGACAGAAAACAACTGCATCAGGACAAAAGCGTACAGGATATAGATGCGGAGCTTGAGCAGCTGCTTGCAAGGCAAAGGGCAACCATAAAGGTTGTCGGATGCGGCGGAGGAGGAAATAACACCATAAACAGGATGAGTGAAGTAGGCATTGTCGGAGTTGACACAATAGCAATCAACACAGATGCCCAAGATTTGCTTTATACAACTGCCGACAAGAAGATACTGATTGGAAGAGAATTAACAAAAGGGCTTGGAGCCGGCTCTGAGCCAAGGCTTGGTGAGGAAGCTGCCCGCGAAAACGAATCTGACATTAAAAAAGCGCTTCAGAACTGCGACATGGTTTTTGTAACATGCGGACTTGGAGGAGGCACAGGAACTGGCTCAGCTCCTGTTGTTGCGGAAATTGCCAAAAAGCTTGGCGCATTGACTGTGGGAGTTGTAACAATGCCTTTTTCCATGGAAGGTAACAGAAGGTATGAGAATGCAGTTGTTGGACTGGAGAAAATGGAGCAGGTGGCTGATACTTTGATTGTTATTCCAAACGATAAATTGCTTGAATTGGCGCCAGAACTGCCATTGCACACTGCCTTTAAAGTGGCTGATGAAATATTGACAAATGCTGTAAGGGGCATTGCAGAGCTTGTGACAAAAGCCGGCCTTGTCAATTTGGATTTTGCTGACATAAGGGCGGTTATGAAAGGCGGAGGAGTTGCCTTGATTGGCGTTGGCGAAAGCGACACTGAAAACCGCGCTGTTGAGGCTGTTGAAAAAGCCATCAACAACCCGTTGCTCGATGTTGATATTTCAGGAGCTAACGGCGCATTGATCAATGTGATTGGCGGAGAGGACATGACGCTTGATGAGGCAAGGAAAGTTGTTGAGACAATAACAGAAAAACTGGATGAAGATGCTCGCGTAATCTGGGGTGCCCAAATCTACAAGGACATGGAAAAGACAATAAGGACAATGCTTATTGTAACTGGAGTTAAATCATCGCAGATTTTCGGCTTAACAAAGAAAACAGCTGACAAGAAAAAGAAAGAGATTGAGCAGCATCTCGGGATTGAGTTTTTGGATTTACACTTGTTGAAAAATTTGGAAATTTTGCAAAATATGAATTTGGCGATCCAATGCTTAAGGGAATAAGCCACAATTATGTCCAAACAGAATTCAATTTAATAGATAGAAAATATTTTGAAGCATTAAAATCTGCAGTAAAAACATTATCTCATACTGCACTAGAGGCAGCATGGCTAGGAATGAGTGTAATCGAGATTAGGGCACTAGAGGGTATTGCTCATGGACTTTATTCAGGTGATTTGGAAAGAACTGCTGAAGGTGCTGGTGCAATAGTTTTATTTGAGCTTATAAAAGATATAATGAATAATCCCCAACGTTACTCTCTGGTTAGACCCCGCAGAGGTGATGGAACTATAAGTCAGTAGAAAGATACATTTTGATTTTTCTAATATTCGCTAGAAAACGTTTAATGAAAAATTTGCAATAAAAATTTTCCTAAAAAAATAAAAACAAAAGCATTAAAAATAACATTTGATTTCACATTAATTATCAGGAAAATGGAAACAGAAAACACAGCGTCATGGCACTACAAGCTAAAAGCCTTCATCGGCGAATGCTTCAGGGTCTTGAAAGTCACAAAAAAGCCTGATGCAATTGAGTTCAAGACAATAGTCAAGGTAAGCGGGCTTGGAATTTTGATAATAGGCTTAATTGGGTTTGTAGTGCAGATGATTAAGCTGCTTTTTTTTTGAAAATCCGCAATCTTTATAAAGGAGTGATTTATTCAATGGAGTATTCTAGTGTTTTTCTGCAAAAAGAAAATTCCTAGTTCGTACACCTAAAAATGACACGTGAAGACGAGACAATATTTGCGTTGAGGACAACGGCAAACCGGGAAGACCAGGTTATGGACTTTGTTGCAAGCAATGCCATAAAGAAAAAGCTTGAGGTTTATTCTGTCATAAGGCCGCATGGAATGAGAGGATACATCTTCATAGAAGCTGCTACAAAAACAGACGCGGAGCAGGCAGCTTTCAATATTCCCTATGCGAGGGGAATTTTAGCGCATCCTGTCAAGTACTCAGAGATAGAGCACATGCTGGAACAGGTGAAGCACGAAATCAACATACAGAAAAACGACATTGTTGAAATCATAAGCGGGCCTTTCAAGAGAGAAAATGCAAAGGTTACAAGAGTTGACAAAGTCAAGGAAGAAGTTGTTGTTGAATTGCTTGAGGCAGCTGTCCCAATTCCCATAACTGTAAAGATGGACGCTGTCAAGGTAGTAAGAAGGGAGACAGAAACATCTTCTGCACAGGACGACGACACAAGGGAAGAAACATTGTAAAGGTTTTTAAATTGAGAATTGTTACAATAACTAGGCGAGGCAACACGATATGGCAGGAAAGTGTTGCCGAGCACAAGAATTGCGAAGCGTATTGAAAAAATAAAATATTAATCATAAACATTTAAATTAAAAAATGCCAAAGGAAAAAGTTGAAGTTTTGGGAGAAGAGATGCGTGCTTATCATTTTACATCGGGTGTGAATTGGGAAAGTATCCGAGCAAAAGGCTCTTTAGAACCTTATAGTACTCCAGAAATTCCTTTGTTAGGTTTGCCAACTAATCCGTATACACAAAGCCAAATGCAACGAATAGAACATATTATTGCTTCTAATCCAAGGTATTGGAATGGTAACTTTCTTGTAGCCATTCCAGAATCAGGGCTTAATGGATGGAAGGAAAATGAGTTAATGGATAGAGTAATTATGCGTTGTAGAGATGGGATTACAAACAAAGTTGTTTTATTAAGTTTTTCAGTTGATGTGAGTAACGGCTCATACATAAAAGACCATACTCATTTTTCACCAAAAAGATTTATAGAATTATATGGCAAAGACTTATCAGATTTTGTAACGCTGTTACTTGATTCAGAAGGTGGTGAGATTGAACGATTATTACAACAATTTGAATTATGTTCTGATTCTGTTATTGGTCTAGGAGATTATAATGGCTCTTATCAAGCACCAGAATTATGGATTGCTCAACCGATTCCATTAAATAGGTTAAAACTTGAAAATCAATTTGATTTTTGGGGGTATTTTAGATCTAAGCATATGAATTTTCCACTTACCACTGGACATCTTCACGTATAATATTTAAACCCATTCTACTTATTTTTTGATTAATTTTAGTATTTTAAATCACTTCAAACAATGTCTCAACTGCCAAATTAAGTCTTTTGATTGACATCAAAATCCTTTTACACAGTCTCAACCAAATAAAACTCTGTGATTTAAAATGTATAATAAAAAAATAGAAAATGTAGAATTGATAAATAAAGTGAATTTTGATGCCAAAGAATGGGCTTCTATAGTGTTAGGTATAAGAAAAAGTCTGAATTTGAGTCAAACCGAATTAGCAAAAAGATTAGGATTTTCTAGATACACGCCTATGAGATATGAAAATTGTTTAAAAATGCCGAGGAAGAATTCTGTTAAGAAAGTATTGGAATTTATAGATAAAAGTAATTTAGATATAAAAATACTAAAAGAAATTGGATATAGTTGTGTTGATGGTTTTGCTAAAGATACTAAAGTCCCAAAATTAAAGCTTGAATATTCAAAAGAGTTAGCAGAACTAATTGGTATAATTCTAGGAGATGGGGAAATAATGAAAGATGGAACTTTAAGAGTTTCTTTTGATCCTAAAAAGGATTTAAATTTTCATTACAGAAGAACTTTTTTCTTGGTTGAAAGCTTATTAAGTAACAAACTTCATTACGAGAGTTACAAAAGATTTGCATTTTACAATACAGCTTTTGTAAGATTCTTAAACCAAGATTGTGAATTAAAATCTGGCAATAAATCTAAAAATAACTGGGAAATCCCAAAATGGTGCTTTTCTAATGAAGAATATTTAAAATCTGCCATAAGAGGAATTTTTGATACTGATGGCTATATCGGGTATAACAGCGGAACTGTTGAGATAATGTTCGGAAGATTTTCAAAAGGAAGTACAAACTTAATTAGAGATATAAAAGAAGGATTAGAAAAACTCGATTTCAAGCCTATTATAAAATACTCTCCAGATGGAAGATGTAAAATTAGAATATTTGGAAAAGGAGATGTGATAAAATTTATGATGATTATAGGCAGTTCTAATATTAAGAATATTATCAGATACTTGTTATGGAGACTTGCTGGATACCCTGCAAAAATTGAGCATGAAGGGATGGATAAGCTAGTAAATATGGCTAATTTTCTAATTGGTAATAGCATTACAACTATTGAACTACCATTCTTCTGGAATGAGTCAAATTTTTCAAATTTAAATAATTTTAAAGACGATAAAACCTTTATTGAAAAAAGGTTAATTGCACCGAAACACTTATAAATTAACAATTTATCCTAGAGCTAAATATGGCGACTCAAACTGTGCAGGCACTTGTTGAAGGAGGCAAAGCCACGGCTGCCCCTCCACTTGGTCCACAACTTGGGCCTTTAGGAGTAAATATAGGACAAATTGTAGCCGAAATCAACAAGAAAACTGCGGTATTTAATGGAATGCAAGTACCTGTTAAAATTAAGGTAGATGCAGATACAAAAGCATTTGAAATAATAATTGGAACACCGCCAGCTTCAGGCTTGATAAAGAAAGAGGCTAATCTGGAGAAAGGAAGCGGAAAGGCAAAGCACGAGATGGTTGCCGACATTCTTATAGAGCAGGTCATCAAGATAGCAAAGATGAAGGAAACTGCAACATTAGGGAAATCATTGAAGGAAAAAGTAAAGGAAATTATTGGAACATGCCAGTCAATGGGAATTTTGGTTGAGGGCAAGCCGGCAAAAGAGACTTTAAGAGACATTGAGGCTGGATTGTTTGATGAGGAGATAAGGTTGGAAAAGATTGAATTGACAGCAGAAGAGCTTGCAAAGCTTGAGGAAGAGAAGAAAAAGCTTGCTGAAGAGCTTGCCAAGAGAAAAGCTGAATTTGAGAAAGTTGCCAAGGAGATTATTGCGCAGATGGCTGGCAAGGCAAGAGGAGAGATTAAGGCAAAGCTTACACAGGCTGGCGTCCCAGACGACATGATAAAGGAATTATTGCCAGTTGAAGGAGCTGCAGCAGCAGGAGAGGCAAAGCCGGCAGCAGGGGCTGCGCCAGCAGCAGAAGCAAAGAAAGAGGCTGCAAAAAAGGAAGAGAAGAAAAGATAACTACATGTCGATAAATGCTTCGCATTTTCGATCACCATCAAAAATCTACGATTTTTGAGGAAATCTGGTCAGTTCTTTTAAATTCTAAATTTAAATTTTTTAACAAGTCAACAATCCTCTGCTTTTCTGTCCCCAAACCCTTCCAGTCCAGCAGAATAAAATCAACTTTCTCAGCTGTTTTTTCTATTGATTGATTTATTAATTCTTTAGATAGTTTATCTAAATGATGCTTTGGGCATATATGCGAGAATGCAATATCTGTCCTTAAAGCAATCTTGTTGAAGTTGTTGCAGTAGTGGGGACCGCCAATTCCGATTGCAGTTTTATAATGTTTATTTTGATTAGTTAATGAATTCATTATTGTCTCTGCGATTATTCTTCCATTATTCATGTCATTCCATTCCTTTTCTGTGCTTCCAATCTCTGCAAAAACAGCGGGCTTATCAACAAAAGGGCCGTGATGCGTTGCTTCCAAAGTAATTTCATAATTTGTGCCATTTGCATTTCGATTTAATTCAACAAAAATATTTTTTAACAAAACAGCAGAGCTTGGACATAATTTTTTCTCTTCTCCTCCAAAATTCGCTTTGTCCCAGTTGCCTATTGGATGTACTGCAAAAGATAGGGTATTATCTTTGCTTCGGTGCTTTGATGCGAAAATGAAAGCATCAGCATCAATTTTTTTATCAATGTTTTCCGAGAAAATCAAATCATCATTTATTAAATACAGTTTTATTATTTTATTTTTGATTTGTTTATATTCATAGACCTCATTAACATCATATTTCTCATTGGATTTTTCAAAACTAGATAATTCAATCAAATTGTTTCTTATATTGGTTCCTGCAGGGTCTTTGGAAGATGCAATGATTGCTATGTTTTGCATCTGGAAAAAGAAGTATTAATTGTTTAAAATAGTTTTCAAAATCTGCAGTTTGCAGGAAGTTCTGAAAAGGCTTCCCCCAACGCTTTTGCTGTCAGTTCGCCCTTTCCGAAGCCGTCCAAAACATCTTGAATATATTTGGTCAGGCGTTCATCTAAACCGTTCCTGTCACTCATAGCAAGATGACCTGTTTGCTGGTTGTAAGTCAATGAGTAAATATGTTTGTTCCCATTATGGGGGTTATATTCCTCTCTGATATCCATGAAGAAATGAGTTAAACCATTTCCGACCGCTATAAAATATTTTTTCTCGAGCAAACAATCTCTAACTATTTGTGGTAACATTATCCACCCCGTAATGCAGTAATCAGGAATTATTTATAAATTGTTTCATGACAAAACTTATCAAATTCAATAAGTATTTAAATACGTAATAAAATAAGTATGTTTCTGTTATTTTTAAGCATTTAAATAAAATGTCAAACACAAAACTTATAAATAAGTATTTTATTAAGTATAAAAATAAGTAAAATGACTGAGTTCAGAAGAAAGCTGTACAAGAGAGGCTCTAGCTTTGAGACCACAATTCCGATGCCCCTCTTATTTGCCCTTGACAGGAAGAAAAAATACAATGTGATTTTTGCATTTGACGAGGAAGCGAACAAGTGGTACATCAAGTTTGAAGAAATTGGAGGTGAAAAATAAAACAATTCAATAAAAATAATCAATTAAAAAACACGAGAGCGACTTTTTAAAATTCAGGTAAAGAAAGTAAACCGCTTGTCGATAAATCGCAGAGCGATTTTCGAGATGGACAAAAAGTGACGCCGAGCACTAAAATTGGCGAACGAAGTGAGCGGATTGAAAAATTATGTTAAATAAAAAATAAAACAATGAGGTGAGGTAAATGAGCAGAAGATTTGAGGATATGATTGACGTGCTTGATTACAATGAGCTGATGCGCTTCAAAACAGACATTGACAGCGGAGCAATAACAGTGAAAAAGCTGCTGGAGGAAAAGATAAAGAAAAAGCTGAAAGAGCACGAAAAAACATGCGCAACCTGCTCAAATGACATGGATTTCTACAAGACAAACAATTACACTTTAATTTTCGGGCCTGACGACTTCAAGAAGAAGGCAAGCTTCTGCGGCTTGGACTGCCTGGGATACTTTATCATAAAGCTCAAGGACATGAAAGCAAAGCCAAAAGAGGACAATGTGAGCAACACAGATTATTTCTAAAATATGCACAATAAAACCATAGAGCAGGCCTTGAAAGAATTAAGCACGTCAGCCAAAGGCATTTCCCAGCCGGAAGCAGAGCAAAGGCTCAAGCAATATGGCCTGAATGAACTAAAGGAAGGAAAAAAAATATTGGCATTTGAAATTTTTCTAAACCAGTTCAAGAGCGTTGTTTTGTGGATTTTGATGGCCGCAACAATAATTTCTGCGTTCCTGAAAGAATATATTGATGCAATTGTAATTTTAATTATTGTTATTCTAATCGCTGTTTTGGGCTTTTTTTTGGAGTACAGGGCGGAGAGGGCAATTGAGGCCCTGAAGAAAATGACATCTTTGACAGCCACTGTCATCAGGAGCGGCCAAAAAAAGGAGATTGACGCAAAGCACCTTGTTCCGGGCGATATCATCTGCATTGAAACAGGCGACAAAGTTCCTGCTGATGCCCGCTTAATAGAAGCCTTCAATCTTCAGGCGCAGGAGGCTGCCCTGACAGGGGAATCAAGGCCTGTAAGCAAGCAGACAAAAGAGCTGCCTGAAAAAACTGCTGTCGCCGACATGAAAAACATGGTGTTTTCAGGAACAATTATTGCAAGCGGCAGGGCAAATGCTGTTGTTGCTGCAACAGGCATGCAGACTGAAATAGGCAAGATAGCAACTATGATTGAAGAGGTAAAGCCGGAGCCGACGCCATTGCAGAAAAAGATGGACCAGCTTGGAAAATGGATTACAAAGGCAGTCATTGCAGTTGCTGTCATAATTTTTATTGTTGCGATGATTTTTCAGGACATTCCTCTGATAGACCTCTTTATACTCGCTGTTGCTGTTGCAGTTGCGGCCATTCCGGAAGCCCTGCTTGCAATAGTAACCATGGCTCTTGCCTTAGGCACGCAAAGAATGCTAAAGAGAAATGTATTGGTAAGAAGACTGCCGAGTGTTGAAACCTTAGGCTCAACGACAGTGATTTGCACCGACAAGACAGGCACTTTGACTGTGAACGAGATGACTGTAAAAAAATTGTTTGTGAACGGGAGGGTCATTGAAGTTTCCGGGGCTGGATATGATACAAAAGGCGCATTCTTATGGAAAAACAAGCAGGTTAAAATTGATGAAATCGAGCTTTTGCTCAGGATTGGAGCATTGAACAACAATGCAGAGCTGAAAGACGGCACTATAATCGGCGACCCGACTGAAGGCTCCTTGATTGTGAGCGCCGCAAAAGCAGGGTTGGCAAAGCATGACCTTGAAATTGAATGGCCCCGCATTGACGAGATAGAATTCACAAGCGAAAGAAAGATTATGACTACAATACATAAGCACCATGGAGAAAAGATTGCTTATTTGAAAGGCGCTCCAGAGGTTGTGCTAAGGCTTTGCAGCTATATATGCATTGACGGAAAGGTAAAAAAATTAACAGAAGGTATGAAGAAGGAAATCCTTGAAACAAACAAGGAGTTTGCTGATGGGGCTTTAAGAGTTCTTGGGTTTGCATATAAAACCATCATTGCAGACAAAGAGCATGAAAAAAACCTTATTTTTGTCGGCTTGCAGGGAATGATTGATCCTCCTAGGGAAGAAGCCAAAATTGCAATTCAGAAATGCGAGAAAGCCGGCATCAAAGTAATTATGATAACAGGCGACCATGAAATAACCGCAAGGGCTGTTGCAAAAGAAATTGGGTTGGTAGGCAAGGTAATAAACGGGCAGCAGCTTGATGAAATAAAAAACCTTGAAGAAATTGTAGAGGAAATCGCAATATTCGCAAGGGTCAATCCAGAGCATAAAATAAAAATCATTGATGCGCTGAAAAAGAAAGGCCATGTTGTTGCAATGACCGGCGATGGGGTGAATGATGCGCCTGCATTGAAGAAAGCAGACATTGGAATTGCAATGGGCATTACAGGCACTGATGTGAGCAAGGAAGCATCCTCAATGATTCTGACGGATGACAATTTCGCATCAATTGTCAATGCCGTTGAGGAAGGCAGGGGAGCCTATGACAACATAAGGAAATACATTGGATTTCTATTGTCTGGAAACATAGGAGAAGTGCTTATAATTTTTTTAGGAATTATATTTGGCTTGCCTTTGCCATTGACAGCTACCCAGATATTGCTTATTAATCTTGTCACAGATGGTCTGCCTGCATTGGCTTTGAGTGTTGACCCTTTTGAGCCGAATGCTATGTCAAGAAAGCCTCGCAAATTAGATGAGCCGATTTTTAAAGGACTTAACCCTTTCCTAGTGTATTATCCAATCGTTATGACTGCAACTGCTTTGCTGATTTTCAGCTGGTTTTATTTTAATAAGGACAATCTTTTACAAGCGCAAACTGCAACTTTCTTAACTATAGGCATGTTTGAGCTTTACCAGGCATTTGCCTCAAGGTCAACAATTTACCCTGCATCTAAAGTAGGGATTTTTAAAAACAAGTTTTTAATTTTGGCGGTGTTAAGCTCTTTCACAGTTATTGCAGCTTCTATATTTATTCCATCCTTTGGCAGGTTTTTGGACATGTCCCCATTAAGTATTTTTGAGTTTACTTTTATAGTGTTGATATCAAGCATTGGCGCAATTGTAATTGAAGTTTCAAAGTATTTGAAAACAAAAAACGAGGCAATATGATTCACACTTTATAAAATTATAAAAATAATAGATATACTATTTTCTATACTAGTATAGAAAAAGAAACATTTAAATAATAGTGATTCAATAAGCATTATATGAGCATACAGTATAGACTAAACCACATACAAAGGATGCCGCTTAACTACATGCATAAATATCCAAAGCTGCTGCTGCTGTTCATAACATTCATCGCAGCTTACCTCCTGTTTTACAGCAGGAACTACAAGCCTTTGCAGGATTTTATACTTTCTTTGGGGTATTCAGGCACTTTTGTAGCAGGATTAATATTTGCTTATGGATTTACAGCAGCCCCGGCAACAGCCATTTTCCTTATTTTGGCAGAGCATCAGAATATCTACATTGCAAGCCTTATAGGAGGCCTTGGATCTTTGGTTGGAGACTTGTTCATTTTCAGCTTTATAAGAAGCTCATTCATAGATGAAATCAGGAAATTATCAAGGGAGAATGCCGTTTTATATATCAACCATAAAACTCCGAATATATTTAAAAAATATTTATTACCCGTTGTAGCAGGCTTTATAATTGCTTCTCCTTTGCCTGATGAGATTGGCGTATCACTGCTAGCAGTTTCTAAAAATATATCAATGAAAATATTTTCTGCTATTTCCTACATGCTGAACACTGCAGGCATATTTGTTATATTGATGATTGGGAGCGCTTTGTGAAAATGGATTGGAATATTTACCTTCAATTTCTGAAAGACTTCTTTATTGACAGGCAGTTTTTGATTTTGTTAAGCTCAACAGTAATTTTATTTTTGGCAATTTTTATTATGTGGTATTTTTACCACAAGCAGCTATCGCGAAAGGATTTATTTGATATTCCAAAAATAGATTCCAATAGCAAGTTTTTGAGTTTTATTAACCGACTTGTTTACTTCTCTAAGTACATAATTGTTTTTCCTCTTTACTCATTTATTTGGTTTCTGATTTTCTCATTTCTTTTGGTGCTGATTGCCAAGTCCAGACCCATAGGGGAAATCATGTTCTTTGGGATAGTTATTGTTTCGGTGACAAGGATATCTGCTTATGTAAGCTCAAAATTGGCAGAGGACATGGCAAAATTGCTGCCATGGGCGCTAATAATAATTTTCCTGATAGATCCCCAATCAATTACTATAAGAAGTGTTCAAGCTTCATTTAATAGTTTCATGCAAGAGATTCCAAAAGTTGCCAAATACCTTATCTTCATAGCGTTTGTTGAATGGAGTTTAAGGATTGGCAATTGGATGATTGGCTTTAATAAGAAAAAAGATAGTTAGAAGTTCTATTTATTTTTATGCCACTATCAAATGGGATACTTCTGAATACTTGGAAGGATTGGGTTTTAGTGCAACGTTCCGAAGGAAAAAATCAAAGTCGTCGTGTCTATCGTTTCGTTATGGGGTTGCCGCCATCGAAATTTTTAGAGTAAATTTTATATATAATCTCCTTCTTTAGTTTATTATGGCATTTTCGATCGAATTGGGCTTGATTATCCTGTTCTCAATATTGGGTGGTGTTCTAGCTGTACGATTCAAACAACCGTCTGTATTAGGCTTATTGATTGTTGGTGCTATAGTAGGACCTTATTCTCTTGGGTTTATTAAGGATACATCACTTATTGAAGCATCTATCGAAATAGGGGCTATCCTACTTTTATTTACTATTGGTATCGAATTCAGCTTGGAGCACCTTCTTAATTATGGATTTAGAGCAATAGTAATTGCTGCAATAAAATTAGGCGGGGTATTCCTTGTTGGTTATCTTATAGCGATAATATTTAATCTCGGTGTTGTTTCAGCACTGTACATTGGTGTTATTTTATCGATTACCAGTACTGTAATAGTCATTAAGGTACTGGAACAAAAAGGGATGTCAAAGAGAGGAGAGCTTCCCTTGTTAATCACAATCTTGATTTTAGAAGACCTATTCGGCGTTTTTGCATTGACTTTCTTTTCAAGCCTCAACACTGAAGCTGAGTTAGCACCCATCAACTTATTTACAGAACTTGTAATTTCTTTGGCAATAATAGCCGTATTTTTTACAATTTTAAAGAGGCTGTTAAAGCCATTTATAGGATGGATTGTAAAATACAGTGCGGAAGATACTATCACTTTCACCTCCATCGGATTGTGTGCTGGAATGAGTTATATTTCATACTTTGTTGGTTTATCGCCCTCTGTTGGAGCATTTTTAGCGGGTAATATTGTTTCGTCTCTTCCAAACTCAAAAGTATTTGAGAAATCTATACATCCATTCATATTGACATTTACAGCCCTATTCTTCTTTTCTATTGGAACTATAGTTGATTTTAGGGTGATTTACGGCAGTTTTTTTCTGATTGCTGTCCTTTTAATTGTAAGCATATTGGCTAAATTCTTGTCTATTGGGTTTGGAAGCTACCTATTATCAAATTTTAATGGTAAGCAGGCTGTCTTTAGCGGACTAGCTATGGTTTCTGTTGGAGAATTTTCATTGTTAATCGCAAAAGAAGCAGAGACAGCAGGTTTGGGCATAGAGCTAGTTGATATAACGGCGGCACTCATTATATTTTCGACACTTGCTATGGTGCTTATTATCAATTATACAGGGACAATTTACAATTTTATATCAAAATTTGCCCCATCTCGTGTGCTGGAAGATACAGGGTTTGCAAGAAATTACTTTAATAGTATTTCTTGGCTAATGAGTAAAAACAGGTTAAGTATGAATAAAATCAATGTAGAGTGGAAATCTATAATCAATAATCTTTTAGCATTATTTTTTATTTCTGCAACGGGTTTTATTGTTTGGCATTTCTTTAACAAAATTATAATTGATATTCTTAAAAGCAAAACACTTATTTATTTGTTAGCTGGCTTCTTTATAATAGCCGTGTTGTTCCCAACATATAACCTTATAAAAAGAATCTCATCATTATTAAAGAACATTTCACTATTTTTCATTAAACTATATCCAATTGAGATTGCTAACGAGAAGAAGATTTTAAGAAACTTGGTGATTCTTGGGGGATTATTTGCATCATTGATTATTTTGCCAAATCTTATTATATTTTCAAGGCTAAAACAATCCTACTACCTCCTTACTGTTATTTTGATTTTTGGATTGATTACTTATCTTATAAAAGAATCAAATTTAATCCATGCCCTAGCAAAAAAGCACAAGTCCAATATGACGAGATTAAGCAAGCAATATCAGGCAATATTCAAAAAAAGGATAAAGCAAAGTTTATATAGCCCATCTAGTGATGAACTCGGCAGATTCAAAGAAATTGAAGTTACATATCACCCAAGTCGAATCGTATATATGGGTATCATGATTTTATTGCTTTTCTTCGCCGGAAGTTTTGTTTATTATTATATAGAAAAACTGTCCTTCATTGATGCAATGTATTTAACTGCGTCCACATTAACAAGAGTCGGTTATGGCGATATTGTTCCAAAAACTGATGCAGGGAAATTATTCGCAATATTTTACATTTTCTTTGCTATAGGTATAGTCATTTATGGCCTATCAATAATCGCAAAATTTTTATTTGAAAGAAAGAGACACTTATGAAATTCTTCAGATAACACTTTCTATTTAAGGATTTAAGGCAACAACCCCCTCGTAATAAATAGACATGACGATTGAGATTAACAATGTTTTCATTAGAAGATATTAACTGCTTCCAGTGGCATTTCTATAAACCCAGTTTCTTAACACAATTGGAGTAATAATTGTTGTCAATAAGCTCATCAAAACAAGCGAGACATAAATATCCTGCTTTATCAGCCCCGCATTAAGCGCTATCAATGCAACAATCATTGCAACTTCTCCTCTGGGCGACATTCCCCATCCCACTATTGATGAATCTTTGTGCGATAAACCCTGCAGCTTTGCCGGGATATAACAGCCTATAACTTTTGAAATTACTGCAATAACCGTCAGCGCCAAAAGG
>JAGVXT010000008.1 GCA_018303655.1 Candidatus Woesearchaeota archaeon
TTTGCCTCCCATGGTTTGTGCCTCCTTCTTCACAAACCACCCATTACTTAGTTACGTTATTGAGGAATTATATAAGAATTGTGCAACACAGCAGTTTTTTATTAAGAGTCGCATATAATGTTTTGTTATATTTACTGATTTTTATCAATATTTAGGCACTATAAAGTATATATAATTAGGCACTACAATCTAATTTAATAGAACTGGGCAGTGCATTCAACGCTGCATTTCTGGCACGTGAATTTTTCTATGAAGTTGCATTTCTCAACCTGTGCGCATAAAGTGACAGGCACCCCGCCTTGATATGTGCCGCCGTTTGGAATGCATTTGCCTTCTCCATCCTGCTTGAAAGTCCCTATTGTGACTTCCCATGTGCACGTTGGAATAAATCCCTGGCAGTTTTCCGGGCTTTCTGTGTAGAAGGCTTCGGTGGCTGTGCCAGCAACGCCAATACCTAATGATAATGCGGTGAAAGTAAGAGATAATGCAGTGGCACTCATTCCAATTGCTGACGCTACTGTTCCGAAGACAGCTTGTGTGCCAGCTGTGTAAATTGCACCAATAGCTCCAGATATAGAAGCGCTTCCCGTTGTGGCTGCAGCACTGCTAAATGCCCCCGCTAATCCACCTACAGCTGCCAAGCCTGCAAAAATTACTGTGAAAAACAGTATAATTGCAATAACTGTTACAGCCAGCGTTACATAACACCCCGTATTCGGCTCAAACACTTGCCTTGCAATTGTTTTTTTCAGCTGCTGGCTTGCGCAGAAAACAGCCGAGAAGTCGCTAAATCCAAGTATGGGGGCAAAAACTTTTCTATTTGCCCTGTCTTCAAATGATGGTATAGGGACCCAGAACCCTTTCTTGCCCTTCAAAATCCCAACGCCTTTTGCATTTTTGCCTTGAGGGTCGTTATAATAAATTGTCAGTCTTTGCGGATTGTTAAACAGCAAGCCATCTGGCTCAAAGCTGTAAACAGGATTGTTAACAACATAATGCAAATCTTCCCTTCTTTTAATTTCCTTGTTTTCTTTCTCAACAGGCACGTTTTTAGTCACAACCTCGTTTGGATAGCTTTGCTGAACGCTTATAGCTTGTACATCCTGCCCATTCAGGTTTACAGTGGTGCCTGAGGAAATGTCAAGCTGCGCCTTCTTGTCAACAGAAAAGATTGTGTAAGGCAAAAATGTTGGATTAGTTGCGCTCCTGTTCTGCAAGTCAGTCAGTCTTTTCAGCTCTGATCTTCCAAGCTTTGCTGCAAAATTAAAGGCATAATTTTGGTTTTTGGATGTGACTGACTTCTTGTCTGTTATTGTAAACAGCATGACATCAGTTTCAGGATTTAAGTAGCTGATTTCAAAATCCAGGCTTCTTAAATACTCAAGCTTCTTCAATGGCTGCTTTTCGTCAAAATCAGCATCGAATGTCTTTTCATTTGCTTCAGTCGCTGCCTCGAATATTGCCCTGTACCTTATGTCAAATGTATTGAAGAATTCCGAAAACTCTTTCGTGAAATCTTCCTTGCTCAGCCTTATCAGATAATTTACTTTTACAGTTACATCGGTGTTGCCAAATTCTATAAAGATTGAAGGATGCTGCTTCTCAACTGAAAAGCCATACTTTGGCACGTCAGCGCTGTCCAGGCATCTTGGCACTTCTGAATTGAGGTGATCAATCAGCCTTTCCTGGGTCTGGTTGAGAAAAGGCTGTATGTTAACCTGGTCAAGATGCCAGTAGCCTGTTCCCCTGAAGCTTATAAGATTGGGCACATCCAAATATCCGCCGGTCTGACCGAGCTTGTTGAGGCCTTCAAAGCCTGCTTTCCTTACGCAGTCATTGATGAGTTTTTCAACTTCTTCAGCCTGCAGGCTTGCCCCAGCAGTTTTTTTCGCTTCTTCCTCAACTTTTGATTTTATTATGTTGTTATAAACAAAAAATCCTGCAAGAACGGCAAAAGCCATAATCAATCCTGCAATAACAAAGAAAGATGTTTGGGCTTTATTCCGCATTTTGCTTTTAAAGATGCCTTGCCTGTGTTTGAAGATGCGCATTTTGTTAAATTTAATTAATTGCATTTTAATCTTTTTTATTCTTGAGATGTTGCCTGCTGGTTTAATTCATTAAGCTGCTTTAGCGATTCGCATGACTGCCTTAAATGCTTGTTGGTTATTTTGCCGCAAACTGAATAATCCTTGTTGTCCAGCACAAATGTCATGTAGCATGAGTCTTTCCTGCTTTCTATTGAAATAGCCTCGCAAAGCGAATTGTCATTAATGGATTTTGCGATGTTTGAATAGCACAAGTCTTTTATCCTTGGATTGCTGATTTGGCTGCAGTAATTTTTGTTGCGCTGCGCCTCTCCGATGTTGCCGATGCACGTGTCTTTCAAATCAGGCACTTCAAGCGCATTGCACTGCTGCAGCGCCTTATTGGGATTTGTTTTTGCAAGCTCCTTTATTTTTTCAAGAGTTTCCGTTGATATCAATTGTGAATACTCTTCTGCCTTTTTGCAGTCTGCAGCGCATACTTCATTCTCCTCGCAAATATTGTTGCCGCAGCAGGGAACAATTGGCTTGTTAGCGCACTCATTATTTTCCAAAACATCATCAGTGCACGGGTTGTTGTCATTGCATCCAATTGCTTGCGGTCCGCACGGCCTGCATATTCCTCCGCAGTCAATTCCATCTTCATTTTGGTTTTTTATGCTGTCAAAGCATGTTTCTTTTTTCTCAGCAACAATCTTTACCGGCAGTGTTGCAACTGCTTTTTTATTGTCATACTCGACAATCGCCCTTAGTATGTAGTCTCCTGCTTTTGTATCATCCGGCACTAAAATTTTTGTCTGTGTTGAGCCAAATGTCTCAATAGCCCTTGTCTCGATTTTTTGTGTTATTACTTTGTTTGTAACAGGCTCTATGATTTCCTGCTTTATGACAACATCGTATCTTTCTGCAGAGCCAAGGTTTGAAAGCTCCTTCAGGAAAACAATGCTTTCACCCGGCTCAACAGTTGTTGCTACCGGCTCAAGATTCAGGTCAAGCAACTCTGTCGGAACTTTTGAAGGATTATAATAAAAAAATGAGGCAATTCCTATTAATGAAGCAAAAACAAATATTATGACTAATGCCGTTGTATGCGACAAGTGTATTTCATGCCTTATTATGGGCTTAAAGCTTGAGCTTACAGCATCATTAATCTCCTTGTCAGTGTAGCCGTACTTGAGCAAAACATTCCTTATATTAGAAACATCATAGCCTTTTTGCATAAGGCTTTTGATATAATTTACCAGTCTCTTTTTTGGCATCAGGAATTTCATTTTATTAATTGTATTTAAAGATTGTTGTTGCGATTTATGTGTACACCCAAGTGATATATGTCACTGGGGAATACATTGTTGCGATTTATGGATGTACCCTATGTTATGGATAATTTATTATTTTATACTGTATTTATTCTTATATTATCCTTAATTTATACTAAATAATGTATTAATTTAATTATTTTATCCTTTATTTATACTTAATTTTGTATAAATTTAAAGGTATTATAATAGTAATCTTTATATACTAATACTTAGATTAGGCTATATACTGTATATATTTAGGTTAAAATGAGTATTCAGATAAGAATTACTGTATCAAAAGAAATCAACGATTTGCTAGAGAGAGTTTCTAAAAAGCTTGGCAAGAAAAAATCAATGCTAGCTCGCGAACTAATGGAGCAGAAGATGTATGACTTGGAATTGATACAGAAGGAACTGCAGGAAATGGACAAAAAAAGTTGATTTTGATTATTGTTGAAAATAAGATAATGGCAAAAACGCATAATGCCGGAGAAAATCAAAGATTTTCGCGGCACCAAAAATGTTAAGCATTTTTGATTGCGTTAGGAAAGACGAAAACAGCATAACGAAAAACACCAATTTCACATTCAAAAACACAATACTAAAACCCAATAATGATGGATTAAAAAATGAAAAATACATCAAATAAAAAATCGAGATGCTTGCGAGAAACGCTCGCAAGCTCGCGTTCAGGTCAAATGGCAATCTTCATGATAATAGGCATCCTGATTGTCATAGGGGGAGTCATCTTTTTTTACTCAACGCAAAAGGCTGCAAAGCCGTTTGAGCCGGAAATAAAAATTGTGCAGGAGCAGATCCCGGTTGAGTTTGACCCGATAAAAAACTATGCAAACGATTGCGCATATTCGCTTGGCGTTGAAGGACTAAAAATCATAGGTGAACAAGGAGGATATATCAGCTTTGCAGACAGGACATTAAACAAGGAAGCTTTTACTATAACTCAAAACCCGACTGAAAGCGACGCTGTTTTCTTTGCAAAAAACTCAGAGCTAAAAATTCCTTACTGGTGGTACATGAAATCAGCAAACAACTGCAAAGGCGACTGCAAGTTTGCGTCAAAAAGGCCTGACTTAAGGCAAACTGATAATTCAATTGAAAAACAATTGGAGAGGTATATTGATTCAAAGTTCAGGGAATGCCTGAAAAATTTTGAGCCTTTCGTTGAGCAAGGCTTCAAAGTAAGCGAAGCCGGAAAAATAAAGACAGATGTAACTGTTGCCGCAGATGACGTCATAGTTTTGGTTGAGTACCCATTGAACATAGAAAGGCAGGATTCCAAGTCAAAGATAACCCAGTTTCTTGCAAGGGTTCCGGTTAACCTCGACAAGATATACGGGTTGGGCACAAAAATAACAAACCTTGAAATCAAGCACAGGTATCTGGAAAAGCATGTTTTAAATCTGCTGGTTGCGTTTTCCGGCGTTGACAGGCAAAAACTGCCTCCGATGTCAGACATGCAGTTCAAGTTTGGCTCATCAACAAGCTGGCAGAAAAGCGATGTCAAAAACAAGATAACAGGCTTGCTTACTTCTTACATTCCATTGTTCCAGGTGGATGGAACATACAATTATGAAAGAAATTTGTTTGATTCAGAGCTTAAGCAAAGGCTGTATGACTCAACAATAATCCCTGTTGCAAACAGCTCATTTAGAGATATTTCAGCGCAATTTACCTACCTTGATTTTTGGCCAACTTATTTTGATTTGAACTGCAAAGGCGAGAGATGCATGCCAAGCTCTGCAAACTCGCTTATTTCATTTTTCGGGATACAGGAATACAAGTTTGCTTATGATATGTCATTTCCTGTTTTGGTTGAGGTGCAGGACTCGTTTGCATTAAACGGCCAGGGCTACAGCTTCAATTTCTTTTTGGAAGGTAATATAAGAAACAACAAGGCAATGCATGTTGACTTCGCTCCTTTGGAAAAGGCTTCCTTGTCTGAAAGCTCATTGCTTTGCGATGCAAAAACAAGCGGCAATGTCACAATACAAGTCCTGGATGCGGCAACAAAGCAGCCGGTTGATGATGCAAATATTATTTACACAGTCACTGATGAGAGCTGCTACATCGGCGCAACAAATTCAGATGGTATCCTGAAAGAAAGCTTCCCTGTCGGCATAGGCGGGGCAATAAGCGTTGTTAAAGAAAATTACATAGGAAAATCAGCGGAATTTGATTCAAAGATAAACAATGACGCTTCATTGAAAATTGAAATTCACCCGATTCATACAAAAAAGCTTGTTGTCAAAAAGAAAAATGTTGTTAAGACATCGCAGGGATGGCAGTTTGTTGACGCGCCTGTTGATTTAAGCGCAAATGAGTACGCAACTGTGACATTAACAAGAGGCAGCGGCGGAAACGAGCTTGAATTTTCATCCATTGCAAATTATGAAGGCCAGCAGCAGTCGAATGCGAGTGAGCGAAGCGAAACTCGCTCACAACTGCCTGAAATGGAAATTGCACCTGGCGATTACTCTGCTGACATCAATTTGATACTCAACCAGAGGATAATTATTCCTGAAAAACAGCAATGCGTTAGGAAAGGAATCTTCGGCGAGAAAGAATGCTTTACTGTCCCAAAAATTGATTTCGGCGAAAAATCCACACCCGGCCAGGAAAGATTTCCGGAAGGCGGCTTGAAGCTGAACTTCACAATAAACCCAGGCGACTTAAGCAAAGACACAATTGTGCTTTATGCCGTAAGCATTGATTTTGCAGGCACTCCTGAAAGCCAAAGAACCGTTGAGGACATCGAGCAGATGGGCAAAATAGAGGAATACTCAAGAATATACCAAATGGCTTTGCAGCCAATTTTCGACTAATAATGAAAATTAAAAAATTTTCAGAATTGATCAAAAATTGGAATTTTTGACAAAATGAACCTGATAAAAATATCAACTGCGATGAAAATGGAATTTTTGGATTATTTTGATGTCAAGCGCTATCAAAAAAAATCATTGGAGCAGTTTGTTGTAAGGCACTACACCATAAATAGCCAAAAAGTGACAATCGATAAAGAAAAATAAAATGAAAAAGGAAAAATACATCCAATTCATTGCATCTTTTTTAATAGTTTTAGTGCTTACTATCCCATTCTATATTACAAGCGTGCATGCATCTCTCAACAGCATAGGGGTAAAAGGCAGCGACAACATAAACAGCTACGCAAAATCAATTGACTTCCTTACATTCAACGCCCAAGCTTCGATAGCAGGCGATGCTTCCATAACAACAAGCCAGGTGCAGCTTGGCTCTGGGCTGCAGTTCAACACCTGCATAGCATCTGGCAATATTACAGACTGCACTTTGAGGTTTCCGGCAGCTGGCAATGATTCCTTTGAGCTAAAGTCCGTTCCTTTCACAATCAGGCTTTTCAAGGATGATAATTCTCTTGATGATGAAAAGTCAGGGATTTTGACAGTTGACCACTTAGCTCCTCAAGTCACATTAAGCACTCCACAGGCAATTTTCACATCACAGCAAAACACAATTGTAAATTACGCAGCCAGCGACAGCGCCTGCAATGACCCAAATTGCTTAGGCAAATGCTCGGGCCTGAAAAGCATAGAGCTTTACACTGCAGACAAGTCATTCACACAAGTTGTAGCATTGACAGGAAATGAGTCAACAAACTGCTCACAATCATCAAGCGTAAACATAAGCTCTTCGTTGTTCAACAACGGATTAAATTCTGTTTTTGCAAAGGCAACAGACAAGCTCAACCAAGTTTCTCCTGAAACATCTGTTACTTTCTCTATTGATGCAGTAGGACCTTCAATACTGCAAAGCTCCTTCGCAATCGTAAGAAAAGGCATAAGCCTGAGTGCATTCCCTTCATTGGGAATTGATGCCGAGGTTGTTATTAACATATCCGAGTCAAATTTGAATTTCAGCAGCGTAAGGGCAAACTTGTTGGCATTGAAACCCAACCAAAATTTAAGGAATGTAATGGGTATTTGTGCATTAACACCCACACCCGGCATTGTCAATTGCAGGTGGCCTATAACATTGAATCCCGGCACTCCTGGATTGAAAAGTGTAATAATAAATGCCTCTGACCTGCAGGGCAACAGGGAAAGTGTCACAATAACAAAGCAGTTGTCCCTTGACAACAACGGGCCTGTTGTGCAGTCCTTCTCAACACCCAATATGCTTAATGGCCAGCTTGTTGCAAGCTCAAGCAGCACAACAGTCACAGCTGATTTTACTGAAGCAACAGGCGTAAGTTTTGATGAGATGTTTTTGCGCTTTGGCTCATCAAGAGTTGCTGCAGCAGGCTGCAGCAAACAAGGAACAACATGGAGTTGCGTATGGCAAAATCTCAACCTTGGCATTATAGGCACAACGCAGATTTCCATAGAGTCAGACTCAACAGATGTTCTGCTCAATCCTGTATTGGATGCTACAACTGCTGATGTTATTTTAGATGCACAGGTTCCTGTTTTGCGAAGCATTAACATAACCAATGTTGGCGGTACACAACAGGCATTTGCAGGCTTTTTTAAGATTGGCGACAAGATTGCTGTTGTTGCCAACATCACAGAGCAAAATGATGTCTTTGCAACTGCTGACTTTTCCCCTTTCATAAGCGGGGCTTCAAGAGTTGCTGCTTCATGCGAGAGGCTGCAGGCTGACGAGCATGTCTGCACATGGCTTACTCCTCCCATAAGCCTTGAGTCCAATAATATCATAAGGTTTAACTTCACAGATTCAGCAGGCAACTCATTGACTGTCACAAGGTCGTTAAAGACTTATGGCATTGAAGGCGCAGCATCTCCTGATTTCTGGAGCAACACTGTTTTTTGCTCTCCGTCCTCAATTGACAGGGAGCTTGGCACTTTAATAAACCAAAGGTCTTATTGCCAAATTGTTTTGAGCCCAAAATCAGCATCCCAGCCTGTTTCAACTGTCTTTATCGGGCCTGCAAGCTGCTCAGGCTCAACTTCAATACTGCAGAATGTAGAAACCTCAAACACAAATCCAGGAAGCTCAACTCCGATAATAAAGCTGACGCTCAAGAAAGATGATTTCAAGCTTAACAATGCCGAGCTGAGCTGCTCGTTCAATATTTTTACAAAGGTTGGAAGCTCAAGCTCAATAACTTCAAACCCTGAAGTAGAGACTGCGAAAATAAGCCTTGCTTTCTTTAACCTTCCATTGGGGGAATTAAGCGAAGAAGTCCAGAACAAGATAGACCAAGCTAAAAAAGATGCTGAAGGGATTTGGGATTTGATAGGAACTTTGAACAAGATTGTGTTTTATGCAAAGAGGATATGCCAGCTGATTAATACAATCTACATTGTAGTTTCAACTTTATACATACTATATACCATAATCAAAGGAACTGAGATAACCTGCTCAGCAACAGGCATTCTTGAAACAATAGGGTTATGTCATGCTATTTATACTACAGCTACTACTTATGGATTAGGAACTGAAGCTACAGCAGCGGCTGCAGATACGTCAAAAAAAGGCCTTAATTATTTCTGTGATTATGCGACATGTAAGCAAACATTTTTGTGGGGACCTGTTGTTCAAGATTTCATAAATAACAATGAAATTGTTGGCTTAGGTTTTGGCGCACAGAAATATCTCAATAAACCGTTAAGCAGTTACATGAAACCTCAAGATAATCTTATTGTTGCTACATTATTTTTCTGCCTGCCTGGAATAGTTTATGGCTTAGATAAATACAGGCAGATTAAGTGCTTGTATGCTGATTGCCTGCAAAATGCTGTTGGAAGAGAAGGCTTGCCTGTAACTGCCTGTGAAGACCAAAAAGCATATGCAACTTGCAAGTATGTTACAGGAGAAATATTTGCATTAATTCCATACACAGCTGTGTTTGACCATTTTATGGGGTTAATTAAAAATTCTTTATCAAATCCATTTGCTGCCTTGGGAATTGCAGCTTCTGTGCTTTGTAGTGGATTTATCTTTATTCCAAGAGACTTTTTAGGTTATGCAACTTGCAGAGGCTTAAGGTTGCTGAATTTAGTTGGAGATGCAGCGCAAAACGTCAAAAACATCATCGATGAAGGCTTCACAATAAGAACAGATTACTGCGCAAGGCTGGAAGATGATGACAATAAAGATGTTAAGAAACTAACAACCACAACAAAAAAATGAACAATTTAATTACGAAGGGCAAAAACCTTTGCAAAAACAAATCAGGTGAAAAACTCGGATTTGGACTGATTGTTGTAGTTTTTTCAATAGTTATTTCACTTTTTGCTTTTGTAAGCGAAAACAACGAAACAACAGGATTTGCTGTGCTGGAAGGCAATGAAAATAATGCAGTTCAATATAATATGGAGATTATACCGTCAAATCTGATTGAATTTAATAAAATCAAGTCATTGTCAACACTGGCTCCGGGCAATTATTTTATAGATGATGATGGAATTGTATACTGGATTGATGACGAGTCAAGGCCTGCAATTGCCATAGTTAAGTCTCATGATGAAACCTATGAAAACAAACTGATTTACATTGATGATGAAGGAAGAATTGGCTATGTTTTGGAAAGCATAGGGTAAAAATGAAAAATTTGTTCAACAACAAAACTGCAAAAGGACTTGTTAGCTTTGTCACAATAATTGTATTATTGTCTTCAATACTAGCAACAATCTTTTTCTATGAAAACAGCATAACGGCCAATGTCATAAGGGAAGATTCAGCAAATTGGGAATCATCATCAACTGCAATAACAGAAGTTGATGATATCAATGGATTAAATCAATTAAATGAAGGCTGGTATGAAGTAAGGAACGGATTTGTGTTCTATCTAGACACTTTCAATTCCTATGTTCCGCTTTACATCAGGATTGCAAATATAGAGTATAATGACGGATTGCTGGTTGTTGACGAGAATGGAAATGTCGAGTTTAGCTACAGGATTAATGGAATAAATGAAAATGTGGTTACTGATGAGGAAGACTCAACACAAAATTTGATTACCGGACAAGTGACTGAACCAATAATTGATGAACCAATAATTGGTGGAGGGATTGGTAGAGGGGAACAATTAGTTGTAAACCCAGACGGAACAGCAACTGGGTTAAGTACAAAAAGTACTTACGTTAAAGTAGGCAACGAATGGAAAGTTAAAGCATCAGAGGCTATAAATGTTCCACAACAGGGTCAAATTTTATCGTACGAAAGCCCAGCATTAAAACAAGCATTTTGGAGTTTAGGGTATGGATATTATGATGATGCTTCTAAATCTATTATTATTGACAAAACAGATGTAGTTAGCTTTCAACAAAAATATGGTTTAACACAAGATGGACTTGTTGGACCATTAACTGGCAGTAAAATAAACGACGCACTAGAGCTAGAAAGGAAACAGCAAAGCCCGGCAACAGTTTCAGCTCCTTCTGCACCCGCTGCCCCTACTCCAGCAATAACATCTTCAACACCAGCCCCAGCGCCCGAGTCTGCACCTCCAAAGCCACCAACATTATATCAAAATGATGAAAGACTATTCTACATGTTTCCTGGTGATACTGTTACATTTGTGCTGGATGAAAAAGAATATAAAGCTACTCTTCAAAAGGATGGATCTTTTAAAGATCAGGATGGTGATTTATATGGAAAAGAGGAAATTCTATCTTGGCTTGATGCGGGCTTTGCAAAAGATTATATATCAGTAATAGGTCAAGCTCCAGCCCCGGTTCCAACTGCACCCTCGCCAACTTCATCAGTGTTACCAAGCCCTGGTGTAGGTCAGACAATACAATTGAATATAATTGATTTAACCAAGAAAAAACCTGAAGAGATTGGCAAACCAGGCGCACAAGGCTTGCCCTCCACAGCAGAAGGTCCTCAAAAAGTTGAGCAACATGCTGTGAAAATTAGCGATACAGATTACCAAATTGTAACTGTCTACAAAGATGGAGATAAGCAGAGTGTTGCTATAAATAAAGCCACACCAGAAATTAAGGATGGTAAAATTACAGGCTTCCAAATAGGTGAGGTGGTTTCTACTCAAACAATTAACCCGGCTCTTGTTCAAGACGCAGATATTAAGCAATGGACAGGCAAGCTTGATAATATTCCCATAGCTAATGGAGTAAGAGATGCTTCTAAATGCACATTTAATTTACCTACCTGTACTTACACAGACTCCTTCAAAGACCAGTCCAAATCAACAACTACAATAACGCCAACAGAAAAAACAACAGAAAAATTCAAGACAGCATACTACCTCAATGAAAAAGAACTGTCAAATGAGGAATACTCTAAGCTAAAGACAGAGGAAAAAAATAAGGTTATCATTGTACAAAACTCTCCTACTTTAAAATTAGTGGAAGTAACAAAGGACGAAAAAATTTATTCTACAAGGTACGAATACAATACAATATTTGTTGATAACAAACCAATAAGAGTTTATGAAGCAACTACAATAGACATACAAAATGGAAAAATGATAATGTTTGCTTATGGCGACCCGCAAAAAGGGGAAGTTGTATTTGAAAATCCAAATGGCATCAATGTTTTGGATGTTTTATCTCTTCAAAAATTAATCACGAGCAGTTCTACTGCAGATGAAAAGTCCCGTGCTGAAGCAGCCACTCGCCTACAGCAAGCTATATCCCGCCAATTTTTCTCTGATGTACAGCGTGTTCTTACAGAATTCCAAGGGCTTAGCTATCTTCCAACTTTATTTATGGACCAAGATTCGTTGCTTGCATGGCGTGATAATGTTGACAGGGTTTTTGCGACTTTGTACCTTGGAACAGAGTACTGGAGCAGCTCAATATGCGGCACTTACCTTGACGGCGAAAGCGAGGGAATTGCTTATGCTGAAACACCTCAAGGCTTATTACAAGTTGGAGCGCATATTGAAGCAACAAGGTCAGAGCCGTTGATAACTCCAACTGGAGTTGAATTCCTGTACAAGATAACCTTTAATGTGAGGAACGGCGATTATGAAAATGACCGAAGGGCGCCTGAGCAGATGAATGTCAATGTCTTTTTAAGAGGAGAAAGGACTGCAACTGTCTTCAAGCAGGACCAAACAGTAAAGCGAGGCTCTTCATTTGGAAAGATTGGAAGAAATGCAATAGTAAAATACAGCACAACATTATACACTGAAGTATGCCTGACATTTGACCAGATTCCATTAAGGTGGAAGCTTGACAATGGGGAGCTGTGCAACACAATAGTCACTGCAGGAGGCGCAGCAACACCGGTTGCATCGTCAGGAGCATCAGCGCCTTCAGCAGGCTCCTCCGGAACTGGCGAATTTAATGATTTTTAAAGCATAACTTTATATATATGTATATTCATATACAGACAATATGGCAAAAACAATAATGATTTCAAATGAAGTATACGGGGAGCTGAAACATTCAAAAAAAGATAGGAGTTTCAGCGAGACTATTAAGGATTTGATGGACAAGTCAAAGCCAAAGACTGGTGCTGCTTTAATGGAATGTGTAGGTTTGCTGCCCAAGGAAGATAAAGAATACGAAAAAATAATGAAGGAATTAAAGCCCTTGTATAAGAAATGGACACAAAGGTATGCCTAGACACAGATGTTTCTATAGAAATATTAAAGAACACTACTAAAGCGTCTAAATTGTTAGACTTAACAAAAGACAGCGAGGTTTATATTACAACTATCAGCATTTTTGAATTATTATTAAGAGAAACTAATCTTGATGCAATAGAAAAATTGCTGTTAAGAACCGCTATTTTAGATTTTTCAGAATTAAGTGCTAGAAAAGCAGCAGAAATATTTAAGGACTTGAAAATAAAAGGCCAAATGATTCCATTAAGGGATTTGCTCATAGCTTCAACTGCAATCGCGAATAATTGTGCGTTAGCAACTTTAAATATTAAAGATTTTAGAAATGTAAAAAATTTGGCATTATTGGATTTTCAATAAAAAATGAAAAAAGCAAAAAAGCTGGATTTTCTGGGATGGAACAACAGCATTCTGATGTCCTCGCTTAAGCAAATCAATTTAAACATTGTTTTGATTGCAGTAATCGATGCATTGTTCTATCTGATATCAGGCTATCTTGTCATATTCTGGCTGCAAAGGATACAGGCAAAAATGGCAGCCTTCAGCATTCCGGCAGACATAACATCTTTGGGAGTTGAAAGGGCGCAGCAGCTTGTAAAGGAAGTAAAATCATTTTATTTTTTGATAATAGCTTCATTAATATTGCTCTTAATTGTGATAATATTTCTCATGAGCATATTCAAGGGAATCATATGGGCAAAAACAACAGGCACAAAAATAACCCTTAAGCTTATTTCAAAATTTCTGGCGCTTAATTTAGTGTGGACAGGCTTTTGGTTTATTGTTGTCTTCCTGATTTCCTATATTATTGAGTCAGCTGCCGTGCCTATGGCAATGGTTATTGCCATTGCTTTGGGATTGTACTTTACAAACACACTCTATATCATTTTCATAAAAAAACCCCAATTCAAGTCAATCATTCACGCGCTTAAGATAAATATTGCAAAAATTCATCTCTTTTTGCTTCCTTACATTTCAATTGGCTTCTTGTTTTACATTGTTTTAAAAGCAAGCAGCTTGATAAAATCAGCATACTCGCAAATCATTGCAGGAATAATAATCATATTCTTGATTGCATTCATCAGATACTATATTTCTAACCTGGTTTATGGGATAGACAAGCTGTAAAGCAGAAAACATGCTCGCTTTGTTCGTAGCTTTCTATTTTGTAAACAAAATAGAAAAGCTTTTAAACTCCATATATAATTTATATATAAATCTATGCTTTTCAATATTGAAATATATATAAAATAGATATAAAATAGATATACTACATATATGAAATACACGAAAAAGCTGATTAAAACCAGCGGCGGCATTGTGGTAAGGGTGCCTTCCGACATAGTAAAGGTTCTCAACCTGACAGACAAGGATTACGTTGAGATAGACCTGAACAAGATTGATGTTAAAATGCTGAATAAAAAGACAAAATGAAAATGAAAGCAAAAAATTCCGTTGTTTTTAAAAAATAATTTTAGTTAAATGCGTTGTGAAAGAAAAAAACAAAATCACAAAAACATCAATTTCACATAAAAATAAACAGAACAATAACAATATTGAAAAATAAATCAAAAATATCAAGAAAATGAATATCAAAAAAAGAGGTAAATTGAGTATATTACCTTCAAATTCAAAATCACAGGCAGCCATTTTCCTGGTAATCACCGCTATTGTGATACTCAGCGGAGTGCTTTACTTCTTTTACCAGAGGCAGGCTGTTGAGCAGGAAGTCGAGATTGTACAGCCGGAGCTTGCGCCGATAAAGCTGTATGTTGACAACTGCATAAAAAGCGTTGCGGAAAATGGATTGGAAACAATAGGGTTAAGCGGAGGCTACATCGATATTCCCCAGAATATTGACAGCAACCCTGAAGCTTACCTGACAACTTTTCCAGGAGCAGGCTTTAAATTGCCTTATTGGTGGCATGACGGATTAGAAGCAGTCCCGTCAGAAGCCTTCATAAGCCAGCAGCTTACAAACCATATACAAACAGAATTAAGCAGCTGCATCAGCAATTTTGAGCCGTTTTCAGGAAAATTTGAGGTAAATGAGCTAAAGAATCCAATTGTTGATGTGAAGTTTAACGAGAATGATGTTTCTGTTGCTTTGAAATACCAATTGGAAATCATTTCCAAGGAAGGGGATTTCAGGGCAGTGCTTGAAAACTTCAAATACACAATTCCAATCAGGTTCAAGAAAGTATACGAGCTTGCAAAATTAATAATGGAAAGGGAAAATAAGGATTATTTCCTTGAAAAGAGAACCATTGACCTTTATTCCATGGACACTGAAATTCCAACAACAGATGTTGAGGCAACATGCAATGCAAAAACATGGCAGCTAAGCAGCATAATGGGCAAATTGAAAACTTTGCTGAGGGTTAACCTGCCTTACATCAGGATAAAAGGAACAGACTACAATCCGAACTCTTATGTGCCGAATCCAAAGGGAAGAAGCATCTACTCCCAAACTTATTTCCAGCAGCATTACATATGGGACATAGACAACGATGCTGATAAAAAATACAACAATATGAAGGTTGCTTTTTCATATGATAATTGGCCGCTTAACATCTACGCAAGGCCAAGCCAAAATGGAATCCTGCGCTCAAACTCCCAAAAAGGAACTGGCATGATTTCATTCTTTTGCATGCACCTATGGCACTTCACATACGACATTAATTATCCGGTTCAGGTTTCTGTGTTCGACCAGGAAACAGATAAAAATAAGGCATACCAGTTCAATTTTGCTTTTGAAGTTGCCATAGACCACAACCAGCCAAGCAGAGTCAATAAAGGCACGACTTTGTTTGATACTGAAGACGCAATTTCATCTGATGATTATTGCAATGATGTGCAAAATGAAATAACAATCTTCACTGTCAACAATGCAACAGGGGAAGACATAAGAGATGTTAATTTAACATTTGTCTGCGGCAGGTTTTATTGCGATATCGGGGCAACAAACTGGCTCAGCTTTGGAGCGGCATCCGGCTTGGCAAAAAGGCTGCCATACTGCGTCAATGGAATAATCAAAGGAAACAAGCAGGGATTTGAAGAAGCAAAATCATTTGTTCAGACAGATGTTGATGGAAGGTCATATGTTTTGGGCTTAAATCCAGTCAAGGAATTCAAAAACTACAGAGTTGTGAAGCATCTGCTTTCAAACCCAAGCATTGTCAATGATCTTGCTCCAAATGAAAAGGCTTCCATTACAATAAAAGGCAAGGACACAAGCTTCGATAGCTTTGCTGTCTATCCGAAAGAAGTCAGTTTCCCGCTTAGAATTCCAGACAACAAGGATGCAACATACGAGGTCAATATTTACCTTGCCGATAATGAAAATATTGTTGGAGGATATATCGGAGACTGGAAAATAAGCAAAGACGCATTAAGAAGCGCTGGAGAACTTGTGTTCCATGTTGTAGAACAGGGAGCTGCATCTGAAGATGAAAGGCTTTTGTTTGTATCAGGATTAAGCTCGTATTCAAAAAATGTCCCGGCTCCAGAATTGAAGTGATAAAATTCAATAACGATTGAACAATAACAAAAAACACAGTCGAATGCGAGTGAACTCGTTTCACTCGCTCACAACTCACACTAAAACTCAATAAAAAATAATTAAAAAATAAAACTTAACAAAAATAAAAAATGAAATCCAAAATTAATGAAATAATCACAATATTTCTTATCCAGCTGGTATTAACGCTGCCATTCTATACAGCGAATGTCTATGGACTTACAATTTCAAATATAAGAGTTACAAAAGTAAGCTCAAACTCCGCAACAATTGAATGGAGCACTGATGAAATCTCGGACGGAAGGGTAAGGTACGGCCAGACAACTGCGCTTGGATTCACTCAAAGGCATGACAACTTTATCAGCAACCATACAATCACGGTATTCAACGGCATTAATTCAGATACACCATACTTTTTTGCAGTTGAATCAACTGATTTGAATGGAAACATCGCAATTGACAACAGGGCAAACAGCTTTTACACATTCAAAACAACAGACATAACTCCGCCGCCTCAGGTAAATGGATTGAATTTAGTTTCAACAACGCCAAATTCCATATTTTTGTCGTGGAACAGTGTTAATATAGCAGATTTCAGCCATTATGTAATCTACAGGAACAGGATTCCGGTTGCAAATTTCATAACAAACAGCTTTAATGACACAAATTTGCAGTCCAACACAAATTTTAATTATAAAATTTCGGCTGTTGACAACTCCGGTAATGAAGGCCCCCAGTCAGACACCTTAATAGCCTCAACATCGGCAATTGATTCAGCAATTCCTGTGATAAGCAATTTAGAGGCTTTGCCATTGACAGATGCGGCAGCAAGAATAACATGGATCACAAATGAGAACTCAACAACAACAGTTCTTTATGGAGTTAACAAAACTGATAAAATAAAGAGCTCGGATGATTTAGTAACAAATCACAGCATTGTCATAGACAGCCTTGCCAAAGGCGCAAAGCACATTATAATTGCAAAATCATGCGACGCATCAAATAATTGCGCCAATTTCTCGCTGCAAAACTTTGTTGCAGGCAAGGAATTCAACTTGGCTGTGATAAACATTTCAATCCCAAGATTTGTTAACAGAAGAGTCATTGACCTTGTTGGCTCAGCTAAGCAATTTTCATCAATAACACTGTTTGTAAATAATATGAACATTCCAAAGAGAAGCCTGAGCAGCGCAGAAATTGATGCTTCTGGCAACTTTGTTTTCAGCAATATACAGCTTGAGCAGGATAACATCATAAGGGTGGATGTTGTCGATAAATTTGGAACTAAGCACCAAAAGCTTTTCGAGGTCAGCGTTGACACTGAAGACCCAACAATACAATTGAATGACATACCATCATTGACATCAAAAACAGAGCTTGCAATAAGCGGCGCTACAAACGAGCCCGGAAAAATAAATGTTTTTGTCGATGCAAATGTCAAGGAAATAACAACCCCTTCAAAAATTACAGGGCTGAATGCAGTAAAAGCTGGCCAGAACTCTATAGAATTAAACTGGGATGAGTCAAAAGACAAGGACTTCAGCCACTATGTTGTTTATCGCGAGAATGCAGGCCCGATTGCCCTCACAAAGCCAGCTAATTTCAATCTTTACATTGATGCTTTGGTTGACAGCGGAAGAAGCTACACTTACCAAGTTTCTGCTGTGAATATTCTTGGAAAAGAAGGCGAAAAATCAGAGCCTGTAACAGCGGCAACATTGCAGGGAGGCGCTATACTAAACCTTCAGACTCCTGAAGTCGATATCTTTGAAGACTTTAGAAAGCCCTTGATGGTTGTCAATGTAAGCAGCCCTTTTAGCTTTAGCATTAAGTTGAACAAAGGCGATGGAACATATTTGATAAAAATGATATTTGAAGACAGGGCCGGCAACAGTGTTGTTGTTGAAAAAAGCGTAACTCTTGACACAAAAATCCCTGAGGTAAAGATATTATCGCCGCCTTCAGGAGCTTTTATATTTGAGAATGTTGCAAACGAAATTGAAATTATTGGAAAAACAAAGCCAAATGCAAGAGTTCATTTATTTGTTGACAGAACCCCATTCAGTTTTTTTAACCAGACCCTTGAAGTAAGCGGATTGCCGAATGAAATTCAAAATCTGCCGGAAGCGCAGCTTGATGCAAAATGCCGCTCATCAGTTTCTGCATCATTCTGCAGGACAGGGGCTGATTTTTCAGTTGATGCAGATGCCCGGGGAGATTTCAAGTTTGAAAAGGTTGATTTGACGGTAATATTCGGAGGCGCAGGCAGATTAAGAGAAGTTCCTGTGGCAGAGTTTAGAGATACAATACTTAATCCTGAAGCCCAGGAATCCAAAAGAACAACGCTTGTTGTGATTGCCACTGACCAGGCTGGTTTGAGGGGAGTTGCAACACAGCAAATAAGGCTGGGGACATGCTGGAGCGGCAACCAGAGCTGGGACATAATTCCACTGACGCAATACCAGAGCCCTGTATTGTTGAGCGCCGAGAGGCTAAGAGACGGCGTAGAGACGCTTTACTTTTACTTTAATTATTCATACATAGGGCGCGGCACCAGCGCAAGAATAAGCACAATATCAATAAGCAAGGCGTGCAGCACAAAAGAAACCCTTGATCCGAGGTTTAACATAAGCTGCCAGATAATGCCAGGTGGAAATAGTCCAAAGCTTCTTAACCCTCCTGACAACACAGTATCCTATTCAGCAATGACATTAAACAGATTTCCTGGAATGGAGCAATTCATGGAAGATGACTGGAAGAGCTTCTTCAAAGCTATAAACAATGAATTAACAATTCCTCTGAAAGTTACAATAGCATACAAGCACGATACAGATAATGACGGCCAGATTGAATCAGAAGTGCAGACAACTTGCGAACAGGTTAGCTATGCGGTTGACAAAAGTATAATCGATCCAAGAAAAGTATTGCCTGACTGGCTTCTTTTTGATTTTGTTGATTTTCTTCAGAGCTCGATCGAAACATTGACAAAACTGCAGGAGCAAATAAACACATTGCTTGAGTTTGTTGTTGTTGGATGTTTTGCTTCATTCGGGTTGAATATTGGCTTGCAAATATACAGGAGATGGACTGATTTCTGGGAGGAAAAAAAGTATGCGATTTCAAATGCACTTAAATTTAATGAAATAGTCGAAGCATTCAAGCTAGCGCAGAACACCGGAGGCAGCGAGGACGATTGCAAGCTGCTGATAAAGGACATAAAAGCCAAAAGAGGCAGCTTCAAATTAGCATATGTCAACGACATCGAGCTTAAGAAATGCTTTCCAGCGTCTGCTGCTGCATGGGAATCTGAAGCCAAAGTCTATTCATTAATGAGATGGAGCTGCGACAGGGTTTTCGGGCATGCAGCTCCTTCAAAATGGACGGAAAACAGGGATGATACACAGCTGCTTGCAAAAATACAAAGTGGAGAAGGCTGCGCAGCAGACCAAAGCGTCAGGGGACAGCCATTGAGGCTGATCAACTGCAAAAATGCCCAGCTTTCCGCTTATGGCGCAACGCCGGATCAATTTGGAATTGATGACAAGTGCTTTGAAGTCGAGTCAGGCACCAATAAGGCTTTGCTCACATTCGGCCAGCAGGTTGGAAACAGCAACATATACACAATAAACCACCTAAAAGGCTCCAGAAATATTGAAATACAATATGCAATAAGAAAAGATGAAACCAATTTCCTTGCATCGCAATCAAAAAGCTGCGCTGAGCTGTGCGGCGTGAAGAACACATTCAATCAGCAGCAAGTGGCATTTGCAGATTCTAAAAGCAACATTGTGCTGGCCAAGGACCCTAAAACAAAGAAACCAGATGAAGTTGGTTACACATGCACAACAGTAGACACATGCAGGTCATTTAATCAAAACAAGGAGATAATTGACGGAGATGGCAAAAAACACAAAATATCCTCAGCATTTACAATGGGATATACAAGCAAAATATCAAACGATAAAAATTCACCGCCTTGCTTTTACGCCAATGGAAAAAGCGAAAGTGTTGTAAGCGACTTGACTTCCCAAAGAGAAGAGTGCTGCTGCATCAATGCAAAAGAAACCAAGGAGGAAACCCATTATTATGGCTACAAAGACACGGACATAACTACAGGAAAGCCGGTTCACGAGTCAAAAAAGCTCAATGCATTGGACATATCATATGCAGGACCCGAGAGCCTTGATGACATAAAATGGAGCTACCGCTACTCAAAGGAAAAATTCAAGGCTAAAGGTGAAGGAAGCCTTGAGCATAACCAATACCACCCGCAGCGATATATTGAAGGAAGAGATGAATCAGCATGCTTTGGGCAGAACAACATATTTTACGATGGGTTTAAAACTGATGATGGAAATGTGCTTGCAGTAGATCCTTTCAAGGAGCATGTTGCTGCTTTCCAATGCATCAACCTTGGAGGCATAAACAACAGGATACAATTCCTGAAGAATTTGATGGCATCGTTGTCAACCTGCCTGATTCAGGTCAGGACAACCGGAAGAGGGGATGCAGGAGCTTGCAAGGAGGTGTTCACGCAATATTTATGCGGCGCAATATGGCAGGTGGTAAGGTCATTTGTAGACAAATGCTCTCCGCTTGGATTCGGCGCAAAGCTTGACACTGATGATGAAGGCCTTGCAACATACCTAAGGGCAGGCTCCAGCAGCATTTTCCAAAGCCTGTCAGATGTTCAAAGAAGCGTTTCAGAGGAGTATGGAAATGCAAAGCTGAATGAGCTGCTTGGAACTGGAGAAGAAAGCATTTCAAGAAAAATATGCCTTGCCGCATTCGGCTATGACTGGGAATTCAATCTAAAAAATCTTGTTGATGCAGCATATGCGCAGCCATTTGCCACTTTGGTGCAGCCCATAACACGCTCAAGGGAATTTTTAACAGTTGATCCAGTCTCATTCAAGCCAAAATATGAATACAGGGCTTCATGGCTCATAAACCCAGGATGCGATTTTGAAAGATATAATGTTTTCCTGACTTGCGCTGGAAGAAAGCAACTGGACAAATATCCGAACAACATCAACTGCGGGGCATTGGGAGCGCCATCAATTGCCTACACCGGCCAATTGCCTGGAACAGGGCCATCTCTTGGGTACAGCCAATGCGACTGCATAAACCTGCCGGATGAAAAGCTTGGCCCGTTGGTTTTTTCAGGAAGGTTGAAGCAAAATGTCTTGGAGGACAGGGCAATTGCCCCTCCAAAAATAGAAGAAGCAAATGTCAGATATGATCATCTTAAATTTGTTTTGATGCCTGACAGGAAAATCAGCGGCAATCTAAAGCAGAATTGCTTTCCTCAAGGCTATGAGGAAGGAATATTTTATTTCCCGCTAACTGACAAATCACCACAAGACATTTTTGACTGCAGGATTGATATTTCAACAGGCACTTTGATTTGCGGAGAAGGCAAGGCATTTGCAACAAGAAAAGGAATTGCTTACTTTGCTGATCTAAGAGTTAGCGGAGCCGATATAACTAAAGAAATCACAGCTAAATCAGGAGACTCTTTGGACATTGCAGCCTCAATCCAGAAAATAGGCAGTGACAAGTGCATTAAAGCGTCAATTGATAATGTTGTGTTTGCAGTCGAAGGCGTAAAGTTGGATGGAGTCAACCAGTACCAGCTTGTATCACCTCCTTTGATAATTGGCCAAAAGGAAAGGATTGAAAAGCCTTCATTTGTTGATGTGTTTGTGAAAGAGTTGCCATCAAACCTGGAGGACTTTGCAATCAAGTTCAAATTTTATGATGTTGATAACAAAGGATTTATTGATTTCACCAAAGATGAAGTGGATATTGATGATGAGGGAAGAGTGCACATAAGAAATTACAAGGGGTTTGACAAAGACGGGAAAATAACAATAGACAAGAAAGGAGTCAAGATACAGATTGTGAATGTTGCAATACCCAAAGACAGCGCCGGAAAGCCGCAGTTCACGGAAACTATAGGTGGCAAGGAATTCTGGATTGCGCAAGGTACAATAAGGATAAACAAGCCGGAGCAGACTGACACATCGCGGCAAACCCAATTAAGGGTTTTAAAGCTTGAATTATTCCACATAAAAGATGACAGGGAATCTTACAGCACCCCTGATGACTGCAACCTGCAAGATCCTGTTTTCTATCCTGACAAGCCGCAGGAAAGAAAAGTGAACATCAGGCTGGAGCAGTCGCTTCCTAAAGAGCTTCTTTCGCAGGATGAAAAAGTTGTGTTTTCACCAGCATTGGCTAAGAAAGGGCAACCAGTTGCAATATCTGTAAATTTTGTCAACCCATCGCAAATTGACAGCGTTGTATTTTCATACATAACTCCTGACGGTTCAAGTGAAAAGGCGCTATTGGAAAGAAACTTCAAAGGCGCATTTTCAGCTACCATGCCAACTGACGGACTGAAACTGGCAGGAGAGGTGAAAGGCAAACTGGCGATAGCTTACAAAGACCAAACCATAAAAGAAAAGGATGCCTCATTTGAAGTCCAGTGCGGCGATGAAAGAGGCTATGGCATTTGCGACAAGACAGGAAGTGGTTTCTGCAAATCAGGAAGCGCAACCATAACAAACGGCTTGGAGTGCGCGCCTCCTTTAGGAATGCCGACTTAATAAAAAATGCAATCCAAAAACATCATCTTCAACTCTTTAAGAGAGTCCTTTTCAATAATCTGGAAAAACAAATTATTGTTTTTGTCATTGTTTATTCTGCAAATTGCCTTTTTTGTTGTTTTTTCAGCTGTAAATATAAAATACCAGACAAAAATACTGGAAAACACAAAAGCAATCACTGATTATCTAAGCCAGCAGAAGCTTGATGAGGCATCTGCAACAGATGCAATACTGCAGCAAAAAAACATTCTTGGCGATGATCCGCTTATGATAAGCGAAAATTTTGATGAAATAGTAAAAAATTTCAGGTTATATTTGGGTTACGTTTTCATATTGTTGATCTTTTTTATTTCTATTGCGTGGGCAATAACGTACAGATTGCTCAAAAAAACCAGTCTAAGACAATTGACAAACATATTTTTAAAAAATATCGTAATTTTATTGTTTTATCTGGGGCTTATTTTCACATTTTTCTTTTTATTGCTGAATGTTTCAATAACCCAGCTCGCAGAACAGAGCTCTATGCTATTCGCCAAATACTCCACCTTTCTTATTGTTTCAATAATCCTGGCTTATTTCATGTTTATTTCCATAGCCATTGCAAATCACATAAAATTAAAAAACATTGTGCAGAAAACATTAAGCATTGGCATCAGGAAAGCGCACTATGTTTTATCCGTTTATTTTATTAATATATTTTTATTGTTTATTTCAATGAGCTTATTATATTATTTTATTGAAAAGAATCCCTTTATTTTATTGCTGTCACTAATCTTGTTTGTTTTCAGCTTTGTTTTCGGAAGAATATTGATTATTAATGTGGTTGAGAAGTTGAAAGCCTGATTTATGCAGGCGCTTCTGATTCCCGGGGTGCTTCTGACTGCTTTTCTTTTCTGTCAGGCTCAGGTTCCATAGCCTCTTTGCTATCCATATACTTTATTGAATGCCTTGCAAGCTGCGCGCTTATGTACTCTGTTTTATCAACTCCTAACTCTTCTGCTTCCTGCTCCAGTGTTTCTATCAATTTTTCCAGACCTGCTCTTTTTCCATACCTTTGGGGAGTTGTTTCAGCATCAAGCCTTTTGACTGCAGCAAGCTTTTGGTACTTTCTTTTTAATTCGGTTTTTTTTGGATCTCCGTCAGCTCCTTTTGCAAGCCTTTCATAGTGCCTTGCAACAAGCTCTTTTGCTGCAATTTCTATGCCAATTGAGTCACCGTCCTTGTCAATATCCCCCCTCCAGATGTGGGCAATCTCTTCTGCCAAAATTGAATTCAGCAAATCTTCCGGCTTGACTCCCAAAAATTTTGAGTCTCTTACGATTTTAGAGTAAGCATCCCCAGCAGCTTCCAGTATCACTTTTCCATGAAGGCGGCTTACGCCATATATTGCGCTTTCCGGCAGATTCCCGGTGCCGGCATACCAAATATCTTCCGGTGAAAGCCCTGACGAGTTTAAATACGAAGCCAATTCTTTTCCGTCATGGGTTCTCAAATAATTAGCCAGTTTCTGCTTGACAGATGACTGTATTCTGGAAATTCCGGTTCCGAGCAGATTATTTGGCCCCTTGACATAAGTTTCTGTGACATATTTTGGAATGGGAGTGTCTCTTTTGTCAAATTGCGCCTTTCTTTCGCCAAGGCTTGTAATTACAGCAGATCCTTTTTCAAGCATTATAGGCTTGTTCCATTCCCTGTTTGGGTAATTTTCATTTCCATATCGTACCCATCTTCCAAAATAATAATCATCAATCTGGGTTACAGGGCCGTTTCTGAGATAGTCCCTCATTGGCGTTGGAAACTTATTGTTGGATGTCATAGTAACTGCTTCTCCATTTCTGAAAAGCACAGTGTTTGAAGCATGCCCGTAAGAGCCGACAGTTGGGGCTTCGCCTTGCATTGATTTATGTTCTTCAGGTGCAATTTTTTTAGCCTGAACACTAACAGAAGATGGCGGCCTGATGTATACATGGCTTAAAACACGATAGCTTGGCAATGGCATTTTGGTTTATAGTGTTACTTGTAAGATTAAAGAAAAAATAAAAAATTAGAAAGAAAAATAAAAAGTTAATATTTATTTATAAGCATCCTGTGTTGCGTAGATTTGCGCCAAAGATTGAACCGCAGCACCTGGATTTGAGGCTACTTTAGCAACGTTTCCATCTCCTAACACTTTTGCTATGTGTTTATAGGTGCCAAGCTGTACATCTGAAGGCTGTTCTCTTATCTTATTAAGCAAACTGGTTAACTTGTTTGCTTGTGCCTCATAAGCTTGATTAAATAATCTTAAAACCTCTGCCCTGTTGCCTTGTTTAATTGCAGCCTTTACTTGTCCAAAAGCTTGCTCGCTTACAAGACCTAACCAGCCTCTCATTAAGTTGCCATACCATGTTGGACCATTTGCATTTTTTAAATCGCTGGCACCCCACAATGAGCTGACATATTTTGTGGCAACATCATTAAATGAATCCTCAAGTTTAGCTTCAGCTACTGGTTTGCCATCGTACTTTGCAAAGAATTGAGGTTCAACCCTTTCTAAATCAGATTTGATGTGTTGCAGAGAAGCACCTGGCTTTACCTCTGCTCTAACCTGTTCAAACAATATTTCGTCTAAAGTTTTTTCTGTCATTTTCCTTTTCCACCCCTCTTTATTCATTTATTACTACTTTCTAATAACAACACTTATATTTAAACTTTTCGCTTCTGGAGTATATACTTTGTTTCACCCCAAGAATAGCTTATTTGTTACTACTAGTAAATAATGAAACTTATATATAAACCTTTCGTTTTCATATACCGATATCATTTATTTTCCATATAGAAAATATTAATCAAAAACAAAGGCAAAGATTTATAAATAGATTAAAGTTTACAGGTTTTGGGGGTTTTATGGCTAAGAAAGACAGGAAGCAATACAGCCAAACTAAAGAAAGCAATGTTCCTCAGGCTGCTGCTATGGAATCAAAAGAGCTTGAAGCTATTTCCAAGCTTCCGAATGATGTCCAGGAAAAGCTCAAGACAATTAAGACAAAGCTGGAAAAATTCCAAAAAAAAGTTCTTGAAAAATTTGACAAGTACATTGTGGGCATTGCTTTAATGCCTCCTCCAAAGCCAGAAGAATTGCAGCAATTGCAGCAGATGCAAAATCCCAAGGCTTTAGAGCAGCCAGCTCCTGAGCCAAAGCCTGAAGACAAGGACAAAATCCATGTTCTTGTTTTAGTTGATGATTCTGACAGCAAGACAATGTCAAAACTTGAATTAAAAGACAAGCTCACTGCAATAATCAGCAGCATTGGCAATGAAATCGACCCAAACCTTACTCCTCAAACCCTTATTCTTTCAGAGCTCTGGCAGAACTGCTTTGATGCAAAATATGAATTGCTCCAGTTAATCGCCTTGTCAGCGCCTATACACGACACAGGAATGCTTCAAGCCATTAAAATTGCAGAAGTCCACAAGACAATGGTGCTGAAGAAATTCGAGAAATACATTGTCTCTTATGTTCTTGCAGGCTCGCTTGTCCAAGGCAAGGCAACTCAATCAAGCGACATTGATGTGTGGATTGTCATTGACGATACAGATGTAAAGAAGATGACAAGGGCAGAGCTAAAAGACAAGCTAAGGGCAATAATAATCGGCATGGGAATTGAAGCAGGTGAACTGACTGGAATAAAAAATAAAATCAACATCCAAGTCTATATTTTGACAGATTTCTGGGATTCCTTGAAGGAAGCAAACCCCGTGATATTCACATTGCTCAGAGACGGAGTGCCATTTTTTGACAGGGGAATTTTCATGCCATGGAAGCAGTTGCTCAAGATGGGCAAAATCAAACCAAGTGCAGAAGCAATTGACATTTTCATGGGCTCAGGCGAGCAAGTCATAAGAAGAGTGCAGCTTAAATTAAATGAGATCGGCATGGAAGATATTTACTATGCATTATTGACTCCAAGCCAGGCAGCTTTAATGCTTTACGGCGTTGCCCCCCCCTCCCCCAAAGAAACAGGCTCATTGATGAGGGAAATTTTTGTGCGCAAGGAAAAGCTGCTTGAAGACAAGTTCATCAAAATTCTTGAAAGGATTGTTGAAACAAGAAAATCCATTGAGCATGGCGAAAAAAAAGAATTGAGCGGAAAGGAGATTGACGAATTAATGAATGATGGCGACAAGTACCTGAAAAGAATTAAAAGATTATTCACCCAAATTGAAAAAATAAGGGAAGAAAAAGAAATGCTCAATATTTACGACACTATAACCACTGTCATAAGGGATGTCTTAAAATTGGAAGGGATTGAAAAAGCAAAAGACAGTGAAATACTCCATTTTGTTGAGGACAAGCTTGTTTCAGAAGGTAAGATGCCGGCAAAGTTCCTAAGAACTATCCAGGAGCTAATGAAGGCAAAGAAGGATTATGATGAGAAAAAGCTGTCAAAAGTTGAGATAGAAAAAGTGCATCAGGATGCAGGCGCATTGATAAAGTTCCTTGTTGAGCACATGCAGAGAAAAAGGGGAAGGGAGCTTGAAAGGTTGAAAATAAGGGTAAAGCACGGCAATAAGTTTGGTGAAATAATTTTGCTTGGAGATGAGGCATACATAATCCACGACATAGATAATGGGGAAAAAGAGCTAAGCAAAGCAAAAATTAATTCTGATGGAAGCTTGGCTGTAATTGAAAAAAGCTCTTTGGAAGAGATGGAGAAAGCTCTTGCAAAAATAGAAACTCCGCAAAAAACATCAATCAAAGAGCCAATATTTGAAGATTTAAAAAGAGTTTTCGGAAAAGACGTCGAGATTCTGATGAATTATTGAAAGAATTCTGAAGTATATTTTCAAAAATATAATTTATTTCGAAACATTAATATACATCAAAAACTATTCTTTTTTTATGAAAACAGGCTACAAAGTTTATGACTGCATGACTACAAAGCCAGTTTCTGTTTCTTCGGACGCTACTTTGGAGCAATGCGCAAAGGCAATGGCCAAAAATCATGTAGGCGCATTAGTTGTTAAAGACAATCATCTGTCAAAAGGGCTTATAACAGAACAGGACATTGTAAGAAAAGCGCTTGCAAAAGGAATCAACCCATTGGCTAAAAAGGTTAGGGATTTCATGGAAAAAAAACTTCTTACAATCAGCCCAAATGACGACATCTACGAAGCGCTGATAAAAATGCGCGATTCAAATATAAGGCATTTGCCTGTTGTTAACAAGGGCAAGATGGTGGGATTGCTGACATTAAAAGATGTTCTAAAGATAGAGCCTTCATTGTTTGAGCTTCTGGTTGAAAAATTTGAGCTAAGGGAAGAGAAAAGAAAGCCAGTAGACAGGATAATTGAAAGAGAAGCAATCTGCCAGGGCTGCGGCGCTTATGTTGAAGATGTAAAGAAAGTCAAGGGCTCTTTATTGTGTGAAAGATGCGCTGCTGAGGCTTAAAAACCATAATCTTTATATACAAAAACCCATTCTTTTTCACTACCTATGGGGTATTCTTTTTTCTAAAAACCGGCTTTTTGACCATTTTCCTATACTGAAATCATAATATTTATATACTACAAACTGTGCCTAAATTTTTTGATATGGACTTAAAAAATCGGGACATTATCTCAATCAACGATTTCTCAAAGGAAGAGCTTTTGCACATTCTCAAAGTTGTTAAACAAGTTGAAAGCAATCCAAAAAACAATCTTTTGAAAGGAAAAATTCTTGCTGCGCTGTTCTTCGAGCCTTCAACAAGGACTCGCTTAAGCTTTATCTCATCAATGGAGCAGCTTTCTGGAACTATAATCGGATTTTCAACAGCAAATGTAACTTCAATACAAAAAGGCGAGTCTTTATGGGACACCATAAAGATGACAGGGCAATATGCTGATGTCATTGTGATAAGGCATCCTCTGGAAGGCTCTGCAAGGCTTGCTGCAGAAGCAGCCTCAATTCCTGTCATAAACGGAGGTGATGGAAGCAACCAGCATCCTACTCAAACAATGCTTGACTTGTACACAATCCAAAAAACAAAAGGCAGGCTTGAAAATCTGCACATTGGATTTGTCGGCGACTTAAAATACGGAAGGACAGTCCATTCGCTTGTAATCGCATTGGCCAATTTCAACCCAACATTCTATTTCATAGCGCCTGATGACTTGCAGATGCCTGAAAGCTACCTTGACGAATTGTTCCAGAAAAAGGTGAAATACCACAAAACATCAGATTTGACAAGATTCAGCAAGGAGCTTGACGTGCTTTATGTGACAAGAATACAGAAGGAAAGGTTTCCGGACCCATTAGAGTATGAAAAATTCAAAGGCATTTACAGGATTGATGGGGCATTTTTACAACATGTCAAAAAAGACCTGAAAATAATGCACCCGCTGCCAAGGATAGATGAAATCGACAAAAGTATTGATAATACAGAGCATGCAGCATACTTCGGGCAGGCAGCAAACGGAATTCCGGTAAGAAAAGCATTGCTTGCTTTGGTTTTGGGAAAAATAAAGTAAAATGGCAAAGAAAAAAGCAAAAAATAAAACGCATATAAAAAGAAAAGAAAGGATTAAGCCCAAGAAAGTAATTCCAAATGCACCTAAAGAAGAAACTAAAAGGGAGCTTAAGATAAGCGCAATAGAGGAAGGGACAGTCATCGACCACATTCCAACAGATGCAGCTTTCAAGATTGTTGAAATCCTTGACTTGGAAAACCAGAAGGGGATTGTTTCAATAGCAACCAATCTTCAAAGCAAAAGCATAGGGAAAAAGGGAATCATAAAAGTCGGAGGAAAAAGCCTGACGCAAGACGAAGTAAACAAAATAGCGATTGTTGCGCCTGATGCGACTGTAAACATAATAAAAAATTATTATGTAAAGGAAAAGATAAAAGTCAAAACCCCTGAAATCATTGACAATGTTGTGAAATGCTCCAATCCTGTCTGCATAACCAACAATGAGCAGGTTCCTACAAAGTTTTATGTTGCAAAAAAGGATCCGTTGAAGATTAAGTGCCACTATTGCGAAAGAAGCATGGGAAAAGATGATATTGAGATAATATGATAAGATGCTACAAACAAAGCTGTGCAGCATAAGCCTAAAAAACCCCACTATTCTTGCTTCAGGAATTCTTGGCGTTACCAAAGAAAGCGTTAACCGAATCGGAAAATCCGGGGCTGGAGCTGTTACTTTAAAATCACTCTGCCACGAGGAAAGGCAGGGAAACGCAAATCCGACGATGTTCGGCTGCGATGATGTTTTCTTCAACGCAGTCGGCCTGCCGGGCCAGGGAATCGACTCTGCATTAAAAGAGTTCGGAAGGCTTGACAATTTAAGCGTTCCGGTAATTGGCAGCATTTATGGCTACAGAGTCGAGCAGTTTGGCGAAGTGGCAAAGAAAATGGCTTCTTTAAAGCCAGCCATGATTGAAGTTGATATTTCGTGCCCGCACATGGACTACGGCAAGCCGTACTATGCGGACCCTGAATTGACAGCAAAAGTGACAAAAGAAGTGAAAAATAATTCTGGCAAAATTCCCATAAGTGTGAAGCTGAGCCCAAATGTTCATGACATTAAAGAGATTGCCCATGCTGCTGAAAAAGCAGGAGCAAATGCGATAACGGCAATCAACACTGCTTCTGGAATGGTAATCGACATAGAAGCAAGAAAGCCGATATTGGCAAACAGGATTGGCGGCATTTCAGGTCCCGCATTAAAGCCAATTGCTGTGCGCTGCGTCTATGAGGTTTATGAAACTGTGAAAATACCGATCATAGGCACTGGCGGAGTAACTTACGGCAAAGATGCAATAGAGATGGTAATGGCCGGCGCAACTGCTATCGGGATAGGAACTGGAATTTATTACAGGGGAATTGGCGTTTTCAAAAAAGTTTGCGATGAAATGGAAATTTGGATGAAGAAAAACAAAATCAAAAATTTAAATGAAATAAGGGGGGTTGCGCATAAATGAAAAAATCCGAAATTGTTAGGAAAAGCTACACAAAGATTGCCAAAAAATATGCAAACCAGCGTAATTTATACCCCAATAAGGAATTATTGATGAAATTCAAGAGATATATGCAAAAAGGTTCTAAGGTTCTTGACTTGGGATGCGGTGCAGGAGTTCCAATAAGCAAATTTCTGGTCAGCAATGGATATAACGTTACAGGAATTGATTTTGCTGATGGAATGCTAAAGCTTGCAAAAAGAAATGTTCCTCGGGCAAAATTTATAAAAATGGATATGACCAAAATGAATTTCAAACCTAATTCCTTTGATGGTGCTGTTTCTTTTTATGCAATCATCCATGTGTCAAGAAAAAAACATTCCAGGATTTACAAAAGCCTGCATAGAATTTTAATAAATAATGCAATCATTTTGGTGAATGCTGGAGGTAACAAAGAATGGGAAGAGATTGCTGAAGATTACATAGGAGTTCCAATGTTCTGGAGTTTTTATTCTCCAAAAAGAACACTCGGCATTATAAAAAATGCTGGTTTCGAGATAATTTGGAATAAAATTTTAAAGTTAGGAGGAGAAACCCAATTTTGGGTAATGGCAAGAAATCAAAAATGACACATCACGAAACCTGCAGGACCGACATACCCAAAATGCTGGAAATCCGCAGGGTTGTCCAGGAAGGCAAAGGCCAGAAATCTTTCTTCTTCAATCATTCCATAGGTTGCAAGCCTGGTCAGTTTGTCATGGTTTGGCTTCCTGGTGTTGATGAAAAGCCAATGGCAGTTTCTTATTGCAACAAAAAAGAGTTTGCTTTCACTTCACAGTCAATCGGAAAATTCACTAATGAGCTTGACAAGCTTAAAAAAGGCGGCAAAATTGGCATCAGGGGCCCTTATGGAAATTCATTTTCTCTGAAAAGCAATGCTTGCATAGTTGCAGGAGGGGTTGGCTTGTCTTCTATGTCAACCCTGATTGACAAGCTGAAAAATCCGCTGATAATATATGGCGCAAGAAGCAGGCAGCATTTGATTTACCTAAAAAGATACAAAAACAAGAACATGATTGTGGCAACAGATGACGGCTCTTTTGGAAGAAAAGGCTTTACAACAGATGTTTTAGCGGAATTATTAAAAAATAAAAAAAACAAAATAAAAATTGTCTACACCTGCGGGCCTGAAATAATGATGAAAAAAGTTTTTGAAATCTGCAATAAGCATAAAATCCAATGTGAAACCTCTTTGGAAAGGTACATGGCCTGCGGCTTCGGAATATGCGGCAAGTGCATGATAAACGACAAAATATGCTGTGTTGACGGCCCAATATTTAATTCACAGCAATTAAGCAAAATGCCGGAATTCGGAAATTTCGCAAGGCTGAAAAGCGGAAAAAAAGTAACGATAAAGGAATACCATTCGGTGCATTAAAATGCCGCTCTTAATCAAAAACTGCAGGATCTTGGCAAAAGACAGGATATTTGTAAAAAATATTCTGATAAAAAACGGCAAAATTGCAAAGATAACAAACAAGGAGCCAAAATCAGACAAGATAATTGATGCAAAAAGCAATTTTGCATTGCCTGGACTGATAGACTGCCATGTTCATTTCAGGGAGCCGGGCTTGACCCACAAAGAAGACTTTCTGACAGGCTCAATGGCTGCTGCAAAAGGCGGCATTACAACAATACTTGACATGCCAAATACAATTCCGCCAACAACAACACTTGATGCGCTTGAAGAAAAAAGAAAATTTGCGGCAAAAAGCATCGTTAACTATGGGTTCAACTTTGGCTCCACAACTGAAAACATTGCCGATATTAAAAAAGCGAAAAATATCGCAGCTGTAAAATTGTATATGAGCTACACAACAGGCGATCTGATAATCCGAGATTTTGAGGCAATAAGTGACATTTTTAAGGCGTCAAGAACCACAATAGTGCACGCGGAAAATGATTTTGTCAAGGATGCGGTTGAAATTTTAATCAAAAATAAAATCAGGAATCATGTCCATTTTGCGCATGTAAGTTCTGAAAAAGAATTGCAGTATGCAAAATCCAATAAAATAAAAAAACAAATCAGTGTGGAAGTCACCCCCCATCACCTGTTCATGGACAGCAAAGATTTGCAATCGCTTGGAGCCTTTGCAGAGATGAAGCCAGGACTGAAAACAGAGCATGACCAGAAAGCTTTGTGGGACGGAATTGCAAATGGAAATGTTGACACAATTGCTTCAGACCATGCTCCCCATCTGAAAGAGGAAAAGGAAAAAGCCAATTATCCTTTCGGAGTGCCAGGGGTCGAGACAATGCTGCCGCTGTTGCTTGATGCTTTTAACAATCATAAGCTATCATTGTCCCAGATTCAAAGGCTTTGCTGCGAAAATCCTGCGAAAATATTCAAAATTAAAAACAAGGGATTGATAAAAGAAGGCTATGATGCTGACTTGGTAATTGCTGACCTGGACAGGAGGCAGGCTGTGAGAAATGAGGACTTATTGACAAAATGCAAATGGAGTCCTTTTGAAGGGAAAATATTAAAAGGATGGCCTGTGACAACAATTGTAAATGGAAATGTTATTTATGACAATGGGAAAATTTTTGACGTGAAAGCCAAAGAGGTCCAATATGCAAGATAAAATTTCAGAAATACTGCTAAAGCTTGATGCAGTAATGATAAGAACAAAACCACCTTTCAGATGGGTTTCAGGTATCTTAGCTCCAATTTATGCTGACCATAGACTCTTAATGAGCTACCCAAAGGAAAGGGATTTTATTGTGAATTCTTTTTTGAGATTAATCAGAAAAAACAAAGTTAAGTTTGATGGCTTTGCGGCAACAGCAACTGCAGGCATTCCGTGGGCTGCATGGCTCAGCCAGAAGCTGAAAAAACCAATGGTTTATGTCAGGAGCGAAACCAAAGACCATGGCAGGGAAAATCTTGTTGAGGGCAAAATAGAAGAAAACAAATCTTATATTGTTGTTGAGGATTTGGTAAGCACCGGAAGCAGCTCCCTTAATACCATCAATGCCGTCAGAAAAAAAGGAGGCAATGTTGAATATTGCATTTCCATCTTTACATACGAATTGGAAAAATCAAAACAAAATTTTGAAGGCACAAATGTTAAACTAATCACATTGACAGACTTTACAAGCTTTGTAAAAACCGCATTGAAGAAAAAATACATATCAAAAGAGCAGCTTGCCCATATAATGGACTGGAAAAAGCATCCTGAAGGATGGGTTGCAGTTTGAAAATTTGAAATCAATAAATTAAATAAAAATCCAATAACAAAAATTTAAAAAACCAATAAAATAAAAATTAAAAATAAAATAAACTGATTGATAAAAATGCCGCTAATCAAACTGAAAAAATCAATAATTATTGCATGTGATGTTGACAGCCTGGAGAAATTGGGAAAATTAGTCAAAGCCACTTGCTCTGTCAAAGGGATTGGGGCCTACAAGATTGGTTTTGAGCTTGTAATCCCGTTTGGCATGAACGAAGTTGTCAAGACGATAAGGAAATGTACAAGACTGCCAATAATTTACGACCATCAAAAGGCAGGAACTGACATCCCTGAAATGGGTGGTAAATTTATGAAAGCATGCAAGTCTGTTAATACAGTAATTTTATTCCCGCAGGCAGGACCTGAAACAGAGGCTGCATGGATTAAGGCTGCGCAGCAGGCTAAAATGAATGTCATAATTGGCGGCGAGATGACTCACCAGGCTTATCTGAAAGAAGCAGGAGGCTTTATTGATGACAATGCGCCAAAAAGAATGTATGAGATTGCAGCTTCAATGGGAGTTAAAGATTTTGTGATTCCAGGAAACAAGCCTGAAAGAGCAATGGAATATGTAAAAATTATAAAAAACAAAATCAAAAACCCAGTTTTTTACTCGCCTGGCTTGATAGCCCAAGGGGGCAGCATAAGCGAATTTGCCAGAAAGCTTGATTCATGGCATGCAATTATTGGACGAGCAATTTATGAAGCGAAGGATATAAAAAAAGCTGCTGGGGAATTTACAAAAAGCTTATAAATTTTGAAATTAACATTGTTTTAATGCTTAATAATTTTAAAAAATTATTATTATTTATTTTAATATTTATTTTTATTAATGGTTGTACTCAACAACAAGAGCAAAAAAATCAAGAACAAATTGAAACCGGGGTGGTAAATATGGAATTAACAAGTAGTGCATTTACGCATAATAGTGCAATCCCATCAGAGTACACTTGTGACGGAAATGATTTATCGCCTGAGTTGATGATAAGCGATGTTCCATCAAATGCAAAAAGCCTTGTTTTGATAAGTGATGACCCGGATGCGCCTGTTGGCACGTGGGACCACTGGGTTGTTTTCAACATCCCACCATTAACAGCATCGATACCCAAAGGCACAGAGCCAAAAGGCACAGCCGGAAAAAACAGCTGGGGAAGAACAGGTTACGGAGGTCCCTGCCCGCCTTCAGGCACACACAGGTATTTCTTTAAGCTTTATGCGTTAGACACAACATTGAATCTGCCGCAAGGCGCAGCAAAAAAAGATTTGGAAAAGGCAATGCAGGGGCATATTGTTGCACAAGCGCAATTGATGGGAAATTACAAGAGAAGTAGATAACAAATGAAAATCGCTGTTTGCGGCGCTTCTCTGCCGCCTTTTGATGAATCCATACTGGAAAAGGCGTATGAAATAGGCAAAGAAATCGCAACAAACAAGCACATTCTGAGATTTGGCGGCTGCTGGGGCTATCCATACGAAGCTGCAAAAGGCGCTTTTCAAAACAAAGGCAAAGTCATTGCGATTTCTCCTGCTAAAAACAAAGAAGGACATTTAAGCAAATATAACTTTCCACTTGATAATTTTACAGAAATTAAATATACGGGCTTGGGCGTACCGGGCAGAAATATTCCATTGGTTAGTAATTCCGACGCCATAATTGTCATTTCCGGGCAAATTGGGACTTTAAACGAGTTTACCATAGCATTCCATAAAAAGAAAATGATAGGTGTTCTTAGAGGAAGCGGCGGCATAACAAGCATTGTTCAAGAAATAGCTGAGATTTGCAGAAAAGTTGGAGAAGATGACAAGATTGTCTATGAAAAAGAGCCGAAAAGATTGTTAAGCAGATTGGCAGAGATTAATAATCAATAAACATAAAAATAAAGTTAAACTCTTATTCTTGGGCTCGTGGTCTAACAACTATGACGCTTAGCACTGGACATTCTTGCCTAAACTATTTAAACCCATTCCCCTACTAGAATTGAAAAAGAGAACACGCAAAACTGCCAAATTAAGTCTTTTGATTAGCATCAAAATCCTTTTACGAAGTTTCGCTTAACGTTCTCTTTTTCCTGAACTCCAAAGTCTTGTAAAAACAAAAACTTTGGAGGTTGATTAAAATGGTATTGTTAAAAGCTGAAGTAAAAGAAGAAATTATGAAAGAGCTAAGAAAAGGCACTTCTATCAATAAGATCTCTAAATTATTGAGTTTGGGAAAATCAACTATTTACTACTATTACAAGAAAATTAATGGCAAGAAATATGTTCCTCCTTATGTTCAGCCAAATTTTTCAGAAAAAGAAGGAGAAATTGTTGGAATTTTTACAGGAGATGGAAGCCAATATTTTGCAAAGGGAGGTCATTATCAAGTCAATGTTCATTTTGGAGGTCATAGGAAAGAATATGCACTTTATGTACAAAAGCTATTTTCTGATTATTTTTGTAAAAAATTTCAATTGAGTAATCTAAATGATGGAAAATTAAGACTTAGAACAAATTCTAAAGATATATTCCATTATTTCAAAAATTATATTGAATACAATTCAAAAGAAAAACATTGTACTGTAAATTTAAAAACCCTAAATATACCAATGAAATTTAAAGTTGGTTTTATTAAGGGTTTAGTTGATACAGATGGTTCAGTTTTATATGATAAGCATGATGATGCAGTAAGAATATTTTATTATACAACTTCAGAAAAATTAGCAGAACAAATATCTTCTATTCTAAGAGAATTAAGTATAAAGAATACATGCATATGCAGAACCGATAAAAAAGGTCGTAAACCGCTTTATGTAGTTCGTGTATTGGAAAAAGAAGTATATAAATTTTTAAACATAGTAAAACCATTTAAGCAAAAACTCCTTAAAGGGCCTGTAGTTCAATGGTAGAATGCACCCCTCGCTAGGGTGAGGCTGTGGGTTCAAATCCCGCCAGGTCCATATGGTTTCCTGTAAATCCGTCTATGAGCCAAGGGAAGATAGCACTATGCTTGAAACTTGGGTTAAGAAGTATGCCAAAGGCAGAGTGCTTGATGTCGGAACCGGCTCCGGAATACAGGCGATTGCAGCTGCCCAAAGCAATAATGTAAAGTCAGTTCTGGCAACTGATGTCCAAAAAGAAGTTATTGATTACTGCAAAAAATGCGTTAAAAACAAAAAAATAAGATTCCTGCAGTCCGATTTGTTCAAAAGAATAAAAGGAAAGTTTGACACGATAATTTTTAATCCCCCATATTTGCCACAGGATTTACAATTAAAGGATTTGACAATTGAAGGAGGGAAAAAAGGATATGAGGTTATTGAACAATTTTTGAGTGAGGCAAGCAATTTTTTAAACCCAAATGGACTCATTTTGATGGTTTTTTCTTCGTTGACTAAAAAAGAAAAAGTTGAAGAATTTATCAAAAATAATATATTTGATTTTGAAGAGCTGGAAAAACAGCACATTTTTTTTGAAGATATCTATTTTTATTTATTGAGAAAAAATGAATTATTGAAAAAACTGGAGAATGAAAAGATAACCAATGTAAAATACTTAACAAAAGGGCATCGCGGATTGTTGTACATAGGATTGTACAAAAATAAAAAAATAGCTGTAAAAACAAAAAACCCCAAAAGCACCGCATTCGGAAGGATAGAAAACGAGGCAAAATGGCTGAAAATACTGAATAAACATAAAATTGGGCCTAAACTATTGCTTATAGACAAGGATTACTTTGTTTATGACTACATTGGTGGCAATTTTATCATAGATTACATAAAAAAATCAAATAAAAACAATATTAAAAAAATAATAAAAAAAATATTTAACCAATTATTCGTCTTGGACAAATTAAAAATTGACAAGGAGGAGATGCATCGTCCCTTGAAACACATTATAATGAGCAAAAACAAGCCATTTTTGATAGACTTTGAGAGGTCCCGCTATTCCCCTAACCCGAAAAATGTGACTCAATTCTGCCAGTTCCTGATAAACAGCCGGTTAAATCAAATTCTAAAAAGCAAAAAAATGCATATAAACAAACAAAAAATAATTAATTTGGCAAAGGTTTATAAAAATAACAAAAACAAAGTAAATCTTGATAAAATATTGAAACAAATATGAAAATAAGGAAAAATCACCTGTATTTCGGCATAATTGCTGCGGTTGCTTTGGTTGCTGTATTCTTCTATTACAACAGTCCAAAAGAAAGCCAAACAACGGAAAAAAATACAATAAAAGAAGAATATGAAAATCCTTGGCAGGTTGACACAAACGGCTACCTTTCCTATCCTTTGGACAGGGAAAATGTGATGTTTAACAGGCAGAATTATGGCGAAACTGATAACCTCACAATCAGCAAAATAATTTACCAAAGCAAAAATGGCAACATATACGGCTTGTTGGTTTTGCCAAAATCAGCATCAGACCTGATGCCGGGCATTGTTCTTCTTCCAGGCGCTGGAGTTTCAAAAGAAAGCGAATTAAAGCTTGCTGAAAAGATGGCGGAGCTTGGAGCTGCAGTGATCACAATAGACCAAAGGGGAGTTGGAGAAACAGATGGAACATTGCCAAAAATTGAAGAGGACTACCTAAATTTCTTAAAAGGGCAGGAGCCTTATCAGCATCTCATGGTTTATGATGCTTTGAGGGCTTATGACTTATTGCACAGCGCCCCATTTGTGGATACTGAAAGAATAATAATTGCAGGCGAAAGCCTTGGAGGCAGGATTGCAATCATTGCAGCTGCCATCGACAGAAACATCAAAGGCGTTTTGATCATAAGTTCGTCAGGGTTTGATTTTGAAGAAACAAATGACACTAAAGTGAACACATTTTTGCAGTCAATCGACTCCGATCATTACATTGCTCAAATAACCCCAAGAAAATTGGTAATGATGCACAATTATAACGATGCAATTATACCATTGTCAAGTGCAATAATGACCTATCAAAAGGCGCAGCAGCCAAAGCAATTTGTTTTGGTCAATGACACAAGCTGTAGTCATGGCTACTGCGACAGCATGTACGGTGGATTGGTTGACAGCCTTGACTACCTGGTTGGCATAAGGTCAAAGACTTTGGTGAGTGTGCCTGTAAGATAAATACGCTTTCGGAACTACTGCCAAAAACTGCTGTGTTGCACAATTCTTATATAATTCCTCAATAACGTAACTAAGTAATGGGTGGTTTGTGAAGAAGGAGGCACAAACCATGGGAGGCAAA
>JAGVXT010000009.1 GCA_018303655.1 Candidatus Woesearchaeota archaeon
TTTGTTTTGCCTCCCATGGTTTGTGCCTCCTTCTTCACAAACCACCCATTACTTAGTTACGTTATTGAGGAATTATATAAGAATTGTGCAACACAGCAGCTTTTGCATAACATAAAGTTTATATATAATTTTGATAATAATAAAAATAAAATGAACAAAAACGAATTAATGAGAATGGAAGAAGAAGAGCACAAGAGATTCCACAGGAGAATAATCTATATTGTTATAATAATAATGATTTTCCTATTCGGAGGAGCAACTTTCTACCATTACTTTGAAGGCTGGCGTTACTTGGACGCGCTTTATTTTTCATCATACACTATGACAACAGTAGGCTATGGCGATATAACACCAAAAACTGATGCTGGAAAGATATTCACAATATTCTATGTATTTACCAGTGTAGGAATTGCATTGTACGGCTTGTCCATTATAGCTTCGCACTTTGTTGAAGTAAGGGAAGAATCCTGGATGGAAAGATTTGCAAAGATAAGGATAAAGCACCACACAAAGACTTTCTGGGAAAAATTAAAGGACATATTTAATTACAAACCGGAGAAATTAACAAAAGAATATGAGAAATCAGTCAGGAGAAAATAATCACTCAATTAAAATAGCCGCTTTTCCCGGTAGTGACTGCTTTGCTTTAATTTTGGATGATTTTTCAGCAGCAATTACCTCGACTTTGCACTTGAATTCATTTTCATAGCTTTCAGAAGCGTCGTTCAAGGCGTGAAACTCAGCTTCCTGGCTTAAAACAACCTTGGGAATCTTAGTTTCATCATTCAATAGCTTTGGGACAAGCTTTGCAATTTCATGGCTGTAAATTTTAAGGTCAGTTGTCATTAATGACTTAATTATTTCATTGAAATTTCTTGTTTTTTTCATCTCATTTGACAAGTTCTCCATAAAATCATACTTCCATTTGTCAGCAATATACAATATTATTTTCCTTGGTTTTTCTATTTTTGTCAGCTTTAAGATTTCAATTATGTCCCTTCTTGTATTCTCAGCAAGCAATGCAACTGCCTCTGCCCTTTTGTCAATCTTGTTTTCATCATAGCTTGGCCATTTCTGCAATGAAGCAAACCCTTCGCATTTTATCATGTGCCAGAGCTCCTCGCTTAAATGGGGGGTGAAAGGCAGCATCATCAGGGCCAAATTCCTGATTGCTTCGCCAAAGACGTCCTTGTTTTTGTCTTTGTATTTCTGTAGGACATCAAAGTACTCCATGATCTTTCCGATTGCAAGCGAGAACTCGAATTTCTCAATGTGCTCTGTCACATTCCTTATTGTTAAATGCATCTTGCTTAAAACATATTTGTCCTTGTCATTTAGTTTATGCTCGTCATAATGGCTCAAGGAAATATTGCCTGCATTATCACTGATTAAATTATAAACCTTGTTCAAAAATCTGAATGAGCCATTTACTCCCTTGTCGCTCCAGTCCAATTCCTTTTCAGGCAGTGCAGCAAACAAAATAAACAATCTTGCGGTGTCAGGCCCGTATTTCTCGCTTATTTCAGCTGGGTCGACAACATTTCCAAGAGACTTTGACATTTTTGCACCATCTTTAATGACCATTCCCTGCGTCAAAAGCCTTGCAAAAGGCTCGTCAACTGTTGCTAATCCAAGGTCCCTTAATGCTTTTGTAAAGAACCTTGCATAAAGCAGATGCAAGATTGCATGCTCAATGCCCCCAATGTACTGGTCAACAGGCATCCAGTATTCTGCAACCTCCTTGTCAAAAGGCCCTTTCTCAAATTTAGGCGAGCAATACCTTAAAAAATACCAGGAGCTGTCAACAAAAGTATCCATTGTGTCCGTTTCCCTTTTTGCCTTTCCACCGCACTTTGGGCATTTTGCTTCGACAAACTCTTTGCATGTTTCCAATGGGTTGCCTTGGCCTGTGAACTTGAACTTTTCCGGCTTTGGCAGCTTGACAGGCAACTCTTCATAAGGAACCTGCATAATTCCGCATTTTTCGCAGTAGATTATTGGAATTGGCGTGCCCCAGTACCTTTGACGGGATATGAGCCAGTCCCTTATCTTATAATTCACAGTTCTTTTGCCGATTTTTTTCTTTTCCATCCACTCAGAAATAGGCTCGATGGCTTCCCTGTTTTTCATTCCCGAGAATTTCCCGGAATTGAACAGTGTTCCGTCTTCTGTGTGGGCAGCTTCTGCTTTATTTGCATCAATTGGCTTGCCATCTGGAGAAATTACAAACTTTAAGGGAATTTTGTATTTTTTTGCAAACTCAAAATCTCTTTGATCATGCGCATCAGCCATCACAATCCCGGTTCCATAGTCCATCAAAACAAAATTAGCAAGATAGATTGGAACTTCTTCGCCATTGACAGGATTAACGGCATGCTTGCCCAAAAAGCACCCTATCTTGTCCTTGCCTTCGGCAGTTGTTCTTTCCTCCCTTGTCTGCTGCCTGATTTTTTTTATTGTTTCCAATGCCTCTTTTTCATGTTTTGTGCCCTTGACCAAATCCAAAACAAGCGGATGCTCCGGAGCTATCACGATAAACGTCACGCTGTATACAGTATCGGGCCTTGTTGTAAATGTTGGTATGGTTTTTCCTGTTTCCTTTACTTTGAAAAATATTTCAACTCCATGGCTTTTTCCAATCCAGTTTCTCTGCATTGTCTTGACTCTTTCAGGCCAATGCTCGAGCTTTTCAATGTCCTTAAGAAGCTCTTCAGCATAGTCTGTGATCTTGAAAAACCATTGCTCAAGAAAAGTTTCAGTCACATCATTTTGGCAGCGCCAGCATTTTCCTTCTATGACCTGCTCGTTTGCAAGCACCGTTGCGCAGCTATTGCACCAGTTAACCGCTGCTTTCTTTTTATATGCTAAACCTTTTTCGTAGAATTTCAAAAATATCCATTGGTTCCATTTGTAATAGTCTTCATGCAAACTTGCAATTTCCCTGCCCCAGTCATAAGAAAATCCCATGTCTTTCTGCTGCTGTCTTATCGTGTCCATGTTTGTCAAAGTCCATTTTTCAGGGTCAATTCCGTGCTTTATTGCAGCATTTTCAGCAGGCAGCCCAAAAGCGTCATAACCCATGGGATAGAGAACATTAAAGCCCTGCATTCTCTTGTATCTTGCCAATGCATCACCGATAGAATAATTTCGCAAATGGCCCATGTGTAATCTCTCACTTGGATATGGATACATCTCCAAGCAGTAGAATTTTTTCTTTTTTGAATCCTCTTTTATCTTGAAAATTCCTTTCTCTTCCCACTTTTTCTGCCATTTTTTGGCTATTTCGTTGAAATTTGCCATGTTAGAGAAGGATTCATATGCAATTTTTAAAGATTGTGCAAATACAAATTGAAAATTTAGCTTATAATTTCAACATCTAATTTCTCAAACATCTTGTCAAAAGTGGCTATATGTCCTATCTGCGCCAAATTCATTATAGCTTGACTTATGCAATCTGTAAAACTAAAGTTGTACTGGGAAGAATTAAATATCTTAAAAGCAGATTCAAAAAGATGTTTATCCCCGTGCACTATCAAAATGCTGTTAAGGATTTGCTTTCCAAATACTCTTGCTTTTTCTTTTCCCAATTTTCTCAAAGCAACAGAAACCACTTCGTCAAAAACATCATCTGAAGTTAAAGCTTGCCCGTACTCATTAGCATCAATTTTATCTGCCAGTATCCTAGCTCTTTTATGGTGAATGTCACTCTCGTTATACAGCGCTAATAGGTAACTGGCGTCTAGAAAAATAACCAATATATTCACCCATAGAGAACAGAGTCAATCTGCTCGCTCAGCAGCCTTGTATTTTGCCCGCCTTTTGTCGTTTTCCATCTAGTTAGGGGCAGCCTAAGCTTTCTCGACTCGGCCAGCCAGTTCTCTATTGCAAGGGACAAAGCTTTCCCTACTGGTAATTTCTTCCTTACAGCCTCTGCCTTTAGCTCACTAAAAGCATCGGCATCTACATTCTTTATAGTAACTTGTATATTAACCATATTGGTAAAACAAGTAAAACTTGTATTTAAATGTTTTGGAATTCTACGAATTCCAAAGCCAGAAAAAACTTTGTTTTTTCGCTGTATCGATTTTGTAAAGTTTTAAATAAAATGGTAATTTTGGAGTTTAATGAGAAACAATAAACCTATAATAAATCTTTTAGGTACTGTACATGTATCAAAAAAATCAAAGAATATTATAGAAAGAGTTTTTAAAGAAAATAAGTTTGATTGTGTATTGACAGAAGGTGTGGTAGGTAATATCTTTAATAAACATTACTGGGTTAGGGAACCTTTTCTTATGATTTCAATTAGTATATATTTTTATTTTTTATCTAAATTTGGAAAGGATTTTGCTACAGTAAAAAAGTTATCTAAAAAATATAAAATACCAAATACAATGTCGATATTTCTTTAAAAAGATTAATTAAAAATTTTCATAGGTGGTATAATTATTCAATTTATTTTGTAATATTTCTGATAGTTGTCATAATAATTAGAAGGGCACCATTATATAAATCTGTATTAATTATCTTTGCAATTATTTTAAGTTTGATATTCTATCTGGGTTATTTTATAATTAAAACTAAAAACATTAGGGATGAATCATTCTATAATAATTGTAAAAAAATAATTAAAAGATACTATTATTATAATATTTTACTTGTTTGTGGAAAAGCCCATATAAAATCTGTTCAAAAAAATCTTAAAGAATTTAGCGTTAATGTAATCAAATAAATTTTAAATTAAAACTCTTTTCTCTTCCTCAAATATTCCACCAATTCTTCATTAATTATTAATTTCTTATTATCAACAACATACCTGAAAGGCAAAACAACGCTTTCATTCTCATTTAGCTCAATCTCTAATTCATCAACAAACTTAAAGTCGCTTAATTTTTTCCCTTCTAATGTTTTCTTTGCGACATAAACAGCTATATCAGCCGGCATCTGCTTGTTTCTTAAGCTTCTGGTTTCAAATTTTACATTGTGTTTTTTCAGGTTTCTTATCAAAATGTTAGTCCTTTTCTTTGAAGGATTGTCGCCCAAAATGCCGCCAAAAACAAAATACTCAAATCTGCTTTTATCATTGGTTGCTAATGCTTTTTTTGAGTATTGCGATAAAACACATAAATTATTGAATTTTAATTCAGAAACGCTTTTTTCAAAAACTATGCCGTATTTTTTTAACTTTTTAATGTTTTTTTTATTGATATTTGTGAATATTGTACTATTTTTTCCAACAATCTCAGAAATGTGCTGATATTCAATCAGGCACCATTCATAAAGTTCTTTTTCTAGATGCTCAATGATAAATTTCATTTGATTAAGAATTTGAAATATAGTTAAATTACTTTCTATATGTTCTAACAATTTTATCTAAATCTTGTGGTTTATAGTAAAATGGAATCCCATCTTTTTTTGCTTGTGATGCAATGCCAATATTAGCAGAAAAAATAGCAATTGGACCATGAGGCACTTCTTTTACTTCTTCCATTAATCTAAAACAAAGACCACCAAGACCATCAATAACTATTAAGTCGTAAAATCTCTTTTTAATTTTTTTAACACCAGAAGCATAATCTGCAGCAACATCTACATTAGACGCTAATTTTTTCCTGAAATGTGCTTGTGCTAATCTTCTCCATTGTGCTTCATCATCAACATAAAGAACATTTGTAAGTGGCATCTTATTTATTATAAAAAACAAAATCAAAATTTCTTGAATTGCGCTGCCGTGTCTATCAGGTCAACATGACCCAGAAACACTGCCCTGCAGCAATACCTATTTAATCCTATCTCATCCAAGGCTTTTTTTCTTTCCTCGCCTTTGCCGACTCTTTCAACATACTGCTCCCACAAATGCGCGATTGGCTTGCCGCACGAAAAACACCTTATTGGAATTATCATTTTTTCCTCCTTATCTATAAGATTTTTGGACTTTTGCCCTTGCCTGCCCGTGCCTGTTCGGCTTTGCAGCTTCCTTCCTTCTTACATCGGCAACAAGCAAATTTCTGTCATAATTCAAAAAAATATCTTTTAATTTTTCGCCTTTTGCAAAGTTTACAAGCGCTTTTGCAATAGCCAACCTTGACGCCTCTGCCTGTGAATTTACACCGCCTCCATCAACGCTTACGTCAATATCCACTTTGTTGGCAACATCACCTGCCAATATCAATGGCTCTTTCAATTTAAGCCTCGACATTTTTGGCTCTATAAAATCAATTAACACGCTGTTAACCCTGATCAATCCATTACCCTGCTTTAATGTGGCTCTTGCAATTGCCCTTTTCCTCTTTCCGGATGCGTGAATTTTTTTCATTGTTTTAAATTTCTCCAAAATTTAAAGCATAAAAATCTTTGATTTTCATTGTTTTCCGCCAGTTGCCCTACATATATCCTTGATTTTTAGGTAATCTGCAGAGTGCAGCTTTTCAGCTCCTGCATTTTCAACAGTCAATGCCTTTTCATTCCTCAGGCTTTCAGGAACTCCTATATGGCATTTTATATTTTTGTAAGCGTCCCTGCCTCTTGCCCTTTTGAACGGGATCATTCCCCTTATTGTCCTTTTGACAAGCATGTCCGGCCTTCTGTAGAAATAAGGGGCCTTTGTAGGCGCTTTCCTATGCAGCCTTCTTATGTACTCATTTATTATTGCATGCTTTCTTCCGCTGATAACGCATTCCTCGCAGTTTATGACATCCACTTTGCTCCCCAGCAAAAGCTGCTTTGCAACATAGCTGCTCAGCCTTCCCAAAATTGAATCTTTAGCGTCTATTATCATTTTGTTAGTCCATATATTTTTCTTCAAAAAATCTTCTCGCGTCTTCTGACATAGCAACCAAACTATTTGGTCCTAAAGTCATCGTTTCTGTAGTGCTTACTCCTCTTATACCAATATAACCTTCCTCAATCAATTTTTCAAATATCCTTATGTAGTCATCATTCCCTACTCCACTAATCACTCCCAAAACTTTGATATCGGGCTGAGCCTCTCTTTTAAGTCGCACTGCAGTTATAGGTGGTTCAGAATTTATTAAAGTTGCCAATAAACCTTCTGCAACTTTTGCTTCTGTTTCATTTGGAAAAACATCACTTAACATTCTCATTTTCTTACCCCATTATCCTTATTCCTTTTCCGCTTGGATTTGATTTGCTTAATTCCAGCAAAGGCACTATTTTTGCACCCACTTTCTCGATTTTTTCCTTTGCCCCGTCTGAAAACTGGAATGCAGATATTGTAAGCTTGTGCTCCAGGTTGCCGGCTCCAAGGACCTTGCCGGGAACAACAACAATCTCATTTTCTTTTGTGTACCTGCTCAGGCTTGAGAGGTTTACTACCCTTCTCTGCCTTGTGGACTTCTCTAAGTCAGTCGCAACTCTCTTCCATATATTCACATTCTGCTTGTTGCTTTCCTTCTTCAGTTCCATTATAAGCCGAAGCAAAATCTGATTGCTTGGCCCTGTTCTTTTTGACATTTTATTATTTGGATTTTTTATTGATTTTATTATGAATTTTATTTTGTTAAATATTTAATGCATTTTTTTGATTTTAATGCGGGGGAAGGGATTTGAACCCTCGCAACCACTAAGGTATACGGCCCTCAACCGTATTCATGGGGTCTTCAACTTTTATTTGAAATTGACCAGGCTCTGACACCCCCGCGAAACGAAGTTGAGTGGGTTTCCGAACGATAGTGAGGATACCAGCGTGATATTCGAGGGATTATTTAGCCTTCTTGAGTTCCTCAACAAACTCGTCAAGCTGCTCGTCAAAAATATCAAGAGCTTTGTTGATGATTTCCCTGCAGCTTAGCTGGCCGAATGACTCAATATAAAATACAAAATCCGTGTCGCTTGCAGTCACCTTCACATTCTTGTCTATGTCTGAAAAATCCAACGACAAGTCGCAGTCAAGCACCTTGTCCTTGTTGATCGCAAGCTTTCTGTCTTTTATCTCAAAAATGTTATTGTGGTCAACTTCTATTATGGCTTCTGGGTTTTTTACCTCTCCTATAATCTCAACTATTGGCCTGTACTTGTAATAAACATGGCACGAGCTCCATTTTATGTGCTCTTTTCCCCTACCCAGTACAGCAGTGGCTTCCAGCTCCAAGGTTTGTCCCTTTAGGAGCTTTACAATCGGCATATCCCCGTAAACAGGCTTTACAGCAGGATCCTTGCTCTTGATTTCAGAGGCATAAACCATTCCAGAGCCTTTTGTTGCCTTGAGCACCATTTTTAACTGGCACCTGTTGCAGCCCTTGCCTTCACACTTGCACTTGTCCGGCAGATTGTATGATTTCAAATCAGTTTTTAATGGTATCAATCCAAGCCTGTGGGCAATTATCTCATCATAAAGTATCGAATTGTTTTTTGAGAACGTTACATTCTCAATGGCCATTGCCGGCACATCATTCATCATGAGCCTTCTTAAGGTGTTTGCGAATACAGGCAGCGAATCCTTTAAAATAAAAGACAGCTTGTTTTGCTCTTTGTTGTTTTCTAAAACTCTTATTTCCATTTTTATCTCTTAAACCCTTCTTCCTCTTTTGCCGCCTTTCTTCCTGCAGCCGTCATGCGGCAAAGGCGTTACTTCCTCTATGATGCCAATCTTCAGCCCCATTCTTGACAGTGACCTTATTGCAGCCTGCGCTCCTGGCCCAGGGCTTGTTGGCCCATTATGGCCGCCTGGGGCTTTTATCTTGACATGAATGCCTGTAATTCCCTTGTCCATTGCAGTTTCTGCTGCTCTTTTTGCAGCTATCATTGCAGCTGTTGGAGAGCCCTCCATCCTGTCGCTCTTGACAACCATCCCACCGCTTCCAACTGCCAATGTTTCAGTTCCTGTTATATCGGTTATATGTATTATTGTGTTGTTGTACGACGCATAAATATGCGCAATTCCCCATCTTGACTGGCGCTGCTCCATTTTATTGCTGCACCTTCTCCGCTTTTTGCTCTTTTGGATTATTTGTGATTTGAATGGCATGGACTAATTTAATATGAGGCTCTTCCTCAATTGAAACAAGGTAAGAAGGATTTGTTATTTTTCTGCTGCCAACCGCTATATGCTCGTGCGTGATGAACTGCCTTGCCTGACGCATGGTTTTTGCCATTTGTCTCCTGCACACAAGTGTCTGCAATCTCCTCTCAAGAATATTTTTTAATGTAAGATTTAAGATATCTTCAACCTTTGAGTCTTTTTTCAGCAACCCCAATAAGTAGAGCCTGTCCAATAATTGTTTCTTTTCCAGCTCTGATTGCTGTGTTCTTTCCCCGATAATTGTTTTTGCCCTGTGCAGGAATTTTTTAAGCATGGAGTCCATTTTCCATGTCTCATACTTTCTTCTCAAGCCGTACTGCTTTAGTGTCTCTTTTTCCGCTTCTATCCTTTCCTTCTGCCACGGATGGCTTGGAGTTGTGAATTTTTTTCTTTGCTTTTTATAGTCGCCCATCTTACACTCTTCCTGCCTTTGACCCTTCCTTTTTTCTGACTCCTAAAACTTTTCCCTTGTTTTTCCTGAAGTTTGATTTGGTTCTTTGGCCTCTTACCGGCAATCCAAGTGAATGCCTTATTCCCTTATATGATTTTATTTTCTTCATCATCTTTATGTCATTGTCTTGTGTGAAGCTCAAAGTTGATCCTGTAAGGTGCTTGTCTGCATTGTCTTCAGGGTCTTTTTTCCTGTTGAAAAGCCATGCTGGAATCCCGAACTTTGAAGGTTCCTTTATAACATCGTCAATCTTATTTGTTTCATTGTCTGTCAAATAGCCTGCTTTTTTGGTTTTTTCAATATCAGTAACATTCAAAATGGCATTAGAAAACATGAAGCTTATTCCTTTTATCTTTATCAAAGCGTGCTGGATAGGCTTGTTGCCATCTAAATCAGTGTTTGCAATCCTTACAAAATATTTCAGTTCCTGTTTTTGCTCTTCTGCCATGGATAAATCAGCCGAGAATAAAGCGTATTATATTTATTAACCCTAGAAACGCTCTGGGAGCTGCTTGCGATTTTCGCAAGCTCGCTAGCTTTTGAACTCGGGCTCTAAAAAGCGGATATTATGGCTATTTAAAAAGGTTACTGATTTTTTTGTGGGCTCTTAAGTCTTGTGGATATTGGTATACCCAATAGAAAGTATTTTATAGGATATTTTTATTCAATTTTATGGGTGATTATATGGATAAAACTTGGACAACTTATGGCGGTAGAACCTACTATAAAGAAAAAAAAGATGCTTTAGCAAATAAAAGAGGAAAAGTAAGATTTACTATGACCCTAATGAGAAAGCTTGGTACATAAAAAGACCAGAAGACAAAAGCGGTTATTTCAAATAAAATCAAATAATTTTGAATAAGGAAAAATTTATTTAATCCTCCCAATCCTCTTTCTATATTTAATCTTCCTTTTTGCCTAGGCCTGGATTTTTGAATCCGAAGATTCTTGTAAGTAATGCGCACCGAAGCATGCATCACCTCCCAGGTTGCCTCAAAAAGCAAGTTAGTGATATGCCTTAACATTTATAAATTTTATTCAGATTTAAATCCATAAGTTTTAAAACCCCCCTTTTACTTCTGTTCCTTATGGTGGCAATAGTTTAATGGCAGAATAGGCGGCTGTGGAACAGCTTTGCTGTGCATAACCCGCCTGGCGGGAGTTCGATTCTCCCTTGCCGCCCTTTAATAAAATGAAACAAATCCCAAAATCCGAACAAGAGTGGAAAAAGAAATTAAATCCAGAGCAATATCATGTTTTGCGGGAAAAAGGCACGGAAATGGCTCTCACCGGCAAGTACCACAACAGCAAGGAAAAAGGAATGTATGTTTGCGCGGGATGCAGTGCAGAGTTATTCTCCTCGGATACAAAATTTGATTCTGGAACAGGATGGCCAAGCTTTGACAAGCCAAAAAATACTGAAAATGTAGAATTAAAAAAAGACTTTTCCCATGGCATGATGAGGACAGAGGTTATTTGCAAGAAATGTCATGGGCATCTTGGGCATGTATTTAATGACGGGCCAACTCCAACTGGAAAAAGATTCTGTATAAACTCATGCGCTTTGGATTTCAAGAAAGACCAATAAATTTTAGAACGAAAAGTTTATATATTTTTATTTAATCTCTTTATCTATGGCATACAAACCACTTCAAAGAGCATATGATGTAGCTAATGAATTTCTTCAATCTCTTTTTAAATGTAAATCTAAAGATTATACATTGGCTTTGGGCATAGAAGGGCCTGAAACAGTTTTTTTTTTAAAATCCAGGTGTTGCAGCATCATGGTTCCTAAACAAATTTGGATATTATAAGAAACACTCTGTGAGGATTACACCTACAAATTTTAATACGTTCTTTCCACCACCAGCGCCTGAACAATTAAAACTTGATTTGGAAAAGAGATTGTAATAAACTCTCTAAATTACTTTTAATTTATAAGAATCAACATCAAAACTTTCATCCTTTTGCGTAATACTCAATCTTCAAAATAAACCTGTAGACAATATAGGGCAGAACAAAAGAGGCAGCATACACTGCTGCAATGCTTATTGGGTTATGGACATTTGCAAAGCCAAGCGTTAAACCTAAATTGTTTGAGATTTTTGATATTGCAAATGCATTTGCCAATGCAATCAATGGAATTAAGATTGCCAATAATTGATGATGCTGTTTTTCAAGATGCTCTATGCTTCTTATCACAAGCTCAAACAGCAAGCCAAAAGCTATACCCAAGGTAATTATCACAAAATACAGGAACATCCCTTTCAAAGCCATCAAAACTGGGATTAATGCAACAGAGATTGCAAAATTTGCAGCTATGACAACAACCAGCAAAATCCAGTAAACCCGCTTTTCAAGAAATAAATTCTCCTGCGTTTTATTGTGCTTTGCATTTCTTATAAAATTAACTGTATTGATAATTTCTTTATTTTTCCACCCTTTTTTTTCAAGCCTGTTAACCAAGTTTTCCATATCAAATAACTCATTTAGCTCTCTTCTTTTTCTTCATTAATAATCTTTTTGACAAAAGTTAGGAAATTCCTTGTTTTTCCATAATCCTCTTTTAAAGAATCAATGCTCACTTCAACAACCTCTCCTTTGTCGATTGTTGCAATCATTGTCACATGCCTTCTGAATTCCTCTCTTCTTGTGTACTCGGCCTTGCTTAGTTTTCTCAGCTTTAAGTAGAAATTGATGTAGTCGATCAATTCCAAATTGTCTGGAAATGTTTTTTTCAGCAAATCGCACCTTAAGCCCGCATTTTCAGGTACGATTGTTACCAGTTTTTTTTCCTTTGCATACTTGAGCAGCGCCTCAAGCCCAAAGCCGATGCAGTTTATCAGCCTTTCAATCACGTGCTTTATAACATCAACCGTCCTTGTGTACTTCAGACTTACCCAGAACAAGTGGTCAACTCTCTTTAATTCCTGGACTGCCCCATCAAATGATTCTTTCATTTTGAATCTACTTTGATCCCTGCCTTCAAAATGAAGGCTACGAACGTGCCGAATGCGAAAGCTCGCTTAGCTACCAAAACTCGCTCACAACTGACTGAGTGTGTTTTCATAGCGTCTAGAATTAATTGTTTTGCAATTTTAATATCGCTTCTGCAAGGTTTCCGCTGCTCTGCTCAAGGGCTTCCAGCGCCTCTTCCTTGCTGCATCCTGTTTGTACCATCACGGTTTCAATGTCGTCTTCGTTTATTTCTGCTTTTGCATCCTTTTCAACTTCGGTTATATTGCCTACAATCTGGAATGTCTCCTGCCCCATCATGTTTACCTTGCTTACCTGCGGGTTTTTGATTACTAAATCCTTGTCTTTAGTTTTTATTATGACTTCTTCTGCATCAATCTCTTCCTGCCTGATGCCAAGCCTTTTCATCGCTTTCTGCATCTCTCTTGGATTCATGCCAGGAAACATAATATCACCTATATGCCGAGCAGCCTGTTGCCATATGAGTAAAGAAACAGCATTATCACAATAACAACAACGCAAAGCACAATTATATGCCCGGGCTTAAACTTGATTTTGCTTTTGTACTCGTCAAAATACCTTACCAAGCCACCCATTCCGGAAGGCATTGAAATTTTGTCTTGTGCCATTTTATTCCCCTATACCAAATGCATCAATTACATCTTGTCTTTCTAAATATCCATTAGTTACGTATAGTAATTGTAATTCTCTAACGACGGCAGGTGACATCCCCACAATCTGAGTCTTGACATCATCTTCATTTCCGATTGGCCCTCCAGTGAAATTTGTGAATCTTGAATATTGATTATTTTCAACTAGCATTTCCCAAAATCTATCTACTGTAATAGTACCCAAATCTTGGCGCGCTGGTTTCCAATATTCTGAAGTAGGTGTGCCTTCGGCTGCAGCACATGCTTCAAGACAAGATTCTACGCCCCGCGATAATCTAATTTTTGATACTTCCATTTTTCCAATATAAAAATTGGCAGGGCTTGAATAAGCCACCTTTTGTCAGGCCCTTGGTGTGATTATTGCAATCACGATAGCCTGCCTTAGCATTAAACTAAGCGTGCTGGAATGCTGAAGCATTCGCGGACTTGCACCAGTCAGGGCTCACCGTTTCACCCATTATTGCAAAAACGTCAATTGGTTAGCTCGATGCCCTCGCAGGCATCTTCACAAACATCATCCTTAATGCAATCGGTCTCGTTTCTGAGTGGTTGCCCCCTATTGCTAGGGCTCACTTCCGTGAGTGGCTCGCGCGTAAGCGCAACAGCTTTGTAGCTGCAGTGGGTGGACTTTCCTCAGCAAAGCATAAAGCAATGCCGGAGCTAAGTACAAACCCTGCCAGCCAATAGTATGGAAACTAGGTATATAAAATTATCTGTTTCAAATGGCTTATTTTTTCCTCTTTAATACTGCTTCCTTGAGCTTCTTAATCTCGTCAAGCTGCTCAAGCAGAATTCCCTCTTTTATGTCCTCACCAATGGCAAGCAGTATGATGAATATGACCATCAAAAGCCACAGGAAAACAGTCTGCAGAAATCCCCAGCTTACCTCAAAGCCTTCTGCGATAAAAACCCTGTTGATGAAGAAGTACCCAATAATCAATACTAAAAATCCCACCACCAGGAGCAGCTTCTCAAAGATGCTCGTATGCCTCTTTTTTTCCATAACTTATCAGCTAATCTCTTATTTGAATGTTGCTTTATATATTTTTCTGTCAAAAATCGTGACTAATAGAATGATAAATTCTTGTTATCACAACTTATTCCAACGATTTTTGATCATGATCAAAAATTTTATAAATTTTTGACATTTTTAAATACAAGAATATTCAGCAATTGCTCGCCGCTCCAGACATCCTTCTCCTTTGCAACAACGAAATTATGCTTTTCAGCATGTTTTTTCGCAAAATCCGGCAGTCTTGAAATCAGGGCAATTGCCCCTTTTCTCTTTAGTATGTATGAGATTTGATAGAAAAACTCATTGTATATCTTGTCTAGGTTTGCGCTTTTTGATGCTGGCAAATTTGTTATTATCCTGTCAACGCTTTCTTTCTTGAACTTTATATCCAGCCATTCAAGCTCTGTCCTGCTGAAATCTATGAATTTGTCAACACCGGCAATTTTTGCATTTTTTCTTGAATAATCAACATACTTGAACATATGATCAAAGCAGCTTATCTTCGCTTTTGGCTTTTTAATTTGCCTGTCAATGCTGCTGAAAAATTTCTCATAATCAATGCCCAAATCAAATTTCAGGAACGCAAATTTTTCCTTTTTGTAGTAATTGACAGGAAATCCGGATGCAAACTGCGCAGCCTCTATTGCAATCACCCCGTCCCTTGAAAAAGGGTCAAGCATCAGTTCTTTCTTTCCGAACCCGCTTTCCCTTACTAAAGCATATGCAATCGTGCCCCTCAGCGAATTTGAGTGGGTGAAAATCTTGTAATTTCTCTTGTTAAGCTCGAAGCCCGCAAAATCAACTCCAAAGTAGCATTTGTTGCCGATAATATAAATAAAAAAAATGATTTCATAATCCTTATTCGCTACGACTTTGCCCTTTGCCTTTTTCAGTATAAATTCAGCAGCTTTTGCCTCAACATCAACACTTTTGAAGTCATGGTTTCCTGTCCTTATACACTCAATCTTTATTTTTTCATATTTTGCAGTCCAGTCGCCAAAATCCAGTTTTCCGATGAATTCCTCAAACTCATTAAAAAAATCATCAAAGCCAAAACTGCCCATTAAATACAAAACCCTGTCAGCAGACTGGGATTTGTAGCACAACAGGCATAAATCTTTATAATTATTGAAATCAAAAATTACGCAGCCTTCATAAATTTTACAGTCAGCACCAATCAATTCCGTGATTTCAGCAGCTGCTGCAGTTTCAACGCCTTTTGAAGTTATAACAAGCCCCTTCATGCATGCAAAGCAATCAACTTCATTTAAAAACGTTTTGAGTAAAATAAGCTCCCTTAAATATTCTCAAAGGAAACGGTAAATAGAAATATTTATATTAAAAGTTTTAATATTAACCTAAATGCAAAAAATAATAATTGACACAAATTTTTTGATGATACCCATCCAGTTCAGGGTAGATATATTCTCTGAAATTGACAGGATATGCGATTTTAACTATAAGCTGTTTATTTTTGAGCAGTCAATCAATGAATTAAAAAATATAATTGAGAAGCAAACTGGAAAAAACAAAAAAGCTGCGCAGTTCGCATTGAAACTGATTAAATTAAAAAATATTGGAATAATCAAGTCTGAAAAAGAAAATGTTGATGCTTTGATATTAAATAATATAAGCAAAGACACCATAGTGGCAACCCAAGACGCATTGCTTAAAAAAAAGATGATTGAAAAAGGCGCTTCTTTGATCATTCTGAGGCAGAAAAAATACCTGCAGTTAGCGGGGAAAGCTTTATAAATGAAACTCGCCTCCTGTAATCCATTGACTGGTTGAAGTCAGACGAATGCGAGTGAGCAGTGACATAGCGAGCGAAGTGAGCTTCGCAAGTCACGCGAGCTCGCTCACATCTCATAAATAAAAGGTTTAAAATGTTCTATAAAGTAGAGTTAAAAGACCACATAAGGGTGCCTCCTAACCTATTCAATCTTCCCCTGGAAGAGGCTGTAATCAAGAGGATAAAGACAAAGTACAACGGATTTATTTCAAAAGACCTGGGGATTGTTGTTGATGTATCTGGAATGAAGGATATTGGGGAAGGGGTCATAATACCGGGTGATGGAGCATCATACTATGATGTGTCATTCGAGCTTTTGACATTCAAGCCGGAAATGCAGGAAGTTGTTGTTGGCAAGATAAAAGACATCGCGGAGTTTGGAGCGTTTATCAACATAGGCCCTATAGACGGCATGATTCACGTAAGCCAAACCATGGATGATTTTGTGAGCTTCAGCAAGGACAAGACTCTTGCAGGCAAGGAAACAAAAAGAACATTGAAGGTAAATGACATTTGCAGGGCGCGAATAATAGCTGTTTCATTTAAGGACATCCTAAATCCAAAGCTCGGGCTTACAATGAGGCAGCAAGGGCTTGGCAAATTGGATTGGATAAAGGAAGAGGCAGAAGAAAAAGCAGCCCCAAAAAAAGAAGAAAAGGAGTCCAAGGATAAGAAAGAGCACAAGGAGCACAAGGATAAGAAAGAGCATAAAAAATAAAAATAATTAAAAGGCAAAAAAAATGAAAAAAAAAGCAGCGAAAATTTTTGTAAAATTTTCTGGCCTTTTTTTTACATTGGAGAGCAAGCTCTAAGATGAAAAAAAAAGTATGCAAGAGATGCAAGATGCTTGTCGAGGGAAATGAATGCCCTGTATGCAAGACAAACCAGTTTTCAACAAGCTGGCAGGGGCGATTGTATATTATTGATGCCAGCAAGTCATTAGTTGCTGAAAAGATAGGTATTAAGTCAAAAGGAGAGTATGCGATTAAAGTAAGGTGATTTCTTTGGAACTAAAGATTGTCAATATAAAAGATGAACCGTTGCTGTCAAGAAAATTAGTCATGGCATCTGTTGAATTTGAAAAATCAACCCCAAGCTATGCAGAAGTTACGTCATCACTTTCGTCTAACTTAAAAACAGACGAAAAGTTGGTTGTAATAAGGCACATCTATAATTCATTTGGCGCTAAAAAAGCCGAAGTGATAGCTTATGTTTATGCTGATGAAGGCAAGAAGCAGCTTATAGAGCCAAAAATAAAGGAAAAGAAAGAGAAAAAGGCAAAAGAGGCCAAGAAGTAAAAATGGCAGAAAAACCAAAAGCAGGAGCAGCGCCCAAGAAAGGAGGCGCAAAAAAGGGACGATGGAACCTTTACGAGAAATCAGGAGATAAAGTCACGCGCAAGAACAAATCGTGCCCAAAATGCGGCTCTGGAACATTCATGGCAAAGCATAGCAACAGGTGGACATGCGGAAATTGTCGCTATTGCGAATTTATTACAAAATAAATTAACTTCTTAAGTCTAGTCAATCTTTATTTCTTTTACTGGGCATCTCTTGACGTGAAATATTTAAATCTGTAATTCTAATAACCTAACCACAAGGATTTACCTCTTTACCTTCATTTGTTAGATTTGTACGAATACATTTATTGTCTTGACATCTAATATAGGGGGCCTTACAACAGAATTCACAAACTCCACCACGATAGTTCTTGCATACTTTTCTATATCTTTGAGCGTATTTTTCTTCATAGATTTTATTTACAGGAACTCCACATTCGCATCCACTGCAGTCTGTTGAAACTCTAACACAATCTTCATCAATTGAACAAATTTGATCTTGCACAGAAATATTTAAACTTTCTTTTTTCAAAAAAAATAAACTCAATATAATTATAAAAATTATGGTAAGAGCAATTATCAATTTCTTATTCATTGACTATACCACCCTAAATCCATATATAAATAATTTTTGGTCTAGAATTTATTCTCTCCCAAACTTCTGAAAAACAAGCAAATCCTCTGTTGTTAATTTTTGCCCTTTCCTAATTTTTTCATTGACAAGCTCCTCTTTTGACTTAAGGATTGACTCTTCATGCCGCTTTTTCCTTTCCCTTCTGTCAGAATCCACCCTATCCAATTGCCCTTTAATATAATTTATTCCCCTTAATTTTTCTTTTAGATTGCTGTTGACATCCGTAAATTGTTTTTTGTATTCAGAGAATTTGTTGAACGAAGCTTCTTCATCTTCTTTCATCTTGTCTATTTCAGCGGATATTTTTAAAATTTCATCGTGCAATGCCTGGCTTTGTTTTGCCTTTTCCTGTATTGACCTGTGGATTTCATTGGCTTCTTTCCTCATTTTCCTGATTTCATCAGAAGAATCCCTCAGTTTTTTGCTGGACTCGTCAAGGACAATTGCATCATTGTAAACTTTTTTCAGCTCTTTTATCTTTTTCATCAGCTCCTTTTCCTTTTCAAAAGAAACAGTATCAGTCTCTATCTTGAATTCCAGCTTATCCATCTGGTTTTTAATCCTAGAAGGAGAATCTTTTATGCCCAATGATCTTGCAAGCGCTGTTTTCTCTTTCTTTAAGCTGTCAAACTCATTTAATTTTGCGCTTATTCCTTTGTTTATGCTGTTCCTTTTGGGTTTGAGCTCTTTTACTTCATTAGTTAAATAGTCCCTTTTTGACTTGTTCTCTTTTATTTTTTGTATTGACTCCCTTATCCTTTTCGAGCAGTCATCCCTTTTTTTGAACCAGGACTCCTTTTCCCTGTCAAGCTCATCAAGGGCATTTCTTAATTTAGATGCCTCTGCCTTAAGATTGCTAAGCTCTTCGACTAGTTCTCTCGGCGATGCCATGAATATGATTCATCTAACCGAACAATGCGCCCAATCCAGCTGCTGCTGCTTCCTCTGATTTCTTCTCTTCAGCTGCTTTCTTCTTCTCATCATGCGCCTCATGTTTATGCTCATGGGCTGCTGCCGGAGCTGCTGCTACTGCAACTGGCATGGCTGCCTTCTCAATAGCTTCTTCTATGTTGACTCCTTCCAAGGCTGCTACAAGAGCTTTAGCCCTTGCATCGTCCACTTTCACATGGGCTGCCTCAAGCACTTTCCTTATGCCTGCTTCATCTATCTTCTGCCCTGCCTTGTGAAGCAACATAGCTGCGTACACATATTCCATTTTGTTTACCTCCGAATGTTATTTGATTTTTTAAATGATTTTGAATTTTTTATTCCTTTTTCTTATCGTGCTCTTCTATTGATTTTTTATGTATCTCGTGATATATTTTCTCGACTTCCTTTACTTCCTGCTGCTTTTCCCTCATCTTTATGTTTGCTTCCAGCTCTTCCCTTGTCGGAGCTTTTATTTCATGCGATTCAGTTTTTTGATTTTCAGTTTTTGGTTCTGTATGCGTTTTTTCAATTTTTTCTTCTCTTTTTTCATGCCTTGTTTCAAAAACTTCAATGTTTGCAGTTCCTGCCAGGCTCAGCATTTGCTGCTCTGCCTTGCCCACTAAAATATCAATTATTCCCTTGTCAAATATATTTTGTGAAACTCCAAGCGCTTTTGCATCATTGTATGCTTTGCCAAGCAATGCATTGATTGTTTTTTGTGTTGGGTATGAAGTGTAAACTGCAAGATTGAACGCCCATCTTGAGGCATTAGTTAGCCTGTTTTTGTACTCATCCTCATTAACAGACAAAACACCCCTTCCGTAAATCAATCCATTTTCATAAACAGCAACCAAATCCAATCCCACTTCCATTGGCTGTATTCCCAGCCTTGTCAAAATTTCAGCAACCTTCGGTTTGATTTTCTCTCCGGCTTTGACAACAACAGAGTCCTCTTTTATCGCTACTTTGCCGCCTTCAACTCTTGACTTGATGCCAGCCATCGCAAGTTCTCCTATGATTGGGCCTGGCGCAAATGATGTTGCTCCTTTGTTGACCATGATGTCTCTCAGCGCTGTCTGCCCCGCCTTTGCAGGCGCTGGGCTTTTGTTTTTCTGCAATGTCTTGCTTAATTTGAATGGATTTTCCTTTGTGAATATCAAGGCAGGCATTCCTCCCAAATGCGCTTCAAGCTTTTCAATTCCATTTTTCTTTGATTTAGTTTGCTCAATTGCAAGCTTCATAAGCCTTCTCTTTGTCATTGTTATGAAAAAGCTGCCCCTTAATTGAGCTCTCATGACCTGCAGCTGCGGTGCCGGAAGATTCTCCATGTTGACAACTCCAATTATGGGATACTGATTAATCAAATTAACAAGGTTTGATACAAGGTCCTTTTTGTACTGCGCAACGTGAGCTTGGATTTGTTCCATTTTACTTTACTTCTTTCTCTACCTCTAATTTTTCCCCCACTTTTACAGGCTTGCCCATTGTGAGCTTGATGTAAATGTCCTTTATGTTGTGCTTTTCGTTCGGCAAAACTTGCAGTAATGAGCTGTAAACAGTCAATGCATTTTCAGCAACATCCTTGATGTCCATATCCTCTGTGCCTATAGGGCATTGGATTAAAGGGGCTGTCTTGTTGATTGCCCTTACAGTTTTCTGGAGCTTTTCATATAAAGGTTTTAGGTTTGCGTTTGGAGGCACTACACTTCCTGACTTGGGGTTTGGCATCTTTCCCCTTGGACCAAACACTCTTCCAAATGCAGTTGCCACCTTCGGCATTATGTTTGCCTGCGCAATAAAGAAGTCAAACCCGTTTGCAACCTTCTTGATGTCTTTCTTGTCCTTGTATTTCTGGAAATCATCGGACATTATTGTAAAATCAAAGATTTCCTTTGCATGCTGTTCCAGTTCCGGACCAATCAAAGCGCATACCTTTACCTTCTTTCCCCTTGAATGCGGCAATGTGACAAATGCATCTATCTGGTGCTCCTGCTTCTTCGGGTCAATCCCTTTTAAATTTATGATTAAGTCATAGCTTTGCCTGAAGTTCCTTTTCTCAGAAATGTCCTTTGCCTTTGCTAATGCTGATTGTATTTGCTCTTTGTCCATTTTAAAAAGCCAGCGTGAAACAAACTTTCACGCAACTCGGCCCTCCTGTCGAAACAGTAAAGTTAGCGGGTAATACAGGAATGGAATATTGGGTGGTTTTTAAATATATCTTTTATTTTTTACCTCTTCATCAAGCTCTTTTTCTTCAGCCTTTTTTGCAGCTTTGTGCTTCCTTTCAAATGCTTGAAGAATTCAATCTGCTGTAGCCTTTTTACCGCTTCCTTTTTTGTTTTGTAAGTTCCAAATTTCCTGCCTGTTTTTTCTGACAAAACCACATACTTACCTTTGATTTTCTTAATCATCTTATTGAATAGCCTATTTTTGTATTTATAAAATTTATTGTTATGCTCCATGTTGCCCATTCAAAACCTTTATAAACTTAAAATAACCTTCATCTCAAAAGGGGTGTGTAATGAAGCGCGATAAATCTCTAAGGAAGCTATTGTCATCGAAGAAATCACAAAGCTCGTTGTTTGGGCAGCAGATTGCTGATGACACGCAAGTCAAGGAAGAAAAAAGAGTGAATGTTCTTGATACTATTAATTCTCCAAAAGAGCTTAAAAAACTGGACAGGCAGCAGCTTAAATTTCTTGCCCAAGACATAAGGGATGAAATTATAGGTGTTGTTTCCAAAAACGGCGGCCATTTGGGAGGCCCATTGGGAGCTGTTGAGCTGACATTGGCTGTGCATTATGTATTTGACGCGCCTCATGATAAAATTGTGATAGACACAGGGCACCAAAGCTATCCCCACAAGCTTGTTACAGGGAGAAGAGACAATTTCCACACATTAAGGCAGTACAAAGGAGTATGCGGATTTTGCAACATTGAAGAGTCAGAATATGATGTCTTTGGAGCAGGGCATGCTTCAACTGCAGTATCAGCAGCTTTAGGAATTGCAAAGGCAAGAGACTTCAAAAATGAAAACCGTAAAGTTGTTGCCATTGTTGGGGATGGAGCAATAACAGCAGGATTGGCATTTGAAGGATTAAATAATGCAGGCTCTTCCAAAACAAACATTTTGGTTATTTTGAATGACAACAGGATGAGCATCTCCTCAAATGTAGGCGCTATGTCCAATTACCTAAACAAGATAGTTTTGCATCCAGGCTACTTTGGCTTAAGGAAAAAAACCGGCAATTTTCTGAGAAACATAGGCATTGCAGAAGAAAGCGTTTACAGGCTGAGCAAGGCAGAGGAATTGTTAAGGACATTAGCAACCCAGGGATTGTTTTTTGAAAGCATGGGCTTCCAGTATTTTGGCCCTATTGACGGGCACAATATTGATGAATTAATACCGGCTTTGCAGAATGTCAAGGATTTGAAAGGGCCTGTTTTATTGCATGTCAAGACAGAAAAGGGGAAAGGCTACAGGTTTGCGGAAAATGACATGGAAAAATTTCATGGAATGTCCAAGTTTGACCCAATCAACGGCCAGAAATATGTCACAACAACCAACATAAGCTGGACAGATGCATTTGCAAACGCATTGATAAGGATTGCAAAGGAAGATGAAAGGATTATTGCAATAACCGCAGCAATGAAAGGAGGCACCGGATTAAATAAGTTTGAGAAGTATTTTCCTGAAAGGACATTTGATGTAGGCATTGCAGAGCAGCATGCAGTCACATTTGCAGGGGGATTGGCAATTTCAGGGATGAAGCCTGTGTGCGCAATTTACTCAACCTTTTTACAAAGGGCTTATGACCAGATTATTCATGACATATGTTTGCAAAATCTTGGAGTTATATTTGCGCTTGACAGGGCTGGATTGGTTGGAGATGACGGCCCAACTCATAACGGTCCATTTGACATAGCTTATTTTAGAGTAATCCCTAATGTGACAATAATGGTTCCAAAAGACGAGAATGAGCTGCAGCACATGCTTTACACTGCAACTTTGATTAATGGGCCCTGCACTTTGAGGTATCCAAGAGGAGCAGCAATCGGAGTTGGCCTCGATCCTGAATTAAAAAAGCTTGAAATTGGAAAAGGAGAATTAATTAAAGAAGGAAATGACTTATTGATTTTGGGAGTAGGGCCTATTTTGTATGATGCAATGCAGGTTGCTGAAGAGCTGAAATGCAATGCAACAATCATTAATGCAAGATTTGTCAAGCCTTTGGATGAAGAATTGATTTTGAGCTATGCGGGAAAAATAAAAAACATAATCACGCTTGAGGAAGGAACTGTGAATGGCGGCTTTGGAAGCGCTGTCTTGGAATTATTAAACAAGAATGGAATAAAATCCGATATAAAAATTATAGGAGTGCCTGACAAATTCATCGAGCACGGCAAGCCGGATATACAAAAGAAACTGGCTGGAATTGACAAAGAAAGCATAAAGAATACAATAATGGAAATCTTAAGCAAGAAGTAACTTTTTGATTTTTTAAAATACTATATTTTGATTAATGCGGTGTGAAAGATAAAAAACAATCAATTAACACAGCAAACTCACATTAATAAAAACATTACAAAAACTAAAATTGAAAAATTGTGTTAAAATAATATGACAATACAAGAAGAAATACAAAGAATACTGGAATTGTGGTATAATAATATTAAGCCTGAAGCAAGAGGAGACTTATCTAATCTTTGGGAACATAGGGCAGAATTAGGCGAGTTGGAAGCAATTGTAGAAAGATTAGAGCCTAAAGTTATCAAGCTTTTAGAAGTAATCCCGACATTAAAAAGGCATTCGCATGAGTATCATGCACGCACAGTTGATTTAGTAAAATTGCTTCATCATTTTAATAAATATTCCAAGGATGAATGGATACAAAAAGTTACTTCAGATTTAGATTATATGTCTAAAGAAATAACCCAAGCAAGAAATCAAGCAGAAGGGATTTTAAGAAGTAAAAGGCATGAAGAAAGACAAGGATGGCAAGATCGAAGTTATCTTAAAAAACCGACAATTGATTATAAAGAACTTGAAGATGTTGGATATGAAATATTAAAAACAATATACCCACAAGGAAGGGCGCACCCTTTATCACGATTATCCAATTTAAGACAATGGCTCAACCAAAAGTACCAATCAGTCAAAGTTCATCCATTGATAGAAGCAGGTGTTGGAGACTTATGGCTACTAGTTGTATTAACACTTGATGAAAAATATGGCATAGCGGTGCCAGCACTCGATTCTGTTATAGGATCTGGTGGACTAATCATGGAATATTACGAAGGCGGACGATACAATGGAACACAAATGTTAACAGACGGAAATATTTTGACATTAGCAAAAGCCGAATATGATAGCTCTAATAGAGAATGGAGAGCTAAAGAGAAAGGAAGAATACAGCTATCAAGCTATTAGTTTTCAATCAATAAAATGCTGCAAAGAAGAAAATCGCGCAAAGTAAAAGTCGGAAAATTGTACATTGGAGGAGATGCGCCTATAAGTTTGCAGTCAATGACAACAACAGACACAACTGATGTAAATGCAACTGTTGAACAGATTCATGGACTTGAAGAGGTTGGCTGCGAGATAATAAGGGTTTCTGCCCCTACAATGGAGGCAGCAAAGGCATTGAAGGAAATCAGGGAAAATATCAACATTCCTCTTGTTGTTGACATTCATTTTGACTACAGGATTGCATTGGAGGCTGTGAAGCATGTTGACAAATTAAGAATAAACCCCGGCAACATTGGAAATCCTGACAAGGTGCAGCAAGTTGTAAATTCATGCAAGGATTATGGTGTTCCAATGAGAATTGGAGTCAATCTTGGCTCTTTGGAAAGGGATTTATTTGAAAGGCATGGTTATGCTCCTGAAGCAATGGTTGAGAGCGCAATGCGCCACATCAAAATTCTTGAGGACTTGGATTTTTATGACACAATTGTTTCATTGAAAGCATCTGATGTTCCTCGAATGGTGCAGGCATACAGATTGTTTGCCGAAAAAACAGACTATCCATTGCATCTTGGAGTTACAGAAGCTGGCTCTAAAATTCCAGGCACTGTGAAATCAGCGATGGGCATGGGCATGCTTCTTTCAGAAGGCATTGGCGACACAATAAGGGTTTCTTTAAGCGAGGAGCCAAAGGAAGAAGTGAAAGTTGGAAAGCATATCTTGAGGGCGCTTGGCTTGAGGAATGAAGGAGTTCAGGTTACATCATGCCCAACTTGCGCAAGGACAGAGATTGATGTTATACATCTGGTTGAGCAATTGGAAAATGCGACTGAAAAATTAAAAAAACCAATCAAAGTTGCTGTTATGGGCTGCGCAGTCAATGGGCCTGGTGAAAGCAAGAAATCAGACATTGGAATTGTAGGAGCGCCTGGAAATCATTTGTTGTATAAGGAAGGCAAGATTGTAAGAAGGGTAAATGACAATGAAATCATGCAAGTTCTTTTGAAGGAGATAGAGGAGATGGCGAATGGGGATTAGAGAATGAAATGATAAACATTATCAGACTACTTCTTTTGATTGTAATTTCACAATTATTATTGAACATTGTTTTAGCATCTTCAGATTGTGCTTTTAATGTTGATGGACAAAAAGCAAAAATAATAGATAATTGTAAAGTTATAGAGACTAGAGAAGGTGATAAATTAAAAATAACTTTCAATGATTGTCAAAAAATAAATAATGTTCTATATGAATACACAAAACTTGATGGAGAACCATTGTATAATATTAATGTAGGACGTCACATTGAAAAAAACATTTTGGTTTATAATGATAACTTTGTATCATATGATGGCTTTCTCAAAACTATAATCTATATAAATTATGTATATTGTGATGAAGAAAACTTAAAATATGTTATCTCAGTAAGAGTATATCCATCAGAACACTTTGCCTCAGAACCAACAATAAGTCATCAGACTAATGATAGCATTCAACCACAATCTATCACTAACATAAATACTGATAAGATTCAAATAAATTATGGAGATAAAAATACACAAAACACTCCTAATAATTTAAATCTTATAAAAGACTTTATTTTTCCTATAGTAACTGGTATAATAGTCATTATCTTTGGAAAAATTGTAATTGATAGATATTCTTTAAAGAAAAATAAAACTAAAAAACCAAAATCTAAATCCTAATGCTTAACCTATAGTTTCTTCCTCTTATTCAGCTGCGCTATCACCCAAGTGTCAAACAGCCATTTTTAGGCAATTAAAACCGTAACATTTAAATAACAGTTGTATTTTTTATAATACAAATGTCACAAAAAAAAGACAAAGGCAAGATACTATTTTTCAGAGAAAGTGTGTTTAAGGTAGCCGAGCTTATTTTTAATAATCCAAATAAAACATTCCATATTAGAATGCTCGAAAAGGAAACTGGATTTTCTACTACTGCTGTTATAGATGTTATTGAAGAACTTAAAAAATATGAGATAATTACAATAGAGGAAACACCATTAACTACAAATGTTAGAGCTAATCTTGAATCTGAAGTTTATCGCTTTTATAAGCTTGTGTTTAATCTATACAGGCTAAAAAGATACCTATTTGTTGATAACCTAATAGATATTTTCAACAATCCAGAAGCAATTGTTTTGTTTGGCTCATTTGCCAAAGGCGAGGATATAGAAGAAAGCGATATAGACATACTTGTTATTTCTTCTCAAAAAAATAATGAAAACTTAGAAGATTTTGTGAATCTTTTTGAAAGAGAACTAAATCGTAAGATTAATATCCATATCTTGCATTCTCTTGCTAAAAGCTCAAATGAATTTAAAAATGCTGTAGCCAATGGCATTGTTTTACATGGCTATCTAAAGATTATATGATGATAAACTCATTTAAAAATTATCTGAATAACGGGTATGTAAAGAAAAAAACACCCGATTCTGAAGAAGCTAAAGCTCTTTTAGAAAAGGCAAAAAATAGACTTGAATATACTAAGTCTAGGGAGATAAAAGATAAAACTTCTCAATTTGTATTAGAAGATGCTTATGAATCTATAAGGGAATCTGCACAAGCTCTCATGTCTATTAAAGGCTTTAAGCCATATTCTCACGAAGCCACAATCAGTTTTATTAAAGAATTCTACAGCTCTGATTTTGATGAAACAGAATTGCACAAGTTTGACCGCTTTAGGCAATTACGGAACAATTCAATTTATATGGCTAGACCAGTAACTAATGAGGATGCAAAAGCATCTGTATTATTCGCCGTAGAATTTATAAACAAAGTAAGGCTACTATTAACAAAATTAAAATGAAACACCTATCAGTTTTAGGCTCAACAGGCAGCATCGGCACTCAAACATTGGAAATAGTCAAGCAATTTCCTGATGAATTCAAGATTGTTGGGCTGACAGCAAACAAGAATTCTGATTTATTGCTTAAACAAATCAAAGAATTCAAGCCAAAGGCAGTTGCAATAATGGACATCAGCAAGGTTGATGACTTGCTGAACTTTAGTTCTGCTAAAGTTTATTCCGGCATTGAAGGATTGAACAGGATTGCAGCAATGCAGGAAGCGGACACTGTTGTTAATGCCCTTGTGGGAAGCATAGGCATCGATCCCACTTATAACGCAATCAAAAATAAAAAAAACATTGCATTGGCAAACAAGGAAACTTTGGTTGCAGCAGGTTCTGTAATTATGGAAGAAGTTAAAAAAAATAATGTAAGCATGATGCCAATTGATTCAGAGCACAGCGCCATTTTCCAGTGCCTTAATGGCGAAAACATAAAAGAAGTCAGCAAAATAACAATAACGTGCTCAGGAGGCCCGTTCAAAAACCATACAATGCAGCAATTGGAGAATGCAAGTGTTCATGACGCCTTAAACCATCCTACATGGAATATGGGCAATAAAATAACAATTGATTCCGCAACCTTGATGAATAAGGGATTTGAAGTTATAGAAGCGCACTGGCTTTATGGAATCGACTATGAGAAAATTAAAATTGTGGTCCATCCGCAAAGCATAGTGCATTCTTTAGTCCAGTTTGATGATAAATCAGTTATTGCGCAGCTTGGGCTGCCTGACATGAAAATTCCTATCCAGTATGCATTAACTTATCCAAAAAGATTTCAAAACTTCAGCAAATCACTGGATTTGGCAGAGATAAAAAATCTTGAATTTAGTGAACCAGATTTTGAAAAATTCTCCTGCCTGAAATATGCTTATGAGGCAGGAACTGTTGGAGGAACACTGCCAGCGGTTATGAATGCTGCCAATGAAATTGCTGTTCTAGCTTTCCTGGAGAATAAAATAAGATTTTTGGACATACCAAGGCTGATAAGAAAAATGATGGAAGAGCACAATTTAATAAAAAATCCAGATTTAAAGGATATTCTTGAAATTGATAAAAAAACCAAGGAAGAAACCAACAAAATCATAGAAGAAAAACTGATTGTTGAAAGCTAGATTATTTTTTAGTTATTTTTAAAATTTTTTTAATAAAAATGCGTTGAGAAAGAAAGTAAAACATTATTTTAACATTAAACATAATAAAAACAAATATTGGAATTAAACCCCTCTAAAATGAATTTTGCAATAATTGTCGCTGCCGGCAAAAGCAAAAGAATGAGGAATAATAAAAATAAGATATTTCTTCCGTTATTAAGCAAGCCGATGGTTTATTATGCATTAAAAGATTTCCAAAACTGCAAGCTGATAGATGAAATCATTGTTGTAGCGCAAAAAAACGGCATCAAAAAAATCAATGAAATAAAACAAAAATATAATTTCGGTAAAATAAGCAATGTTATTGTTGGAGGAGAAGAAAGGCAGGATTCTGTTTATAATGGATTGATGTCAATAAAGAATGCTAAAAATGAGGATATTGTTATTGTGCATAATGGAAGCAACCCATTGGTAAAGGAAAATGAGATTATAAACTGCATCAATGCTGCAAAAAAGCATGGCGCTGCTGTTCTAGGATTTCAATTAAAGGACACAATTAAAAAAATAAGCAATGATTTTATTGAAAAAACAATAGACAGGGCTAATGTATATCAGATGCAAACCCCGCAATGTATCAAATATGGCTCGTTTATTGAAGCCTTTAGTAATGCAAACAAAAAAAAGCTGAAATTTACCGATGATATTTCACTTGTTGAAGCCATTGGCAAAAAAGTAAAAGTTGTTGACTGCTCTTATGATAACATAAAGATAACAACGCAGGATGATATGAAAATTGCAGAAGCAATATTGATGAGAAGACACAATATAACGGCTTCCAGAACCGGATTCGGGCAGGACAGCCATAAATTCTCTGTTGACAGGGGCAAGAAACTGGCATTAGGGGGCTATACAATCCCAAATGAAATCGGACTGGAAGCGAATTCCGATGGAGATGTTATTCTGCATGCTTTGTTCAATGCGATAAGCTCAGCAATAGGAGAAAAATCGCTTGGCTTTTATGCAGATCCAATGTTCAAAAAAGGCATAACAGACAGCAAAGAGTATTTGAAAGTGATTTTGAACAAATTAAGCAAAAAAAACCTTAAAATAAACAATGCCAGCATCATGATAGAGGCAAAAAAGCCAAAACTGGAAAAATATACCGGCAATATCAAAAATTCGCTGTCAAAAATACTAAACCTGGAAAAAGAAAAAATCGGGATTGCCTACACTTCTGGAGATGAATTGACTGCTTTCGGGCAAGGCAAGGGAATGCAGTGCTTTGTGGTTGTTAGCATTGCTTAGCTTTTTACCCCAACTAACATGTTGTTAAAGGGAGATACACTATGGGGATAAATTCTAACAACTCTTGCGTCGTAACCAAGATGCCTAAGATTTAGAGCTCTGTGGTAGTCAATTATATCCATAGCTTTTCTTGCCACTGCCCGATACCCATCTTCAAGTTGAAGGTATTCTACTGCCCTTCTCAGCAGGTTAAAAATATCACGACTCAAACTAATTTTAGATGCCAAGTTTGATAATTCAAATTCCATTTTTTCATGGTGGCATGGCAAAATCCCAATGAAATCAGGCATCCTCTGCTGAAGTTCAGCGTATCTAACTATTAAATCTGCAAGGCTTCCACAACAATATGTTCCTACATAAGCCACTTTTCCTTTTGGACTCTCTGGGATAGTTGGAACATGTTGCATTGATGTCAAGGATTTCAAATCAAATGGTATTTTTGTTATGCCGTATTCTTTTGTACAGGGAAAAATTTTTTCTACTAAATTCTTTTTCGAAAATCTCCTATCACTTCTCACTACTTGAGGGCCAATCAGATGGGCAAGACTATAAGCTAGCTCCCCTCTTCCGGAGCACCAGTCAACATAATCCACATCTGGTCTCAAGAAACCATATTTTGCAAGCTGGCTCAAAAAAGCCCTTAATACACTTATTTTTATTTCATGGGCGGTTGTCCTTAGTTCCCTTGTTGCTTTTTCCAAGCCACTCAAAACATCATCATCTTTAAGCAACCTATCAACAGCCCCTGAGACTTTCCCATCCACTATTTCTGTATCTAAATTTAATCTTCTGTGAATCCCCCTTATCAAGGTAACTCTTTCATCCAAAGTGCCTTTCATAGTCCTTAGGTTGATACCTTGTTTTTTAAAACTTACTCTTAACCGTCAAATTCGCAAATATTATATATGAAAATAATATCTCAGCCAATTATGCCAGTGCCATCATACGCAAAAATCAACCTTTACCTCAAGATAGGCAAGAAACTAAGCTCCGGCTACCATAACATACAATCAGTTATGCAGATGATAGAGCTGAGCGACAGCATCTCCATTGAGCCTATAAATGAGGACAAGATCATAGTTGATTCAACAAACATGGAGCTGAGCGGTGAGGAGAACCTTGCGTACCAGGCAGCTTTGCTTCTCAAAAAGAAATTCAAAGTAAAGCACGGTGTCAAGATATTTGTCGAGAAAAATGTGCCCCTTGAAGCCGGCTTGGGAGGCGGAAGCAGCAACGCGGCAACCACTCTGCTGAACTTAAACAAATTATGGGGCCTGAAGCTCAAGGAAAAGCAGCTGGTTGAATTAGCCTCGCAAATCGGCTCGGATGTTCCGTTCTTTATAGGGGAAAATGCAGCCTTGGTTGAGGGAATTGGCGACAAAATAAAGCGCATAAAGAAGTCATTCAGCATAAACATCGTGCTTATAAACTCAGGGTTCAGAGTATCAACTAAATGGGCGTATGCCGCATTTGACAGGCAAAAGCCTAAAATAAAAACAAAAGCAGACATAAATGCGCTTGTCAAGGCCATAGAAAAAAAAGACATAAAGGAAATAGCTAACAACCTTCACAACGACTTTGAGCCCATTGTCACAAAAAAATATAAAATGATAAATGATATCAAGAACAATCTGCTGAGAAATGACGCGCTGAATGCGCTGGTTTCCGGCTCTGGCCCTACAGTTTTCGGAGTTTTCAACAGCATTTATGAGGCAAGGGAGGCATTTTTCAAGATACAGTATGATTATCCTTTTGTTTTCTTGACAAAAACTATTTAAGTTAGAAGTAAATAATGGTATTAGGGGGACGTGGTTAAAGCCAAATTAGAATGGAAATCAAGGTAGCAAAGCACGCAGGATTCTGCTTTGGCGTGAAGAAAGCAATTGAAATTGCAGAGGAAGTTGCGCAAAGCAATGACGGAAATACCTATGTTCTTGGCCAGCTTGTGCATAATGAGAAGGTTATAAAAAATCTCGAAGGCAAGGGCATCGTTTTTGTTGATGACATAAATGAAATTCCACAAAATGCTGTTACTGTGCTTAGGGCCCATGGCGAGCCTGGAACCACATACGCCACTCTTGGGGAAAAGTCCATTGTAAAAGGCAAAAACCTCAATGATGCAACATGCCCTTTGGTTACTTTGGTGCATAATGTTGCGATTAAGCTGAAAAACAATGGATATGAGGTTGTTATTTTCGGCAAGCATAATCATCCGGAAGCAATCGGCACAAGCTATTATTTGAAAGGCAAAAATACGCTTATTGTGGAGCATGAAGATGATTACCGAAAAGTTATTGATTACATTAATGAAAACAACTTCCAGAAGATTGCAGTCATTTCGCAAACAACAATGTCTGTTTTGGGGTATAAAAAACTGATTGAAAACATTAATAATGAAATGAATCATCAGTTTGAAGAAATTCCCCTGTCGCTGAAAAACCTTGATGTAAAATACGGGTTTGTTGACACAATCTGCAACCCGACAAAACAAAGGCAAAGCGATGTGGATGAATTGGCGAAAGACTGCGACATAATTATTGTAATTGGCGGCTTAAACTCAAGCAACTCAAAAGAGCTTTATGCAAAATCGCTGGAATACGGAGTTGAATCTTATTTTATCCAGTCAGAAGAGCAATTGCAAAAGGAATGGCTTGAAGGCAAAGAAAAGATTGGAGTTACTGCAGGAGCCTCAACTCCGGATTATCTGATTGATGAGGTTGTTGAGAGGATAAAAAATATAAATAATACTAATAACGAATTAATGAAACAAAGACAAAAAAATTAATTCAAACACGTCTTTGTATTAGTTTTTCCAATATACCACTTTCCTCAACAGCCACCTTAACATCTTTTCCACTTGGATGAGGATGTGGAGATGATGGTTCCAGTTCAAATGTTGCCAAATATTTTCTTACATTAGTTACATTTACATTTCCAGTCAATAAATAAAGAGATACAGAAGCACGACCATAAATAACTTTTCCGTCCTTGTAATCTATCCCCTACTTTGATGAACTTCAATTCTCACTTTGCCGCGTGGCATCGTAGGTTTAAATTTAGGGGGAATTGATAAATGAGGGTGTTTCACATAATTGGCATTTACAAAATCTCTATTTCTATCTGTTGGAACAATATTATACTTTGCCATTTTATTTTTTTCAACTCACTCGCTAAAAAATCCGCTTCTTGTTGCGTCAAACTTCCAGTTCTCCGGAATCCTGCCGGTTCTCTTGTAGTATTTGGTAAGCCTGTTTATTTTTGACTGTGTCAATAGCAAGCCGCGCTTTGAAGTCTGGTCATGCTTATTGGCTTCTATATGCTTTCTTAGCGCTGCAACTTTTTTAAATAAAGAAATCATGTCTTCAGGCACTTCCGCGCTTAAATTCTTCTCTTTTAGGACAGCGCTTATTGATTTGCCGCATAAGGCCAATGCATTCGGGATTCCGTAAACATCCCTCAATATCATTCCAATTTGGGAAGTTGTCTTGCCGTCCTTTGAAAGCTTTGCTATCAGCAGTTCGACTTCCTTTGGCTTGTACCTTATCCATGACGGAGCTGTCTTCTTTGCCGGTTTCTTTGAGCCGTGCTTTCCCTTCTTCCTTGAGTGCATTCTTGCCATTTTTGGTAAATATTTATTCTTTTAACTTTTTAATCTGCTCTGCAATTCTAGTGCTCGGCAAAATTTTTTCTGCCATTAAATTTTGCCTCGCCATACATTGAAAACTGGAAGAACAAGTTAGTTGCATCCAGTATAGCTGAGCAGTGAAATGCGAACATTTTGTTCGCTCGCTTTCAAAACCGAGCTACCTTTTAGTAAAGTGGAATATTAGATGATTTATAAATGTTGTTGAAAATAGCCCCGGGCAGATTCGAACTGCCGCCACAGCCTTTCTATTGCAAAGCAACCAAAGGGCCGTATCCAAAGTCTTCCCTTTTAGGAATTTGACCGCTAGACTACGGGGCTGTTATGAGTTAAACACTTTAGTGAATTGTTTTATATTTCTATCGTTGCTAGACCAAATCTCTTTATAAAATCTTTTGATTTCTTCCTTTCTAGAGATATAAATTTTAGTTCCGAATACTGTCCTTTTTCCACATATCTTGGACGGGTGATAACCTAAATTTATCAAAGCTTCTCTGGTGTCTCTTAGCAATGTTATGTTCCTGTTCTCAAAATTAATCTGGAACAAGCCCGGCCAATGAGGCAGCATTTCATAAATACAGCCATCTGTATCTATTAACCCCCTTATGCACGCTTTTAAATATGCATCATTTTCCTTAATCCAATTCTGTATTGTAACTTGACTTTTTATTTTGTTGCCGTGCTTTAATCCAATTTCAATTAAAAAATCTACGATTAATCTACCATCAATTATAAGATAAATACAATTTACATTTGGCTGTTTGTATGTCCTAGGCTTAACCATAAAAAGGTCTTTACATAAATTTGCTACATAATTCGTAAGATATTCGTAATCTTTTATGTAATTTCCAGCTATTCTTAAAGAGTAAGTCCCTACATCTTTGCCTTTTTTATAAGCATGTAGATTCCCATCGCCAAGAATTATGCCAACAAGCTCTGCTAATCTTTCACTCTTTTCAGGAAAATTGATAATTTTAATGCTTCCCCAATTTTTATGTTCTTTCAAATACTCTTCTTTTGTTTTCTGAATCATCTTCACAACCTCCAAATTTTTTATTTATTTACAAACTTTGGAGTACAAAGAAAAAGAGAGCGTTAAGCGAAACTCCGTAAAATATTTTCGTGCTTAAAGCCGAAAAACTTAATTTTGGGGTTTTGCGTGTTCTCTTTTTTCAATAGGTAAGAACTAGCCCTTTATAAACTTCACACGAGCATGTCCAGTGCTATAATTCCACGGGGCTGTAAGTAAGCATTTTAAACTTTGTATATAAAAGTTGTTGTTAAAAAAGAGTTAAATAAGAAAATTTAAATAAAAAAGCCAAAAATCAAGTTAATTTTGGTGAGATTTTTGAAAGAAAGAGATTTTCCTGTGGTTGATGCCAGTCTTGACATTGGCAAATTAGCACAAATACTAAGTGAAATTCTTAAAACCCAGCTAAAAGCAAACGGTCCTATGGAGCCACCAGGTCATGGTATAAAAACACCAGTTTATGTTTTAAGGTCAATGAATGGAGATAGTTTAGTTGTTTCTGTAAGAAATTATGCGGCTGATCCTGCATTAAAGAGAAAGCAAGTTGGAATAGCAGTTCGGGGCGATGCTTCTCACGATGCTCTTTTTGAACAGAATCTTGAACCTCTACTTGAATATTTCATTTAGAATGTTAAAAAATATCAAACCCAAATATTCAATCCCTCTTGCTCCATGAAATGCAGCTTTCCTGGCACAATCAGGCAATGAACTGGATTGCCGAAATCAAATTTCAATAATTCTTTTGCAGCTCCAGCCTTGATAACCTGCTTCTCGCTTCCAATCCTTGCGCACCCGACGCAAATGGTTTTTTCAGAAAATACTTTTTCATTTTTTTTAATCTCAATTTTTAACAAATATCTTATTGTGTCATTAACGCTCATAAATTTCCCCTCTTCAGGATTCAGGTCAAGCAAAAACAAGGTATGCAGGCCCAAGCTTAAGTTGCCTTTCAGGGCATCGTAAGGAGCTTCAACATTATCATTCTGCAAGGGTATGCTTGTTGTTTTGCCGAACTTATACGCTTGCAGCCCTGTAATGCCAACAGCGCTTATAATTGAAGCATTGTGGATAACATGGCATTTTATTCCTTCTTTTTTTGCCCTTAAAAACAGGTCAATATGGGTTGTTGCAACTAATGGGTCACCGGCAACAAGAAAGGCAACATTTTTTGCTTTAGCGTTTTCAATAATCTCGTTTTCGTCATCTTCAACAAGATTTCTTCTTGCAAGAATTATCTTTTTGTTGTAAAATTTCTCCAAATCTTCTTTTTTGCAGTTTAAAACAGAAGTATAGTTTTCCAGGTAAACAACATCGCATTTCTTGACAGCTTCAAGCCCGTTAATACTTATGTCTTTCTCGTTGTTTAATCCTAAACCTATGAAGTAGAGTGTCATTCCAAATAGGAATATAGTATAAGTTAAAATTATTGCTTTTTTGGCAGAAATCCATCAAAATCAAAAGCTTTATAAATGTGCTTGTATATAAAGATAAAATTAAAGAAAGATTAAATATGAGTTTTTTTGGCGAAAAACTCACCTAAAGCAGCTTTTTTGGCGAAAAGCGGCTTAAAATCGTTTCGTTTTGGAAATTCTAGTTTTTTAGTACGGAAAAAACTATAAAACGGTATCAAATCAGCTTGTTGGCACAAACTAATTCTAAAAGGGATACAATAGAAGAGCAATATAAACATTTCGGTATTCGGAAATTTATATTGTAAAATATACATGAACACCATACGGCTAGGGAAAAGGGGGATGATGAAAAATGGATTTTTCAGTTGAAGGTACAAACACAGATGCAGGACTAGTAGGACAGGCAAACATAAAGGTAATAGGAGTTGGCGGAGCTGGCAACAACATGGTTGGCTGGCTTTACAAAAAGGGCATCAAAGGCGCTGAGATAATAGCGTGCAACACAGACAAGCAGCATCTTGGCATTATTGATGCTGACAGGAAGTTCCTGATCGGAAAAGGAATTACAAGAGGATTAGGGTGCGGAGGATTTCCTGAAAAAGGAGCTGAATCAGCTAAAGAATCAATGAATGAGCTTAAAGAAAGCCTGAAAGGGGCTGACATGGTCTTTGTTTGCGCTGGCATGGGCGGAGGAACAGGGACCGGAGCTGCTCCTGTTGTGGCGCATCTTGCAAAAGACATAGGCGCTATTGTGATTGGAACTGTTACAATGCCTTTCAAGATTGAAAGGGCAAGGGTTGACAAGGCAGAGTTTGGAATGCATCAGCTAAGACAGGTTTCTGACACAGTCATTGCAATTGACAATAACAGATTGGTCCAGATAGCAGGCAATTTGCCGATACAGCAGGCATTTGCAGTTGCCAATGAGCTTGTTTCAACTATGATAAAAGGGATTGTGGAGACAATTGCAGTTCCATCTCTTGTCAATCTGGATTATGCCGATGTAAAGGCAATCATGCAGAATGGAGGTGTTGCTGTCATCGGAGTCGGCACTAGCGATACAAACAGCAGAGTTGAAGAGGCTGTCAAGGGAGCTCTTTCAAACCCGCTGCTTGAGGTTGACTACAAAGGAGCAACAGGAGCTTTAATCCATGTTGTAGGGGGCCCAGATATGACGCTTGACGACATCAACAGGATAGGCGAGCTTGTTACTGAATCTCTTGATGACGATGCAAATGTCATCTGGGGAGCAAGAGTTGTTGAAGACATGAAAGGAAAAATTACAGTCATGACCATCATAACAGGAGTCAAAAGCCCATGGGTGCTTGGCAAGGTTGATTACTCAAGGCCATCGCCGGCAGCAGTTGCGGTTTCGCAGGAGCTTGGAATAGAATTAGTTCAATAGGCAAAACTCACGATCACCCCTTTAGTCTTTGTGGTGAGATTGTTTCTTTGCCTTCATTTACAAAACCACCCCCAACGTTTTTAATATGAAGGCAAGCGGTGGCACAGCAATGTGCCACATTTTTTATTTGATATTAGGTATAACTCTAGAAATTTCAATCCGTCCCTTCGGGACATTAGATTGTGCTCGGCTTTCGCACCCTTTCAATCGCTCCAGCTTCGCCTAACATTGCAATAAAATAATCAAATGTCGAAAATCAGTCGAATGGTGAGCGAGTTCCTCGCGAACCTCGCATGTTACTGATTTTCGAGCATGATCGAAAATCGCTCTGCGATTTATCGACAAGCGGTTTACTTTCTTCTCGCTTTACAGCCAAAAGTCGCTCTCGTTTATTTTTATAGAAATTAACTTTTTTTCTTCTTAAACTTTTCCTTGACTTTCTCAACTAATTTTTTACCATGCTTCTTGATGTGCTTATGAGTTTCAGTCACAGCATGCTGTATGTAAGGGCTCCAGTATCCTAATCCCGTTTTTGGGCCTTCAATCCTGCCGTACCATTTCTCGAAGAACATGACATGCTCTATCCTGTGCTTTGGAGGAGCTTGCGGTGTTTCATCAGCATAGCCGATTGTGACAATGCCCTGCACATTTACATGTTCAGGCAGGTTGCAAAGCCTTCTTATCTCTTCCTCGTCAAATGCGCCAACCCAGCAGGATCCTAATCCAAGAGAAGTGGCTGTCAAAAGCATGTTCTCAATTGCAGCAGCAGCCCCCTGTATTGTGTAAAGCCTTGTGCCTCTTGTTCCATAATACCGCTCTGCTTTTTCAGGCTCGCCAATGACTAAAATATGAATAGGAGCATCCTGCATCCAGTATTGCTGCACGCTCGCTTCCGCAATTGCCTTTCTTTTGGCTTCATTTTTAACAACAATGAACTTGACATTGAAAATGTTGCCTGCAAATGGAGCGTACTTTCCGGCCTGCAGAATCTCGACAACATTGTCCCATGGAACTTGCTTGTCCTTGTATTTTCTTATTGAACGACGAGTTCTTATGCAGTCAAAAATGCTCATGTGCCTATGCTCGTGCTCTGCATTATGTGTCATGAAAATGTTCTGGAAAAGGGTATTTAAATAATTAACTGAAAAAACCCTTAAACCAACTTAGAATTTTTTGGATAAATCCTGAACTAACGCATTTGCTGTCTATGCAAAGGTTTGAGGAGCATTCAAAATTGTTGTCGCACTTTTCTTCTTCTTTGATTTGGCTCGTGAATTTATAATTATCGCTGCAGAATTTATTGTCTTTCCTGTAGCCAAACGGGTAGCATTTGTCATCAAGCTCGCAACCAGCGCAGACATAATCCTTTTCGCTTGGTTCTGGAGGCTCTTTGACTGATTCTGCAGGCCTGTCTTTTCTTTCTTTTTTTGGTATTTCGATTGGCTTCTCTGTCGGCTTCAGCTCCATTTTTTTGCAGGTACCGTCGGAGCAGCCGTATGGACATTGATAATCTGCGTAAGCGTATTGTTTTGAATCATAACAATAAGTTTCGTACAATAAGTTGCGGTAATAATCTGCCTTTTCAGGACTAGCTTCATCGGCAGCGCACTTGTCTTTGAAAACCTCATTAGGATAAGTCATTGTAACATAACCTTTTTCATAGTAATTTTTTCCACCATCGCTGTCGATGCACTCATTCTTGCCGCAGTATAAGACCTGTCCATGCGTGTCACAAGTGCAACCTTCTTTGCATGGGTAAGCTCCAGGTGTGCACTCAACTATTTTACCTTCGTAGCAAGAGCAGCCTTCAGGGCACGATGACAAGCAGTCAAATCCAATCTTTTTACTGTAACCGTCAATAGTTGTGTAAGCATATCCTCCGCAAGTGCTTTTCCATGTGAGCTGAGTGCCTTTTTCTCCTGATATTGTAACTGTGCATGAATCGTAGCCAGAGCAGCTGCTTCCTTCTTTGTTGTTGGCATAACAGCTCTGAGTTGCCTTGGAATTTGAGAATATGCATGTGACTTGCTCTTTAAGGGTTGTAGGCTCAGGCATCATCTTGCAAGCGCCTTCAAAGCAGCCGTATGTACATTCATATAAGTTTTCTATTGCTTGGCCGTCGCTTCTGCATGATTTTTCGTTCAGCAGATTCGGATTTTCGCTCGGGTTGTTATTGAAGAATGTTATATAGCCATATTCATAATAATTCATTCCGCCGTCGGAATCTGTGCATTTTTGCGTTGCGCAATCACTTGGGCAAGTTCCAACTGAGCAAGAACAGGCTATTCCTTCTTCCTTGGAGCAAGGCGGGCAGTAATCAGCTTCTCCAGACTCGCATATTTTGTTGCCGCAAACCGGTTTTGAAGTCGGTACGCATGCTCCGGATTTGCAGCCTGCCGGACAAATAGACGCCTGACCGGAGGGAGTTATTGCTTTGCCATTGTTAAAGCAAATCATCTCGTAAACCGCACATTCTTTTTCACACACTTCAGTATAATCATTAGAAAGCACATCATTATCATTCCATTCAGGGTCATATGTCCAAGGGAACTGCCCTTCTTTCATCTGGAGGCAGAAATCATTCGCATATCCCACCTGACCTTGCCTACTGGATCCGAAAGCATCGAGCGGACCGTAAACCTGGCCTTTTGTATACATATCGAGCCCGTCACTGTCAGTGCAGCTTTTGGTTTGTGTTGTGCAGGCAAATTCAGCATTTTCATTATAGCCATCAATTGTTGTATAAACATATCCTCCGCAGGTGCTTTTCCATGTCAAGCTTGTTCCTTTTGTTCCAGAAACAGATACAACGCATGTGTCAACTCCAGAACATTTATATTTATTATCAGTTGTGTAACAACTTTGAGTTGAACCAGAATTTGAGAACACACATTTGACTTCTTCTTTGACTGTTGTTGACTCTGATTTGCAGGCACCGTCAGAGCAGCCGTATGTACATTCATATAAGTTTTCTATTGCTTGGCCGTCGCTTCTGCATGATTTTTCGTTCAGCAGATTCGGATTTTCGCTCGGGTTGTTATATATTCATAATAATTCATTCCGCCGTCGGAATCTGTGCACGTGCTGGTTGTATTCTCAGCGCCCAAGACAGCAAAAGAGCTAACGATTAAAGCCAATGCAAAAATGATTATAAGTTTGTTCATTCTATAACGATCATTTAATTCATAAAGTTATATATAAATATATCGATAACTTCAATAGATATCATAGTAATGGACAAATTCTTGCGTTACAAACCAATAAAATTAATAAACTTTCAAGAATAATTCTTTTTTATGGAGTACTCAAGGCTTGTTGAAGTTTACGAAGAGCTAAACAAAACCACAAAAAGGCTGGAAAAAACGCACATTATCTCAGAGTTCCTGAAAGATGTCAATGCTGATGAAATGGAGCATGTGATGCTTCTTCTTGAGGGAAGGGTTTTTCCAGGCTATGACTCAAGGGAAATAGGGGTTGCTTCCCGCTTAATGCTGAAATCATTGAACGTTGCAACAGGCATAAGCGCTGACAGGATAGAAAAGGAGTGGAAAAAGCAGGGTGATTTGGGGTTGGTTGCAGAGCTGATTGTAAAGACAAAAAAGCAGGCAACTTTGCATTCAACAAAACTGACCATTAAGAAAGTTTTTGAAAATATAAGAAGGCTTGCAGAGCTTGAAGGACAGGGAACTGTTGACAGAAAAACCCAGCTGATTGCGGAACTGCTTACATCAGCAAAGCCTGTTGAGTCAAAATACATTGTAAAGACAATTCTTGGAGAGATGCGCATTGGGGTTGGAGAAGGCTCAATGAGGGATGCAATAACATGGGCTTTCTTTGGCCATAAGACTGGAGTAAAATACACTAAAGAAGGAAATGACATTGAGGTTGAAGACAGGGACATATACAACAAATACCTTGATGCTGTCCAGCACGCTTATGACGTTACAAATGAATTTGCATTGGTTGCAAAAGCTGCAAAGCAAAAAGGATTGGAAGGGCTTGAAAATATAGGAATGAAGGTCGGCATTCCAATACAGGTGATGCTTGCATTGAAAGTTGATACAATTGAAGAGGCATTTGAAACTGTTGGCAAGCCAGCAGCTATTGAATTTAAGTACGATGGCTTCAGGATACAGGCTCATAAGGACGAAAAGGGAAATATAAAACTGTTCACCAGAAGACTGGAAGATGTTACAAAGCAGTTTCCTGATGTTGTTGAGTTTGTGAAGAAAAATGTTAAAGGCAAAAGCTTCATCATAGATTCAGAGGCAGTCGGTTACAGCAGAAAAACAGGAAAGTATCTTCCATTTCAAAGCATTTCCCAAAGAATCAAAAGAAAATATGACATTGACAAAATGTCCTCGGATTTTCCTGTCGAGCTTAATGTTTTTGATATTATAAATCATGAGGGAAAAAGCATGCTTAACGAGCCTTTTGAAAAAAGAAGAGCATTGCTCGAGAAAATAATAAGGCAGGAGCAAAAGAAAATTGTGCTTTCAAAAAGCAAAATCGTTTCTGAAAAAAAGGACGTTGAGAAGTTCTTCAGGGAAGCTGTCAATGCAGGAAATGAAGGCCTGATGTTTAAGGCTCTTGATGCCCCATACAAGCCAGGCGCAAGAGTTGGCTACATGATAAAGTTCAAGAGCATGATGGAGACTCTGGATTTGGCTATTGTAGGTGCAGAATGGGGGCAGGGAAAAAGGTCAAAATGGCTTTCAAGCTATGTTATCGCGTGCATTGATGAAAACGGCAATTTTTTGGAAGTTGGAAGGGCAAGCACCGGATTGAAAGAAAAAGAAAAAGAAGGCTTGAGTTTTGTTGAGATGACCAGGCTGTTAAAGCCCTTGACTATTTCTGAGAAAGGAAAAGAGGTAAAAGTAAAGCCAAAAATTGTCATTGAGGTTGGATACGATGAGATACAGAAAAGTCCAACATATGAATCAGGATTTGCACTTAGATTTCCTAGAGTTATTCAGATTAGGGAAGATAAAGGCCCTGATGAAGTAAGCACGCTTGATTATGTGAAGAAATTGTATAATGGGCAGAAGAAGAGTTAGTAAAATTTATAAATAATATTGTACTTCCACATATAATGGGAGATCATTATTCTCAATATGGTAGAGGAGGAAATTTCCCTCATTCAGAGGTTAGGACCCCCAGCGATCCTAACGAAGCTGCTTATGTAAAAGACTTGCAGGATGAAAGGTTGAAAAGGGATTTGAGAGGTAGTGTTGTTGCATATCATAGAGGTAGAAGAATAGCTGATGCAACTTCTGAAAAAAAATTGGCAGAAGAACTTTCTGGAAAGCGATTAGATGAAGCAATTCTTGTTGTAGTGTTTGGAACACAAAACGCAAAACATTTTACTCCAGAACAAGTTAGAGCAATATTGGATAGAAGGAGATAATTTTTAATTAATTTAATAAACCTAAACATTAAGATTTTCGTTAATTATTTTCACCAAACCTTTAAATACCCCTTTTCAATCCTATTTCTAAAATGATAGTAGGCTTTGGATTCACAAAACTGAGCGCTGAGAGGAAAGAAGCAGCTAAAGGCAAGATTGACATAAACAACAATGTCACGATAAAGAATGTTGAGGAAGCTGATATCTCCCTTGGCAAGGACAAGCAGAATGTTGCGAAATTCTTATTTGAATTCACATCAAAATACGAGCCAAATGTCGGCATAATTCTGTTTGAAGGCGAGCTTCTTTACATGGAAGACCCAAAAAAAATCAAGGAGCTGCTTGCCGGCTGGAAAAAGGACAAGAAAGTGCCAAAAGAGCTTATGGCAGGATTGCTGAACACAATCCTTACAAAGTGCAACATCCAGGCATTGATCCTAAGCCAGGAAATCAATCTGCCAGCACCGATTCCAATGCCAAAAGTGCAGATACAGGCCCAGCCTGAAAAGAATTATATTGGGTAATTCTACTTATAAAACTTAATAGCAACATTTATAAAACCCTTATCCTTATCAAAGTGTGACAAAATGGCAGACAAGGAGCTGAAATTAAAGGTTGCGGAAGCTATCCAGGATGATGTAAATAAAGGCATTGTTAGAATAGACTCCGGCTACTTAAGCGAAGTAGACATCAAGCCAGGCGACATTGTTGAGATTGAAGGAGAAAGAAAGACAGTTGCAATTGCCGATAGGTCTTACCCTGGCGATATAGGGTTAAACATCATAAGAATGGACGGAATTATAAGAAAAAATTCCAAAACAGGAATTGGGGAGATTGTAAAAATAAGGAAAATTCTTGTGAAGGAAGCAAAAAAAGTCATAATAGCGCCTGCAAGAAAAGGAATTGTCATAAGGGCTTCTTCTGAAATTTTCAAGCAGGGATTATTGGGAAGGGCTGTTGTAAGGGGCGATATAGTCTCTTTAGGTGGGGCAAGAAGAAGGAAAACAACCATGATGAACAACCCGTTCTTTGACGAGGACATTTTCAGCATTCTTGACGAGTCAATGATGGGAATCGGATTTGGGGACATAAAGTTTGTTGTTGTTGACACAAACCCAAAGCAGCCTGTTATTATCCTTGACCAGACAGAGATTGAATTCAGGTCAGAAGCTGTTGAGATTGAAGAAGAAAGAGTTCCTGACATCACTTACGAGGATGTGGGTGGATTAGAGGATGAGATTAAAAAAGTAAGGGAAATGGTAGAGTTGCCATTAAAGCACCCTGAGATATTCGAAAGGTTGGGCATAGAGGCTCCAAAAGGAGTTTTATTGCATGGCCCGCCTGGAACTGGAAAAACTTTGCTTGCAAAGGCTGTTGCAAACGAGACAAACTCGCATTTCATATTGATTAACGGGCCTGAAATCATGAGCAAGTATTATGGCCAAAGCCTACCTTATGATGAAAAAATCCTCGTTGTTGAAAATGGTTTGTTAAAAAGAATTCCAATTGGCGAAGTTGTTGAAAATGGTAACAAAGAGCTTAAAGTATTATGTTTTGATAAAAATGGAAAAGTAGTAATTTCAAAAATTACAGATTTAATTAAGCATAAAAATAATTCAAAAGTCTTGAAAATAAAAACAAGAAGCGGAAGAACAATTCGAGCAACTGACTATCACTCAGTATTTACGCTTGGCAAAAATGGCATAGAAGACATAAAAACATCAGACTTGATTCCTAATAAATCTTTCATTGCTGTCCCTAACAAATTGCCTTTTGCGGAAAATCCTATCAACAAATTAGATTTGCTTAAAACTCTGAAAGAAAATGATTTTGGATTAAAAGTAAGGGGCGTTCAGCATTATGTAAGAAAAGCCATAAATAAAATTGGACATAACAATGTTGCACAAACTCTTGGATTAAAGCCAAAATACCTGTATGATGTTCTGAGCAAAAATGTTGGGCTTGGTGTAAGTAAATTTATAGGATTGATGAGGAAGGCAAATATTGGGATAAACGAAGAAGATATAAGAATTTGCACTAAGGGAAAAAGTTTTCCTTCAATGTTGGAGTTTAACGAAGATTTCTGTGCATTCTTGGGCTTATGGGTTGCTGAAGGCTCTTACACAAATAAAAATGAAGTAAGATTAAGCATACACAGTAAAGAGGAAAAAGCTGTCAAAGAATTGTGCAATAAATTATTCGGGCCTGTGACTATTTACCATAAGCCGAATTTCAATGCAACCGATATTTATGTATGCTCTGGAATATTAGGCATAATCATGAAGAAAGTTTTAGGATTCAATAGCAATGCAAGGCAAAAGAAAATACCAGACATTGTTTATAACTTTAGCAAGACAAACCTTTCTGCATTTTTGAGAGGATACTTTTCAGGAGATGGGAGTTTAAATACAAAAACCCCTGCTCCGATGGTTGAGGCCTGCACAGAAAGCCCGGAATTAGCTGATGATATTGCTTATTTGCTGTTATATTTTGGAATTGTGGCAAAAATATACGACAGAAAAGACAGGCCGCAAAAAAGAATTTGCTTTGCAGATTACGAGAATTTGAATAATTTCAGGGAAATAGGATTTTTTGATTCCGAAAGAAGCCTGATAATTTACAATTACGTTTCAAAAATCGAAGTTTCAAGAAGAGACAGAATCCCAATCACTGGAGAAATAAAAAGTGTCGTTGAAAGCAACTATGATTTAAGAGGGTGGCAAAATCAACAATCAATAGGAAAAAATATCTTATTGAGGTTGAAAAATCCTAAAATAGAACAGATACTTAATAATGACATCTATTGGGACAAAGTAAAAAGCATTGAAGAAGTAAAAGAAAATTTTGAATATGTTTATGACATTTCTGTGGAGCCATGTCAGAACTTTATAGCGGGCTTTGGCGGCATATTTGCACATAACAGCGAGGAAAACTTAAGAAAAAAATTTGAGGAAGCTGAAAAAAATGCCCCCTCCATCATATTTATTGACGAGATTGACGCAATCGCATCAAAAAGGGAAGAGACAAGGGGAGAAGTTGAGAGAAGGGTTGTTGCGCAGCTGCTTGCGCTGATGGATGGTTTGCAGTCAAGAGGCAAGGTTGTTGTGATTGCAGCAACAAACGTGCCAAACATACTTGATCCTGCATTAAGAAGGCCGGGTAGATTTGACAGGGAATTGGAAATTGGCGTTCCAAGCAAGGAAGGCAGATTGAATATTCTAAAAATTCATACAAGGAATATGCCGATTGTTGGAGAGTTATACGGGGATATATTGAAAAAGAATGTTTTGTTAGTATTTGACAGTAAAATTAAGAATACAGACGAAAACATCAATAAGAAAACAGAGGAACTGAAAAACCATCAATTGGAGTTAAGGGAACTTGAAAAACAGAATATTAGGGCAGACCATAGCGTACTTGACAAAATCTTGAATTCAATAAGAAGAACAAATGAAAAAATTAACGAACTATCTGAAGAAATCAAAGATATCGAAAAAGATATGTCTTCATTCATTAATATTAAAGAAACATTATCAAAAAATAAAAATATCTTATTGAAGTTGACAAGCGAGATTAAAGAAATTGATGATATTAAATATAGCCATAGCGACCCAAGAGCTAAAATAGTGGAAAATAAGAAAAGTGAAC
>JAGVXT010000010.1 GCA_018303655.1 Candidatus Woesearchaeota archaeon
ACTCAAAAGTAAAATCGAGAAGGGCAAAATTGAAGAGCATCCGGCTTGGGAACAGCTTATTTTCTGGGAAAATTTAAACAAAAGAATCAAGGTGGTTAATGATTGGATGCAGAAATTACATATCTCAAGCTAAAGAATATTGCACTGCAGGAATTTCCAGACATTGTCGCTTCTGTTTCTATTACGAGAGGACCTTTGAATGTTGCTAAAAGTTTAAGATTGTTTTTTACAGATAACTCATAAAATCGTAGGGCGGATACCCACTTCTTTAGATGTGGGAGGAAGCCCGTCGTCCTCATTCTTGTTTATAGCGAGAGGCACAATCTCGCTTAATGTATTTTGTTTACTTTTGAAAGCACTCTTGAGAATAAACAATCCAGCTTCTGGCTCAACACAATTTCTTAGAATCTTGGTTTTGTCTATCCCATCATATTTTGAAAGGTCAAACCCTTTTAATTCTTGCAACGCTTCGTTTCCAGCATTGTGCATCCTATTAGCTTTTTCTTTTCCATCAATGACAAAATTAGCCCAATAATAGTGCTGCCTATAAACAAATGGCTTAATTAGAGGGTCATAAAAGCTAATCACATTTTCAACACACCACTTGCCTTCAAAATAGGATTGTAAGAATATTATCTCTTCATACAACTTCATATCTGGAAAGATAGGTTTATTTTGTCATTTTGCAACTGCACTAAATCTTCTAATCTTAGAATGGCTTGGACATGGGGGACTACTCCATATAAAATCAAATTCTTCAAAATGTTCTTCCAAGTAAGCATGAGCATCACCAACAATAACTTTATCGTTGGGAAAGTTATCTTGATAGATTTTTGCAATGTCTGGATTAATTTCTACTGCTATCACTTCAATCTCCCCCCCCCAAAGCTTTCGGTTGCCACCGATTCCAGCATAAAGATTTAGGATTTTCACGAGAAATCACCTATCTTTAATTGTCCTTTTAAGTTTGGAGGACAATTGTAGATATCGTATTCAAAAACGCTTTTACCCATCTGCTCTTGAATGTAGCGTTTGACTTGTTCTTGTGAAACGTGTCCAGCCGAACCACAGTAGTAACCTCTTGCCCATAAAGCGTCAAATCCTTTGCCGTAATGGTTTTGATAGCTCAAGTATCGCAGTTCAGGGAAAACTAACCTTAACTGCCTTGCTGTGTTTCCTTTTAGTTTGTGAATTATATCACTTGGTCTTATCGTCGGTTTTCCGCTTACAAACAAATGCAAGTGGTTTGGCATAACTTCTAATGCAAGTTCCTGTATGCCAATCTCTTGGCATTGTCCATGAATTATTTGTTTTAGCACTTCAATCACTTTTCCTATTAGTATTTCTTTTCTGTATTTGGGTATCCAAATCAAATGATAATTTATGTTGTATTTGCAATGGAAAGATGTTCTTACCGTTGCTATCTTGCTTTCAATCTTATGCACTTCTGGATTAAAGTGTGGATATATGTTTCTGGTCATTACAACCACCTCATAACGTGGTGGTTGTTTTGCTTTTGTGGGGTTTTCTCGTCAAGCGAACCCTACATTAAATCTTTCGTGTCCATAGACCGAAACGATTTAAGTTAGAGGGTTTGCGTGAGAAACCCCCAGCTTTAGCTGGATTTATTTTGGGAGTGGGTCATTTTAGTGCTTTAACGAGTGTTTTTGTATTTTTAATAAGGTTTTCTTATCCGCCCAGAGTAGCGACCCCAAAAATTTTGTATAGCAATGATTAGTTTATAATATCTTCCGTTTTCAACACTTTTACCTTATCCTGCTTCTCAAAATGCCTGTCGTCTGACCATATTACAGAATCGGCTATGCTTAATGCTGTCGCAATAAAAACAACATCTTCAGGATCAATATGCTCCATTATTTTCTTTGCTTCGTCCCAATTTTTCTCTATTTCTTCAGTTGGTACTAATTTGATATACTTGAACAAGGTTGCCATTAACTTGTCATATTCATCCTCTGTTAATCCAGATTTTTCCAGAATATAATCTTTGTACTTTCTAATTTTGTGTAGGGAAGGTTCTGGAAAGTAAAAGTCAAACTGAGAATTCAAAATTATCTTTCTGGTCGTTGAATCACGAATCAAGGCAGACAAGATAGCATTTACGTCCAGTATAATTTTCATCTTTTGTTTAGCTCTTCAAAAACACCTCTGTTTATCTTATGAGAAAGTTCGTCCACATCTGTCTGCGTCAGCTTGCTTCTCTTAGTTAGCTTGTCCATTACCTCTAAATCTTCAATTTTCTCAGAGATAGATTTCCTAACTACCTCACTCCATCTTATTTCAGAATGTTTCTTCATTTTCTCATGTAAATCTTCTGGTATGGCTAAAGTTACATTTGGCATTTTCATCACCTTATGTGGTTTAATGTGATTACACATATATAAATCTTTCTATCGTTGGGTGGGTGGTGGGGAGAGTGGTGGAGGGTGGATTGATTTTTTTGAGTTTAATGCGTTTTTCGTTATTGGATGTGCAATTCATTGAAAAACATCAAGTTTTACACATAAAAGCCTACTTCCAGCACCAAAGTTTAATGTTTCAATGTAATAAATCTCTCAAACCCCCTTATCCGTTGGTCATTCTTAGTCTTGGTAAAGACAATTTTAATATAAAGGCACAAAAAATGTTCGCCTAATAGTCATTAAAAGAAGTTAGTAATAATCTAATAACGAACATTTATATATTTCTTATACTAAAAAAGTAAGTTATGGTGATTAAAAATATAAAAAAATATCCAAACCCTAACCCAAATGGTCGATTTTTAATTGATTGTCTTGGCTGTAAGGAAAGAAAGGAGCATCACGCAAAGGGTTACTGCTATAAATGCTACAAGAAGTTGGCATGGAGAAGCAAAGAAATAAAATGTAAAAGTTGTGGTAGGACAAGACCACATAAGGCTTTTGGATTGTGTGCCGGGTGCCATGTAAGATTGCATCATTATGATTTAACTAAGCGTGCAAATGCTAAGAAATGGTATAATATAAGCCTGGAAAAATTAAGGGATATAACTAAAGTGTGTGCTGGGTGCGGATTTGATAAGCTTATTACTTTGCATCATTTAGATGGCAACAGAGAAAATAACGACGATAAAAATCTAGTAGGATTATGTCCAAATTGCCATAAGATGATTCATACTTATCAGTATTATGAATATATCAGAGATATTTTAAAAAGTAAGGGTTATGACACAACAAAAGTTCACCCTACAAACTATGTAAAAAGGTGAAAAAATGCTTGACAAGCTGAAAACAGAGCTAGAAATAAGAGGCTTTAGCAAAAGGACAGTTGACACTTACATTTTCCACAACAGAAAATTCTTGGATTTTGCGAAGAAAGAGCCGAATGCTGTGGCTGAAGATGATGCAAAGCGCTACATTGCTTATTTAATGTCAAACAAAAAATACAGGCCCAGCAGCATAAATCTTGCCTTAAGCTCTCTCAAGTTCTTTTACAATGAAATCTTGCAAAATAGGGCATTTAATGCAGTCAAGGCGCCAAAGCTTGAGAAAAAGCTTCCTACAGTGCTGACAAAAGAGGAAGTAAAAAAACTCCTGAATGCAGCTGAAAATCCAAAGCACAGGCTTTTGATTGAGTTTATGTACTCCTCTGGATTAAGGGTGAGCGAATGCGTCAGCCTGAAGACTGATGATCTTGACTTGGGAGAAAAAATCGGCAAAATAAAGCACGGCAAAGGCAACAAGGAAAGGTACATTATTTTGTCAGACAACTTGATCCTGCATTTAAACGAATACTTAAAGAACAAAAAAGACATCACTTCTTATATTTTTTCCGTCAAAAATCGTCCAATAACAACAAGGCAGGCCCAAAAGGTTGTAAAAGAAGCTGCTAAAAGAGCCGGCATCAAAAAAAGAGTATTTTGCCATGCATTAAGGAGCAGCTTTGCAACACATCTTCTTGAAGCCGGAACAGATATAAGAATAATACAGGAGCTTCTTGGCCACTCAAATTTGTCAACAACCCAGATTTATACAAAAGTATCAACACAGCAGTTAAAGAAGGTGAAAAGTCCGTTGGATACTCTGTGATTAAAACTTTTAATCAAATCCTAAAAATATTAAATGAATTCGTGCAAGCTTAGCTGCAATATGTTTTCCTTTGCCTGCAATGTCTTGAATTCAGGGTCAAGCCTCAGATAAGGCTTTGAATTAAGGTATCTTTTTATTATGGGAACTCCTTTTTCTATTAGCGATGTGACGTAATTACTTGCAAGCTGCTCTGACATATCGAGCTTTTTTGCTATGTCCTCATAAGTAAGGCTGCCTTTCTCTTCTTCAAGAGTGTAGATGACCAAAAACACTTCCTGCTCTCTTCTGTTGAGCCTTTTAACATCAAAATCCTTGCTTCTTGATACAAAATTGCCCGAAGTTGACTCAAGATGCATCTGGATTTGGTCAACTCTTTCGCTTAATTTGTCAAGCTTTGCTTCAATCTCGCAAGTGTACTCGTAATTTGCTGCAATCTCGTTTGTATTTTCATTAATGGACAGGAGATGCTCCTCAAATTCCTGCCTGATTTTTGTGAATTCCTGCCTCAGCTTTTTGCCTTTTAGCCCCAGACTGCTGCCTCTAAGAAAAAATTTTCCAAAAATGTGATTCACCCCCAGTCGAATGCGAGTGAGCGGTGGAATGCGAAAGCTCGCTTTCGCTCGCCAGCTACCCACTCGCTCACAACTCACTTTTAGGGAAAGGGAGTGGTTTATATTGATTTCTATTTTGCAATTGCTATATTCTTTTTATTGCTTTTGAGATGTAATGCTTCTCCTTGCCTTGTTTTACAACCCCAATCTCGTCCAGTTCCTCTATCTCTTCCAGCAGCCTGTAAAATGAGCTTTTGGAGCAGAAATTCTGCTCGTCAACAACAATTTCCTTGAGCTGCAAAGCCGATATTCTTTCGTATTTTCTGATGTATGAAAGTATAACACTTTTTACATATTCTTTTGAGTTTCTTGTCAGCTTTCTCATTATTTTTTCCTTTATTGACATCTTCTTTTGCTCCAGCATTTCCAGCCTTTTTTCTATGTAGGACATGTCATGATGAACCTCTTTATGCACAGGCTGAGCAACACTTCTTTCAGCCTGGGTCGCATGCTTGCGCGCCAATTCATCTATCTTGTAATTCAACTCGCTTATCTTTGCCATGATGCTTTCAAACGAGTAATAATCGTCGATAATGCGCCTGATGTCTTCCCTTGTTTTGGGCATGTAGGAAAGCTCCAGCTGAAGCCTTTTTATCAGCTGCTCCTGCTCCATTCCCCTCCTGTAGAAGTAGTTCATCCACTGAAAAATGCCAGTTGTGTCCCTTTTTACATTCTCAAACGATTTTTTAAGCAGATCATTCATCTGACTAATCTTTTTTTCAGTATTGTCTTTTTTCCAGAACATAATTATTATTTACAGTCCCAATTATATAAATCTTTTTATTTCTGGGAATAATTTGGGATTATAATGGGACTAAATTGGGATTAATTATAGACGATAAATTTATGAATTTGAGACTATTTTAGGATAATATTGGGAATATGATAGGACTCTTTATGAACTGACAAGATTGGATAATGCAATGGCTAAAATTTGATAAAATTAAAATAAAAGATGTCGTTTGGAATTTTGGAACAGGCAGTGCAGGGAGTTTTTTAGCAAGTTAAATAAACAAGAAGATGACCAATTTTACTCATAAAAGGTGAGACTGGAAGCTAAATGAGAATAGGGCGTATATAATCTGTTTTCCATATTGAAAAAATATAAATAACAGAAGTTTACTCATGGAAAGTGAGACATGGAAAACAAGCAGTGAGTTGGTGAGCGAACGAACCTCGCATCTCATTGAGCTTTCCTCGCATGCAGGTAGTTAAAAATGGCTAAAAATATGTCAAAATCAAGGCTGGCAATAGCTTTATCTGGCTTAAAGGGCTTTTACGAGCCAAAAGTGAGGCAGGAGCAGTACTTGATGGACAGCGAGATAGGAGCTTCTGTGCTTTGGAATGCCTGCCTTTTTGGGGATATAGAAGGAAAAGTGATAACTGACCTAGGATGTGGCACAGGAATGCTTGGAATAGGGGCGCTATTGCTAGGAGCTAATAGGGTGATTTTTGTGGATTCTGATGAAAAAGCGCTGGAAACAGCTAAAAACAATGTTTCAAAGGTGGAAAGTGAGGGTTACAGCCTTGGTAAGTCAGAGTTCATTTGCAAGGATATTGGAAAGCTTGAGTTAAAGGCGGATGTGGTGCTTCAAAATCCGCCTTTTGGGACAAAGATGAGGCATAACGATATTTTTTTTCTGGAAAAGGCCTTAAAAACAGCCCCTGTTGCATACTCCTTCCACAAAAGTGAGACTAAAGCCTTTTTGGAGCGGTTTTCCGCCAAAATAAATGCCAAAATCACCCATGTTTGGGCCTTCAAATTTCCCCTGAAGGCAACTTTCTCATTTCATCGACGGAAAATTCACAGGATAAATGTAAGCTGCTTCAGGTTTGAGCAAAAATGATTGGTTTATCGACGATAAAATAAAGGTTGTAATTATCAAAACATTTTTAAATAAAGTTCAATTTCTAGACAGCTTAAGAATGGAAATCAAAATTCTCGACGATAAAAAAAACAAGCTAATGATTGAGGTGAAGGGCACTGACCACACATTGTGCAATGCAATAAAAACAGAGCTTTGGAATGACAAGCATGTAAAGATTGCCACGTACAGCATAAGGCACCCTCAAATCAGCGTGCCCCAGATTATTGTTGAAACTGACGGGGAGGAAAGCCCCAGGAATGCATTGATCAATGCTATCCAGCGCCTGCAGAAAAACAATGCAAGATTCAAAAAAGAATTTGCCTCTGCAATCAGATAATCTTTTTCTTTCTGAAAGTTCGTATAATTTCAAAATTATATATGAAAATAATTCTAAAAAGCAATCAAAAGGCTTATAAATTCATAGTGCCTAACTATTTCAATGGCATTCTTTAGGATAAAAAAAATAAAGGGAAAAGAGTACGCTTATATTGTGGAAAATGAGTGGAAAAAAAAAGGCAGCAGGCAGAAGGTCATGGGTTATTTAGGCAGGGTTTACCGCTTTAGTTTGATGAATGACGTCGGTTTTTTAGAGCATTTGAAAATTGACAACATTGAAAACTATGTCAATAATAATGACGCATTCAAAATAATGAGCCACTTGATTGAGTGGGAGCTTTACAGGTTTAATATCAACAAAAATGAATTTTTAATAGACTTAAGCAATAAAAAAATACAAAAAAAGGATAAAAACATTGCTTTTTTCATCAATGAGGGCTTTATGTGCAGCCTCGCCTTGAAAAATCTGCTTGAATTCAAGCCTGAAGGGGATGAGCAGGCTGATGCATACCGATTGGCAAGGGCATTTGTCGAAGCAGGCATAAAAGTGCCGCAGGAAATTTTTATATGCATATTTGGAAAGTTATATAAAAAGATGGAATAATGATTTAATCATGGTAAAACTTATAGGGGTGCTTTTGATTGTAAGCAGCCTGCTCTCGATAATTTCATGGACTTATGTTGATGCAAGATATGGCAATAGCCCGCAGATTGCAGGAAATGTTGTGTCAAACATATTAACACAACCAAAAATTGAGCTTGGCTTTGCTGATTATTTTGAAGGAATTGCCCTTTCATACTCCATTATCAGCCTGATTATGGGGATTGTTTTTTTGTTCAGAGTTTGATAATTCTTTTTAATATTAAAATATTAGTATTATATTTAGAAATATAAAGAAAAATTTAAATAGTTACTATTAAAATAATAGTAAATAATGGCAAAAATATCCAGCACAGGAAAGCAGTTTACTATTACTGTCCCAAAAGAACTGATGAAGATGATGGGTTGGGATGAGCGTACTGAAGTGATCATAAGCAAGTATCCTGGTAAGGACATCCTGTTTATTGAAAATATCAAGAAAAAATAATCATAATTTGTCCGAAATCATTGTAAATTAAAAAAGAGGTGTGTGATGATACGTAAGTTAAAGTATAGCTCTAAATCGCAGGCAGCACTGGAATTCTTAACAACATATGCCTGGTTTTTTATAATTATAATAATAGTAATATCAACTTTAGCATATTTTGGCATCCTAAGCCCGAGCAAATTGCTGCCGAAGAGGTGCAGTATGGGCCCGGAAATTGCATGCTTAAGCTTCATTATAGGACAAACAGATGTTGGTGCGGGGGTTTTGAGGCTGAGATTAAGAAATAATCTTCCTGAGGCAATTATTATAGACTTATGGGGCATAACAAGTGATGCTAAAACACCTTTTTCCTGTCTGCAAAAGCCAGCTACGGGAATTTGGCTGAGCGGTGAAATAAGGGATGCAGAGTTCACAGGCTGCAACAACGCTGAATCCGGCTTAGTGCTTGGGGACAGGGGAAAAGTAAATGTAAAAATAAGCTATTATTTGGCCAGCACCAGCAGCACTTTTTCTAACAATGTTGAAGGGGAGGTCTTTACAACTGTAACGAGAGTTCAAAGCCTTTTGACACAAGTACAATGCTCTGATGGGGTAGACAATGATGGAAACGGCTGCATAGACTACGCAGGGGGAGATACAGGATGCAGCAGCGCTTCGGATACAGCAGAGAGCGGTGGCACATGTCCGCAGAATGGCGGCGGGGGCCTGGCACTTTATTGTTTTACATCAACTGTCTGCTCAACCACCATTGTATTTGGTATGTCTGATCTGAAAGATGCCCTTGCAGAGACCCCAAGCTCTGCAAATTATGACTACAAGGCATGCTGCAGGGCCACTAATGGTGCATTAAGCAATTCCTGTACATCACCTAATTTTATCCCATTCCATCTTTCCGATTCCACAGCTGCCCATGTTGAGAAAAACACGCAGTCAAACTACAATGTTAACGTCTGCCTGTCTGGCACCAGCAGCACAGTTTCATGCTACTATACAGCTTCAAGCTGTTCAGCGGATGAGACTTGCTTAGCAACATACTCTGCAGACACGGATGCGCATGTCGGAGACTGCGTTACGCAGCCTTTTGCCAACAAAATCTGCTGCAAACTGGTGTGATAAATGGATGAAAGACTTGTTGAGTTCATAAAAAGAAGCCTTGAAAGCGGCTATGACATAAACAGGATAAAGCAAGCTCTGCTTGATGCAGGGCACGACCTAAAAATTGTTGAAGAGCATATCAGCCATGTTGCAAAACCCCAGCAAAACCAAAAAAAACTCAGGGAGTTCATCAAAAAGCATGTGGAAAAAGGCTCCGGTATGGAGAAGATAAAGCAGGACTTAGTTAATGCAGGCCATGATATAGAAGCTGTTGAAGAATATATAAGCCATGAGCTAATGGCTAAAAAGAATAGAAAATATGCAATGTTATCCTTGGTTGCGGTACTGGTCATTGTAATAGCAATTGCAGGCATTTACTATTTTTCTGCTTCAGCAAAAAAAACAAGACTAGGTGTAGACAATCCAGAAGAAAAAGTAGCCAGAAACCAAAAAGATATAGAAAATTTCAACAAGGCTTTGCTAAACAATGACAATTCATCCTGCGATATGATATTGGATGTTAGCCTCAAGTCAGAATGCCAAAAAAGATTTTTCCATAATGCCTCTAATGAAATTGAAGAGGTTAACATGTCAGCCACCAGAGAACTGCTCAATAAAGCGCTTATCCAGCGTAATATAAGCCTTTGTGCTGAAATAAAGGATTATGATATCAAGCTTCAATGTGAAAGCATCTTGGGAGGATGAAGAATAGGGAAGTATGAAAAAATGGTTGGTAAAAATATAAATGAAAAAAAAAGTTTCCCATTAAAATCAATGCAAAAAGATGGCGTAGCGCCAGCTCTAAAAAACTTTAAGCATATTTTTATTATTGTTGCATTAAATTTATTGTTGCTTACTTTTGTTTTTGCAGATAATTTTCCTGCTACACCTCCATTACCAGCATCGCATCCTACTTTATATTCAGATACAATAACAAGCAAGACTGATGCAAGCCCTGTAAGCATTGCAGATTCCCAAGGATTGTTTGTGACTGGAGATATAACAACTTTGGGAAATGTTGGGATCGGGACTACGAATCCGGGACAGAAACTTGAAATTGCAGGGAATATCCAATTAACCGGAGGTGCGCGGCAGGTGCTCCTTGGTAATGGTCAGGGAATGGTTGACGATGGAGGGGCTAACCTGAAGCTGGGCAGCGCACCTGGAACTCGGGTCTATCTCGCACCCGGTGGGACAGACACATTAACTGCACTTCCATCCGGCAACGTCGGGATTGGGACGACGGGACCGACGCAACAACTAGCTTTAGGAGGGACTGTTGGGAATTTTGGTATGTCAACTGCTGACGCTTCTGATAATGCGATTTTACAGATTAGTGGCGGTGGGACTGCGGGAACAAATCGCGGCTCTTATATTAACTTATACGGTAATGAACATACGCAAGCCGGAAAGATGCAATTTTTCACAGGCACTGGATCGGGCGGTGGAAATAATTTTGAGTTTTATACTGACCAAAGCGGCGGCGCGACGGCAAAATTGACTATATTACCCAGCGGCAACGTCGGCATCGGGACGGCGAATCCTATACACCTCTTGCATTTATATAAAGCAGGAAACACAGAACTTGCGCTCGATAGGGCGACTAAGGCTGGCGGGTCAGCATACGTTAAATATGTAACAGGGGGAGTTGATGATTGGTATGTGGGTATGCCGACGAATCAAGATTACTATATGGTGTCTCCTGATGGGACTAAAGGATTGTTTATTGAAAAATCCGGCGGCAATGTCGGCATTGGGACAACGAGTCCGGGATACAAGCTTGATGTGCAAGGCGCTGGCGGAGTTTTGAATGTTAAGCGCACCAGTGGCTCTACAATGGCAGCACTTTTTGAGTATGATGCGGCTTCTGGCGGGCTGCTTGGCTTAAAGAACACCGCAACTGGCGATCAGTACCATTTCTCTGTTACGCCAGATTTTGTAATTTCAGAATCTGCTGTTGCCGACAGGTTTACCATTAAGAAAACTTCCGGCAACGTTGGCATCGGGACAACGAGTCCGGGGAGCAAGCTTGAAGTCAGCGGTGCTTCCCCAGTTCTTACAATACGCCCTACGGGAGTTGGAGAAATGTCAAGGATTCGATTTCTAAACAGCGCGGGCGCCGTTATTGGGGATTTCGCTGTTGATACCGGAGGGAATATGGCAATAACCCATACGCTTCAGGATGCATCCATAACTTTTACCACCAAAGATGCAATAGGACAGTCGGAACGAATGAGAATTACGGGAAGCGGCAACGTTGGCATCGGGACAACGAGTCCGAACCGTTTGTTGCAAGTAAGGTCATCAAATCCTGAAATTTCACTTATTAATACTAATAATCATGAATGGATCATGACGCAGGGTATTGCTGGTGTTACTAATGATTTCCAGTTGTATGAAAGTGGAGGCGCGGGCCAGTTTGTTATCAAAACAGGCGGCAACGTCGGCATTGGGACGACTATACCAGCTTACAAACTAGATGTAGCAGGGGACGCACATGCAACAAGCTTCCCAACATCATCAGATATAAGGCTAAAGAAAAATATTACACAAATTGCAAATGTATTAGATAAATTAGAGAAAATTCATGGTGTTAAATTTGAGTGGAATGAAAAATACAAGCAACTTGGAAGGGCAACGAATGGAACCCAGATTGGAATCATTGCGCAAGACGTTGAAAAAGAATTTCCTGAGCTGGTGACAACATGGGGAAATGAAAGCTACAGGGCTGTTGATTATGGAAGGTTTAGCGCTGTTTTGCTGGAAGCGGTCAAAGAGCAGCAAAATGAAATTGATGAATTAAAAGCACAGAACCAATATTTAAGTGAAAAAATTAATGGAATAATTTCGAGGATTAAATAAATTTATTTTGGAAAATGCCATCTGAAACATAAAATCAAAAATTGATGTACCTAATTGCTAGTTGCAAGGATGCAACAAAACAAAAGTTTTAAATAAAAGAATTGTTAAGGTTTTAAAAATGCTTAGAAAAAAGAGGAATAAGTCACAGGCAGCCTTAGAATTCCTTACAACATACGGCTGGGCATTCTTAATAATTATAATAATGATAAGCGTGCTTGCTTATTTTGGAGTGTTAAGCCCGAGCAAGCTGCTTCCAAACAGGTGCAATTTCGGCCCTGAGTTTCCGTGCCTTAGCTATCAGATATCAGCAACAGGCAGCACATTCAAACTGAGATTAAGGAATGGCTTGGCTGAGCCAATAAACATTGAGTCAATTTCTTTAGCAACAGAAGGCGCTGCTGCATATACTGGCTGCACTCCATCTGGGTTTAGTATTCCGTTTACTTCATGGAGAGCAGGCAATACAACAGACTTTGTATGGACAGGCTGCACAGGAGGCGGGCTAGTTGCCGGTGACAAGGGAAAGGTTTTGATAACTATAAGGTACTACCCAATGCTTAGCGGCTCTGCTTACGCAAATGAGGTAAAAGGCGAAGTATTCTCCAGTGTTGTATAAGTCATATAGCTTATTCAAAATCTATTTAAACCATCATAAGTTCCTTTTTGTATGGTTTCTAATATTCCAAGGCACATATCAATCATTCTTGATGGCAATAGAAGGTACGCGAAAAAACTTGGACTGCAATTATGGAAAGGCCATGGGTTTGGGTTAAGAAAACTTGAAGAATTGCTCAGCTGGTGCATTGAGCTTGGCATTAAAGAGGTGACGCTTTACTGCTTCTCAACAGAAAATTTCAAAAGGTCAAAGAAGGAAATTGATTACCTATTTGGCTTATTTTGGAAAGAATTTGAAAAGATGAAAAAAGGCGAAGGAGTTTTCAAAGACAAAGTAAAGGTCAATGTAGTAGGAAGGATGTCAATGTTTTCCGGCAAAATGCAAAAAGCTATGCTTGAGGCAATGCAAAAGACAAGAAAAAATAGAGTATTGGTTGTCAATTTTGCAATGGCTTACGGCGGCAGGCAAGAGATAATTGATGCGTTTAAAAAAATAATAAAAGCAAAAACAAAGCCAAATCAAATCAATGAAGATCTGATAACAAAAAACCTTTACCTTAAAAGCGAGCCAGATTTGGTGATAAGGACAGGAGGGGAGAAGCGCATGAGTAATTTTCTTTTGTGGCAAAGTTCGTATGCTGAATTATTCTTCCTTGAAAAATTGTGGCCTGAATTCACAAAAGAAGATTTAGTCAATATCATTAAAGAATTTAATCAGAGGCAACGGCGTTTTGGGAAGTAAAAAAGGTTATTACACTCTTCACTGACCACTGGACATCTTCACGTGATATTTATAAAGGACTAAATTCTACCTAATTAAAAAAGAGAATACGCAAAACTCCCAAATTAAGTCTTTTGATTTTACAACACAAAAACCTTTTACGGAGTTTCGCTTAACATTCTCTTTTTCTTATGACTCCAAAGTCTTTAGAAAAATAAAAAACTTTGGAGGTTGATTAAAATGATTAAAAGTAAATTCAATAATGAGATAGCTTATGAAAAGTTTAGTGAAAAAGCATTAGTAAATTATTGGGATATACTTAATACTTATCCAAATGAACAAAAAGATTCGGCATACAAGTACTTAAAAGCTAGAAATTTGAAAAGAAAAAATTATAAAATAACAGAGATTAGTAAACTTCTAATGTTATCAAAAAATACAATTTATGGCTGGAACATTTCAAAAGGAAATCGCGTCAAACCCCTTTCTCTTCTTTGAACCTACACATAAAAGAAAACTATAAATACAAGCCTAAGCTTAAAAATTAAATTCTAAAAGGTGTTTTAATGGACCATTATGAACAATTTGATGATCAGTTAAGGAAAGCTGCTGAAGCTTTCAAGAAAATAGACAAAAAAGAGGTTATAAGGATGATAAGCCATTTGGATGCTGATGGCATAAGCGCAGCTTCAATTATGATAAAGCTGCTCAACAACGACAACAGGAAGTATTCTGTGTCCATAGTGCAACAATTGAATCTGGCTTTGCTTAACCAGTTGGCATCTGAGCCGTACAATTGCTTTATTTTCACAGACATAGGTTCGGGAGTTATAAGCGACATCAAGGAGCTTCTTAAAGGCAAAAATGTGTTCGTCCTTGACCACCACAGCATAGAAGCTGCTGATGGCTTTGGAAGCGTAATACTTGTCAATCCACATACTTGCGGCATAGATGGAGGCAAGGAAATAAGCGGGGCAGGAGTTGTTTTCAGGTTTGCATGCGCTGTTGACAAAGCAATGGAAGAGCTTGCGCATATTGCTATTGTGGGCGCAATAGGTGACTTGCAGGAGCAGAATGGGTTTTTAAGGCTGAACGATGAAATTCTAAAGATAGCTGTTGAAAAGGGCAAAATAAAGGTTAGCAAGGGGCTGAGGATTTTCGGCTCACAGACAAAGCCATTGCATAAGGCGCTTGAGTACTGCACAGATCCTTATATACCGGGAGTTTCAGGCAGCGAGTCAGGAGCAATACAATTTCTTTATCAGATTGGAATTGAGCCAAAGAACGGCAATGGTTGGAAGAAGATTGTGCATCTTGATGAAGAAGACATGAAAAAGCTTGTGACAGGCGTCATAATGAAGAGGTTTAATGAAGCAAATCCCGATGATGTGCTTGGCAACATCTACATTTTTCCTCACGAGCAGGAAGAAAGCCCCACAAGAGACGCAAAAGAATTTGCAACATTGCTTAATGCATGCGGCAGGCTTGGAAGAGCGTCTTTGGGCATTGGCACATGCCTGGGGGACAAGAAGATAAGGCAGCAAGCCATTAGAAGCTTGACGGATTACAAAAAAGAGATTGTGAATGCCTTGAACTGGTACAATGATAACAAGTTCAGCGATGACATATTCTGGGGCGACAGGTTTGTAATAATAAATGCGAAGCAAAACGTAATGTCAACCATGATAGGCACTCTTGCTTCAATATTATCCAAGTCAAACCTGATGGCTAATAATACTTTTATCCTTTCTATGGCCCAGGCAATTGACGGCAACACCAAAATTTCATTAAGGACAACAAACAATATCAATGGCAATCTTGACTTGAGAAAAGTCATTGAAGAGTCTATTAATGGAATTGGCAATTCAGAAGCAGGAGGGCATCAGAATGCTGCTGGTGCTGTGATTCCAACAGAGAAAGAATCTGTATTTTTAGAGGCAGCGAAAGAAGTTCTTGGGAAGTATGCGGTTGAGGAGAAGATTGGGTAGAAAATTTGTTCTAGTTTGATTTCAGTTGAGGTTTTTTAATGAATTTTGATTTCAATGGTTGATAATCCAATAACGCAACAAAAACAAAATCAATCCACCCGCCGAGTTGTATGCGAGAACGCTTCACATACTCGCGTTCATCTCACTCTCCCCACCACCTACCCATACATTGCAGGCAATATTAACTATTTTTGTGTAGTAAAATAGAAAGCTTTAAAAGTGATGTTATACTACTTCCTGCGGTGGTTTAAGATGGTAGAAAAATTAGAAGTTATTGCTGCTAAAGATCTGTGGCATGCTCAAAGGATGACTAAATGGGTATATGACCAAATTCATGGTACAACTATGTCAATTATTAAGTTTGGTGGCTCTCGACAATTAAGAGCTTTTGCACTAGGTTTTTTTAATGAACATTTAGTTCCAAAATATGGTGAACCAAAAGCGGGTCAAATACCTTTTGGTAGCTGGGGTCCCTATGAACATGCTCTTGGAAGAGGACTGGCTAAAGTTGCAAGTCATCCTGATTACGATTCATGGGCTTTGATACCGCCTGAAATTCTTCCTGACGTTCAAGAGTACATTGCCAAGTTAGCAGCTAAAGGAAATCCAGAACAATAAACTATTAATTTTTTTAAATTTCTATTTTTAATTGAAAGAAAAGTTCGCCCAATAACTACGAATTCTACACTCAAAAAGGGGCTACTCAGCTTTGTTAAACCAAAACCTTTTTATACTTGTAGGATTTTCCTACTAGTATGACTGAGCTAATAACAGTAGGAGAAAAAGGGCAGATTGTAATACCAAAGAAGATGAGGGATGATTTAAAGATAGGTAAAGGCACAAAGCTTCTAATAAGCGAAGACAAGGACAGAATAACAATCAAGCCAGTAAAAATGAGCGAAAAGCATCTGCTTATGTTGCTCAGCGAAACTTCTTTGAAGAAAACATGGCAAAATCCTTATGACGAGCGGTGGGATGATGTACTCTAAGGGAGACATTGTTGTGATAAATTTTCCTTTTTCTAATTTAATTAATGCAAAAAAGCGTCCTATGGTAGTGCTTGCTGAAAAAGGAGAGGATATTATTGGATGTGCTATTACAAGCAGCCCCCACAGCGAAGGTGTTCCAATCGAAGGATTTGAGGAAGGAAGCTTGCCATTCAAAAGCAAAATAAAATACTGGCAGATACATACTTTCTTGAAAGATTTAGCTATAAGGAAAGTTGCAAGAATATCAAAAAATAATCATAAAGAATTACTTAGAAAAATAAATGAATTCTTTCAAATATAATTATATCACAATATTGTCCTTATGCCGTCAATCTTGTCAGCGACTTCTTGGCCTGTTTTTGTCAATGTCAGAAGCTTTAACCTTCCCTGCTTTTCAAAATTAATCAAGCCTGCTTTCTGCATCTCCTGCAGAATCTTCACAACATGGGAATAAGTGCAGTCAACTGTCTTTGCTATTGAGGAAGCGTAGATTTCATTTTTAGCGTTTTTCAGCTCAACCAGCATCATGGCTGGCTTCTCCCGGAAAAATACATTGAATATTTCCTTATTAGCCATCAACACAACCCCCAAAGTATCTGTTTCAGAATATATTTTACATTAGCTAGGTAGTATTTAAAGGTTTCGAAAACTGAAAGTTTCGAATACCCTGAAAATTGTTTTCAATTTTCAATGGTTTTGGTTTTCAGCTTTTTAACGACGATTTTTGAGATTACACTTCCATAACTTGCAAAAAAACTATCTCTGCAAGCTGTATCTTGCTGCGAGATTTGTTACAGAATTCAGCTGCTTTTGTATTTCCGCTTCATTTTCATTGCCGTAAGAAACTAATATTTTATCTAAATTGTGGATAACATGATTATCAAATTCATTATTTAATTGTCCATTGACGTAAAATTTCAATTTGATATTTCCAGCATTACAATAACTTTGCTTTTCAACAACTAAACAATTATTGCTAAAGTCCATGCCCAAAGACCTGAACATATGCCCTATTGTCAAGCCAGTTGCATGTGTATGGATAACATCCCCTATGCCCTCTTCAAAATGAAGAAAGCTGCTTGCAAGCTGGTACTTTCTTTGGGAAAAATCAATTGATTGCCCATTAATGTAAACTTTGACATCTGCATGCAAATGTGCAGAGCCAAGTACACCTATTCCAGTCAATAACTGTAATTGATTATTATGATTTTGAAATTTGTTTAATTGATTTATCAAAGCTCCTTTGGAAAGCCACTGCCATAAGAATAAAACTACCAATGCTAAAATCAAAACGTAAAAAATCAGGTCTTTTTTTCTCATTGCTGCTGCTCGATTTGCTGGGCTTTAACAATCTGGCCTGTTGCCAAGTTCCTGTAGGTTCCCACAACTGAAAGCAGCCTGAAAACATAAAAGTCATCTTTTTCAACGGAGTAGAACTGCTTTAACGCAAGGCTTGCGGGATAAGCGCTGATTTCATCGGACAAAACGACAGTAGGCACCTGCGTTATGTTGTATTTTGCAATCAGTTCCTTTCCTCTTGCATCGCTTATGTCATATGTTTCTTCCTTATCTATTCTCGTTCCAAATCCATTTACTAATATTTCCTTATGATTGCTGACATTATAGCATTCTGTACAGCCTTGGTCAGTTAAATAAATAATGTTTACAATACCTCTTAATTTACCTGTGGTCAGGTTGATGTAAGGTGCATTTGGGTATGGCAAACCACCCCTAAATACATAAGTCCCATCGCTTTCTTTTGTTCCAATCTGGGGCCATGCCTGCTGCATTACATCATAAACAGAAGCATCCTTTGACAGGATAATTGCCGGCGCAAAATCAATGCTGTATTTTTTGATTAAATCCCTGCCTTCATTGGTGGTTGGAGCAATAATCTTTTCATCAGAAATCCTGACTCCAGCTGCTTTAATCTGGCTTATCAAAATATTCAAGTCGCTGCATTTCCCGCATGCTGAATCCTTTAAATGATACAACACAACCCTTCCCTCTATTTTTCCGTTTGCGGCATTTGTATAAGGCGGGTTAATGCCGGACAACAGCAATGCGTCTCCATTTTTTTCCAAGCCCTGTATGCTGACCCTGTCAATTTCGCCTGTAACAACAACAGCAGGCACTTTTTCAATGCCGTATTTTTTTATCAGCTCTTTGGCTTCCTTTGAGGTGAATTCCAGCGTTATTTCCTTTGTTACATTTGCATTTGCATTTTTTAGATGGCTTGCAATAGATGATATGTCAAAGCAATCGCTGCATCTGGAATTCTTAATCAAAGCAAGCTCGATTTTTGCAGGCTTTAGCTTTTCAAGAGCAGCTTCTGAACTTTTTTTTATGTCTTTATTCAAATTGTAAGCCAAAAACATGTTTAAAATGAGCACTACTCCAAGCAGAATGATTATTCCAATGAAAATATTTTCAATATTCATCTTTTTAGAAATTGACTTGAGCCTTTTTTTTTCAGTGTCCATTTTATTTATAATTTGCAGCCTGTCAATGCCGCTAGTTTTTCAAAAGACTGGGCATTTTCATGCCATGCGCCATTTATGACCCATGTGGGTGTTTTCTTTATATCCGGCAATTCATCAAATTCGTGATAGTTTATGTACTTGAAGGACTTGCCAAACATTGCTTTCTGCCCCTGGGTGTACTTGCACCAGTCCATTGCGCCGTACATTACAGCGCCTTTTTCAGTAAGGCATTTTGCGAAATTGTCATATAGGCCTGGCTTGTTGATTGAATAAACAGAGTAGGCAGACACCGCCAGAACAATGATGCCAATAGCTGATGCAATAACATAATATTTTGATTTGCTTCCTTTGGCTTGCTGCTGTTGTGTTTGCTGTTGGTGCTCAAGCCTTTGCTCGTATTCTTTTTGAGTTGTGAGGCTTTCCTGCCTTAGCTTCTCTAGCCTAAGCTTTCGCTTCTCTCTTTTTGTAAGTTCCATTTTAGAACTACAAGACAGAGTCTTTTGAGTTCAAATCATCTACCGGCGTGTCTTCATAGTCTGCGCTTGGAGCAACTCCGCAGCCACCGCCAACATACTGCCCTTGCTGCTGCTGCTGCGGCTGATTGTATGTTGCATAGCCGCTTTGTCCAGAAGACGTGCAGCCAACTAAAAAAACACTTAAAACTAACACTGCTAATATAGCTGTTTTTATTTTCATAGTTTACCACCCATTATAATTAACATCCACCAACCATTGACGGCAAATCATTCACATTTGATGGAAGGCTGTTTCCTGAGCCTGCTGGAGCGCTTCCAACACTGACCTTGCCTGTTGCTATGCTTGTCTTTAAGCTGCTAAGCTGTATGGCTTGCACTGCTGTGAGCAATACAAGGACGACAAGCACGATCACAATAACGACATTTCTGTTCATTTTAACCTCCGAAGTGTTTATTCTTTTATAAAAATTATGTTTTTGCCTTGGCCAACTCCTGTTCGATTAGCTGCACAAAAGCCTCATAAGGATGCGCACCTACAAGCATGTTGCCGTTAACAAAAAATGCGGGAGTTCCCGTAACTCCAAGCTGCATGCCTTCGCTCATGTCTTTTTCCACTTCTTCTGCCATTCTGCCGGAGTCGAGGCACTCATTGAATTTTTCTGCGTCCAATCCCAAGTCTTTTGCATATCGCTTAAGGCTTGCAGCATCAAGCGCCTGCTGATTTTCAAATATTTTGTTATGGTATTCCCAAAATTTGCCTTGCTCATCAGCGCACTCGCCAGCTTCTGCTGCTTTTTGCGCATTTTGATGGAAGCTTAACGGGAAATCCATGTATACAAATTTTACCTTGCCTGTCTGTATGTAATCGTTGTCTATGTATGGCAATGTTTGGGCATAAAATCTTGCGCAATATGGGCACTGGAAATCGCTGAATTCAACTATTGTTATTGGTGCGTCGTCAGAACCTTTCTGCGGGTTATCGTATAAGCTCAGGGTCGTATCTTTTTCGGCTTGCAAGGCAACTTGGTTTTTTTTGTCTTCAATATATTTTTCTTGCAGCTCGTATCTGCTCTGGAAGTTGTATGTGGAGTATAAATTGATAGCGGACAATGCAAGCGTCAAAGCAACCAGTGCTATCAGCAATGACTGCTTCTCCATTTGGAATCAGCATCCCCCTACCATCGACGGAAGGTCATTAATACTTGCTGCTGTGTCTCCAGAGCCTTGCTGGCTGCCAGATGCAACTGCCTGCTTCATCTCCTTCAGCTTTTCCTCGTCAACATCAAGCAACAATGCTGCGATGTCTGGCGTGTACTGGCCTGTTTGAGTTTCCTGCACATACCTTTGTATCATCTGCTTCGGAAAGAAAAGCCCTTTCCACTTGACAACTTCTTTTGTTATTTCATCATCGCTCAATTCAGGGTAATTTTTGATGAGATATGCTGTAAGGCCTCTCATTGCCCATGAGTGCTTGCAGCCGCAGGTTGGCCTGCCGTCTTGAGTGACTGCGGTTTTGACGCCGCAGCAGAACTCACACGTTATTGTAGGAGTTGTAAGTATGCTTATGTACCTGTCTCTTTCTTCAGGTGTTGAGAGCTGCACTTTTGTTCTTCCATAAGCAGGGTCAAGCTGTGCAATTACTTCCAGGCTTCTTATTGGATCTTCAAATGAAACTCCTAAAGATTCTCCATAGAAAGGTGTGCCTCTTGGGATTATGATGGCAACTGCATCTTGTGTTGGATCTCCTGTCAAAGCAACAGGGGTTTTTGTCGAGGCTGTTTTTAATGTCAAGCCGCTGCTTAAGCCTATTAGCGCAGATGCCTGTGAAATCTGGACATGGTTGAAAACTATAAGAACAGCAATAAAGGCAACAATTCCATAGCTTAATTTTTCCGTGAAAGTCCATGGCATATCACTTTGTATTTTGGCATGCTTATGTGCCATGCGCTCATGATGGGCTTCTTTAGGCTTCTCTATAAGCATCCAGGCAATCAAGCCAACTAAAGCAACAATCAATGCAACTGAAATGTAAGTCCAGTAGCTTTGTGAAATCCTGAAGAACAGGTATTGGCTGAAAACCAATATTGCTCCAACTAAGATGATCAAAAAAATGATTACTTTGTCCAGCAATTCAGCATCTTTGTCCATGTTTATTATGATTATTGGGCTTTTTATATATATTTTACTTGCAAGACCATGCTATTTAAAAAGCTTGTTTTTGCCAAAAAAGGCTTAAAATTGTTCATTTCCGTTCACAAAGGCTAGTTTGAGGGTTTTTTTTATTCCGATTGTACAAAAAATATCCCACAAAAGAGGCAAACAATACAAATGCAGTCAACCCAATCAAATTGATGTATGGCGCATCAAATAATCTTTCCTCAAAGATATATGCATAAACAGATGTTCTTAATGGATCGAGAGTGTTTATTACATTTGTACCGTTGAAAATTATAAAGATTAAGCCTGAGGCTATCAACAAAATGCCTGCCATCACCTTCATTGTGTGGATGTAAAAGGTTTTTCCAAAAATCCTGACTTCATATTCTTTGCCCTTGAGCCATGCTTTCTGAGTTAGATTGTGCTTGTCAAACAAAATTGAAATTAGGAATAATGGAACAAACAATCCGAGGGAGTAGAAAAAAAGCAAAGCGCCGGCATAAAAGTAGTTATGAAACGTTGAGGCTATTAACAAAATTCCCGCAAGAACAGGGCCAAGGCACGCGCTCCATCCCAAGCCAAATAAAATTCCAAATGAGAAAATGCCAAAAATATCATGACTTGTTTTTTTGCCTATGCTTATGAAAGTGAATCCTTTGCCCAGAATCGTCATAATGCCAAAAATTATAAGAAAAACTCCAGCAACAAGGATAAGCAATTTTGTATCAGCAACCTGTATTGAAGTCAGGGTCTGGCCTATTGCGGAAGCGAAAATCCCAAGCAATATAAAAATCGATGAGAAGCCTGCAAAAAAAACAAGAGTCATTTTTGTTATTTCAGTTCTTTCCTTGAAAGTGTAGGCAAAGAAGGCTGGCAGGATTGCAAGAGTGCATGGCAATAAAACGCTTATCATGCCGCCGATAAAGGCAACAAAAAACGAGAGGTTCTGCAAATAGAAAATTGCCTGCTGCTGGCTGTAATCAGCGAGTTTCTGCAGTCCTGTTTGTGCCATAGCTGTTAAAGATAACAATGTTAAAATTAAAAATAAGATTAGAGTTATTTTTTTCATTTTATTCCCTTACAATATACTTTCCCTTCATTCCAACATGGCCAGGGCCGCAATAAATAGTGCACACCATGTCCCACGTGCCTGCCTCATCAGCTGTTATCTCTAAAATTGTTTTGTTGCCTTTTTTTATTGCCTTGTTAGGGTCCCAATTTGGAATTATGATGCCTTCCAATTCAAATCCATGCGGAACATCAACGCTTTCTATTACAAATCTTATTTTTTCCATTTTTTTTACAACAATAGTATCCGGCTCCCACCTGTATTGTATTGATTTTAATTCTATTTCCCTTGCACCATCAATTATTTTTCCGCTTAAAGGAAGGTTGTCAAATTTCTTTTTATGGTATTCAATTATTTTTTTCGCTTTTATTGTGTCTTCACCTTCTTTTTGAGAGCATGCGCTAATTAAAAGAACAGATAAAATAAATATTAACATTATTTTTCCCATTTTGAAGCATAAATCTGTTTTATAAGCTCAGTTTCAACAATTTGAATTTCATTTCCAACATTGTAGCCTTTTGGCACTTCTCCAGGCAATGTGCCTGTGAATGAGATGCCGCCGTCTTTTGTGCTTACTCCTACAAAATACGGGTAAAATTCCCCCTGGAGCTTAATGACCCAGACTGGTTCCTTGATGTTAATTATTAGGTATGGAACAAAGCTATCAACAAGAGGGGCATTGAAACTCAACTCCGCAACCTTCTTTGCAATACTGCTGCTTATTGCAGGAACTGCATCAATTGACCCTTTTGGATAATCAAAAATTGAAAGCCGCCAGGCTATTATGTTGCCATTGAACGCGTCTACATTGACCATTAATTCCTCTCCCACAACCAAAATACCATTCACGTACCTAAACCATTTGTAAAAATAAGTGCTATCGACTTCAGAAACATCAGGATCATATTTCAGCTCAGATTTAATTTTATCAGGAAATTTGTTAAAGAATTTTTTTGCTATGTCAATGCCCTGCTCTTTTGTCAGTTTTTTTGTAACTGTTTTATGCTTTAGATTTTCATTTCTCATGCCATAGACTTCGTACCCCAAAGGGTTTATCTCGACATAATTCCTTTGCTCCGGCTCGAAATGAACAATTATCAATCCTTTGTCAAGGTCAAAGCCAAGAGGCTTTTTTTTTGCATTAAGAAATTTCTGCGCTTCTTCTATTACATTCGATTTAAGCTCTTTGTCAAAATCCAGGCTTATGTCAAATAAATACAATGAATGGGCATTAACAAAAATAAGAGATGAAATCATCAATAAAACAAAAAACAAGAAAATAAAAAATAATTTTTTCATCTTACCTCACAATTATTTTTCCTTTCATGTTGCTGTGGCCGGAGCCGCAAAACACAGAGCAGAATGCCGTGAAAGTTCCTTCCTTGTCTGCTGTGAACTCAATTGTAACAGGCTTTCCAGGGTCAAGCCTCTCATTGATGCCATATTCTGGAATTGAAATTCCATGCGGCACATCAGTTGTTGTGACAATAAGCCTTACTTTGTCGCCTTTGTTCACTTCTATTGTTTCGGGTATAAATGAAAACTGCTTTGCCGTCATTTTGAATTCTTTGACTTCTGCTGATGCGGGTGTTTGTGTTGGTGCTTGTGTTGTTGATGCTGCTTCTTCCCCAACTATCTTTTCTTCAATTTGATTGTTGCCTGATGGCGTTTGCTGCTGCACTGGGTTTCCTTGTCCAATTAAGTCTTCTGATTTTCCTGCTGGTTTTTGCTGTGCACAAGCACTTGCTAAAAATATGCTTATCAATAATAACACTATTATCTTTCTCATTATATCCTTCTCCTAAACTATATTTTTATATAGAGAATTTTGACAAATTTATAAATAATCAAAATTCTCTAAGAGGACTTTGAATCTATAAGGTTTATAATAGGTTATTCAAAGTCCCCTATATAATCTAGCATGAAAACCTTGGGCTTATTAAACTTTATTTTTTGAGAAAAAAGACAAAATTGAGCTTTTTTGCGTTCATAGGGCATTATTTGAGTTTTAGGAAATCAAATGCTCAGCCAACAACAAGCAGTTTGAGCAAAAACCCGACATAATAGGATATTGCTGCTGCAGCCCCCCCAATAAAAACAGTCTCGAAAACAGACTTCAAAAGATTTATCCTTGCCACATAGCTTTTTATGGCTCCTACCGCAAACAATGCAACAAGGGTCATAACAACAGCAATTGCGAAAGTGTTGCGCTGGAAGAAAGGGGCAAAGTACGAAAACACATAAGCAAGCAGGGGAATGATGCCTATGATTATGAATCCAAGGTAAGTTGCCATAGCTGTCTTCCATGGAGTTTTGGGGCTTTCGAGCAGGCCAAGCTCCTCTGCCATCATCGTGTCAACCCAGACTTTTTTATTGGATGTTACAATCTTGACTGAATTATCCAAGTCTTTTCCCTTGAATCCTTTTCTCCTGAAGATTTCCCTTATTTCTTCGCGCTCGCCTGATGGCACAGCCTTTATCTCCCATTCTTCCCTTTTCCTTTCCCTTGCTATCAAATCCCTTTGTGTTTTCTCGCTGAGGAAATTGCCGACTGCCATTGAAAAGCCGTCAGCAATAAGGTTTGCAAAGCCAAGAATTATGACAACAACCGATGACAATGAAGCGCCTGTTGCGCCTGCAACAACTGCAAATGTAGTAACTGTGCCATCTATTGCCCCGTACACAAATTCAGCAAGATACTGCTCCTTTGCTGCACTAAATACCTCTCCTCTTTTTGCCTTCCTTATCAATTCATCCTTGTGCGCCTGCTGCGCAAGGTCTATGTTTCTTGAATAGTAAGCCTGGCGCGCCTTTTCCATTCTTGACGGCATGCAGACTAATAAAACCAGCTTATTTATAAATCTTGACACTCCAATGAATCAGCAGAACTCGCATACCTTCTTTTTCTTGTTTATGACTTTTGCTGCTTTCTTTTTCGCTGTTTTTCTTGGTTTTTTTGTTTTTGCCATTTCAACATCTTTTGCTTTCTTGTTTTTAAATTTTGCGGAAAATTACTTTTCCGAAAACCCCGAAAATCTATGATTTGCGATGTTATTGATTTTCATTGAATTGCACTTTTGCCATTAACGAAAACTAAGAAATATCCCTGTGGGTTTCGTACAAAAATGCGGCATCCTCATTGTGCTTTTTCAGCTCATTTATCAGCATTCTAAAAATGTCATTTGAAGATACACTTTTCTTTGTTTTTATCCATTTTGTTGCTGCTGCAGATACTTTTTTGCAGATTTCCTCTGCTTCTTTTTCGCTTAAATGAGCGTTTCTGCAGGCAAAAAAGCAGGAGCCGTAGACCTTCCTTTCGTCATAAAACTCTGCATGTCCCGCTCTTTTCACTATTTGGAGCATTGTCCTTTTCTTTGACCTTTTTATTATTTTTTTCTTTTTCATCTTAGTTAAATGTTATTGTGCCGTTTGCAATCAAAATCAGCAGCCAGCCTAAAAATATTAAAATAACGCCGGTTGCGAGCCTCATGTATGCGCGGTTATTTTGTTTCCATCTCTTTATGCTTTGTATTTTAAAGCCGAAATTAACCATCAGCAAAATAACAATTAATGGTGATATAAAGATTATGTTATATAAAATAAGCATCAGGAATGCTGCAAAATTAAAATTTTGCGACAGCAAAAGCAGTATTGCAAGATAAGGGGCGCCTGTGCACGGCAGTTCAACTCCTGCAACAAAAATTCCCAGGAATATGACTCCCGGCAATGTAATCTTCCTTGTCATTTCATGAATCTGCTTTGCCCTTTCAGGAGGGATTGCAAGTGTTATTCCCTGCCCGTACCAAAAAAAATCCTTTATTTCTATCAAGCCCGCTATAATAATCAATGAGCCTACAATTATTGATATATATTCGCTTATATACAAAGGGATTGAGCTTAAAAAATACAAAATTCCAAAGCCTGCTAACACATAAGTAACGAAAACCGCAAAAATATAGAAAAACCCGTAAAACATCATTTCCTTTTTAGTCTTGAATGCTACCATTATGGATATAAGAAGTATCAAAACTCCTATAGCGCAGGGATTGATTGAGTCTATCAATGCTGTTGTTATTATAGTTCCTAAAGTTGGTAGGTATGCTGAAACTGCCATTTTAGCTTATGGTTGGATTTATTTCTTCAATCGGTTTTTCTGTAAATACAAATTTTATTCTGTCGCCTGGTGGGACTTTTTCATAAGGAGAAATAATATAAGTGGATGGATTGTCAATTAAGTTTCCATTGACAAAAACATAAAGCTTTGCAGGCTGCTCATTGCATTTATCGCCTTCATGAGCAGACGCTAAGCCATCATCTGTTGGGACTTTTATCCCATCGCTGGAAATAAAGCCTCCAATTGCGTAAAAGAAAGCTCCTAAGCTAGCTTGCTTTTTGTCCAATATAACTCCTTCTACGTGTATTCTGTTGTCATTGTGGGCATGCAACAAATCTACCCCTTGCCTGTTTGATAAACCTTTAGGCTCAGCAAACTCAATTTTCTTGCCACAAACCCATATTTCAAAATCCGCATGCCAATGCACAGGCCCTTTTGTTAATGAAATGATGTTTAAATGTAAAGTTGTTAAGACAAGGTAAATAGTCACAAGAGAAGCTGTTATCACAATCAAGAAGTATATAATTTTCTTGGCAGCATCATTCATTATTTTATGAAATAATAAAATTATAATAATCAAAATGCTGAAAATCAAAGATCCGTAGCCAAAAGCACTTAATTGTCTTATTGGATAAAGCCCGGAATGGTCTAAAGCAAACTCATCTTCTTCGCCTTCATGGGAAAAAACAATGTACGCAGATAAAATTGAGAGCAATAATAGAAATACTAAAAACCTCTTTTTCATTTGGATATCCTTAAGATCTAGATTATATAAGATTTGCTATTTTTTTTGGGATTTAACTCTTTTTGCAGATGAACATGCAATGGTCTTTCTGGAATGGCTCCAGCTCCCTATAATCAATAATTGTCAAAGCTTTCTCTAACTTTTCCTTTACCTCCCTGAAAATCTGCTTGGGCTGCTTCGTGACATCCATGCTTCTTGCCTTGACAGCCAGCAAAGCATACCCGCCATTCCTTAAGAATAATCCAGCATTTTTTAAGAAAATTTCAACCTGGTTTTTCTGTGCAACATCCTGATAGAGGACATCAACTGCGGATATTCTTTCTTTTAAAATATCAATTTTATTGGCGTCAGCAAGAACAGGGGCAATGTTCTTCCTTTTATAGCACAAGAATACCAAATCCCTCATGACCCTTGGAGCGATGTCAACAGCAAAGACAAACCCTTCATTTCCAACAATATCGGAAACGTGGCTTACAGTTGTGCCTGATGCAGAGCCAAGATACAGAACAGCATCATCTTTTCTGATGCCGATGTTAAGGCTGCCTTTCAGGATGCAGGATGCAAGCTTGCTTTTGAAGGCGTCCCATTCCCTGTATTCTGCATTATTTTCCATGACAAGCTTTTCGCCGTAAACGTTTTGATTTGGAACTAAGTTGATTGTGTACAGCTGCTTTCTTCTGCCCTGCTCTGACTCAAAAACCTCAAATATCCTGGATTTTTTTATCATTTTAAATCATTAAATTTATCTTCTAATTCTTTTTTTAATTTGTCGCCAATGAATTTGCCCTGGAAATAGTCTACCTTTGACGCTATTGATATTTTGTCTGCCAATGCCCTTGCAATTTTGCCGTGTATTTTCTCAGGAGCTTTGGCTATCAATGGATGATGCACTATAATGCCGTGCCTTGGCGGCTTTGCGCCTGTTTTCATGTGCCTGAACAATGCCTTTTCCGCCCCTAAAATTTGGATTGTTGAAGCAGGCATCTCGCTTAATCTTTTAAGCGAACCGGCATGCTCTATCAGCTTTGCCCCTGTTAAAACACCGCAAACAGCCTTTGTGTTTGGACAAAGTTCATCCATTAATGCTGAAATATAATCAATCTGGGATTTTTTCAATTGGTATAGGTCATGGATTTGGCCTGTAAATGCCCTTATCGGCTCCAAATCATCTTGTCCAAGATCGGCTCCAATGGATTCTTCAGGCTTAACGTGGATTTTCTTGAGCAGTTCAGGTTTTTCATTTTCAATAATTTCCTCAACAAACCTTTCATGGCTTTCTGTTGCCATAGAAAATTCAGGATTGTACAGCCCGTACCATTCCCTCAGCCTTTTTGCAAGGAGGTTTGCGATTTTTTCAAGGTCGTCAATAAGATTGATTGACTGGATCAGCAGAATATCATCAGTTACCGAATTTTTGACATCAGATTTTGTCAGTTGAAGATTTTTACTGTAAAAATCGCTGAAGAATGTGTTTTTTTTGAAATAAAGCAGTATTTTTGCCAATGACGCTTCATCCGGCTCTTTCAGAGTGTTATGCTTGTTTTTCATTATTTCAATGGATTTGTCTCTGTTTTGATAATCTTCCAAACTATTAAACTCTATTTTATCAACTATCTCAAAGTTTTCGTTAAATACAAATATCCCAAGCATATTTGAAAACAGGTGCATATGGCAAAGAAGTGATTATTGTTTTTTAAACATGTCGAAAATTCTTGAGTTTCCCAAGTGTCGTAAACAATAAGATTAATAAACAAAAAGATTATTAAATCTTATATGACTTTGGTTTACATAACGTGCAAAGATGAAAAGGAAGCTGAAAGGATATCAACGCATCTGCTGGAAAAAAGGCTGATAGCGTGCGCCAACATATTTCCCATAAAGAGCATGTACTGGTGGAGCAATAAGATTGCAAAACACAATGAAAATGCGATTATTGCAAAAACTAACAATAGAAATTTTAAAAAGATTGTGGCCGAAGTCAAAAAAATGCATTCTTACGAGATTCCGTGCATTTTAAAATTAGATGCTGCTGCAAACAGTGATTATGGGGCTTGGGCAAAAAAAGAGCTAAGGTAGGATGTCACTAAATATAGTAAAAGAGGTGCGGGATATAAACAGGCTTAACCAGATACTTCTAGTTCTTTTTGAAGAGGGATTTGACTTATTGCTAAAAAAGATAAACCTCAGGCAGTACATACCAATCACAAAAAGGCTTAAATCCAAGTTAAAAAAAAGCGAAGAAATAAAGCCGGAAATCAGGCTCAGGAGAACTCTTGAAAGGCTTGGCCCAACTTTCATAAAATTCGGCCAGGTTCTGAGCGTAAGGCCTGACTTGGTGCCAAAAGAATATTCCAAAGAGCTGGAAAAGCTGCAGGACAAGGTGCCGGAGTTTTCATTTGATGATGTAAGGGCTATAATAGAAAAAGAGCTTGGCAAGAGCATAGAGCAGCTTTTTCTTCATTTTGAAAAAAAGCCGATTGCAAGCGCCTCCATAAGCCAGGTGCACAAGGCAATCCTGAAAAACGGGGAAAAGGTTGCTGTAAAGGTGCAGAGGCCAGATGTAAAAAAGATTATGGAAACCGACATAGAGATAATGTTCTATTTTGCGAATCTTCTTGAAAAGCATCTGGAAAAGGCAAGAAGGTTCAATCCCACAAGAATTGTCAGCGAGTTCAGGGAATGGACAGAAAAGGAGCTTGATTTCAGGCTGGAAGCAAGGAACGCAAAAAGATTTGCGCAGAATTTCATGGGAAGCAAGACCGTGCGCATTCCCAAGGTTTTTGATGAGTTGACAAGCGAGAAAGTGCTGACTTTGGAGTTTATAGACGGGATTGAACTGCACAACATAATCGAAATAAGGAAAAGAAAAATTAATTTTGGGCAAGCGCTCAAAAACGGCTTTGATGCTGTGCTGACCCAGGTTTTTGTCCACGGAATATTTCATGCAGATCCCCATCCGGGCAACCTGATCGTGATGAAGAATAACTCCATTGCCTTTGTTGACTTTGGAATTGTGGGCTATTTTGATGAAAAGCTGAAGAATAAGTGCATAGATTTGCTTTACGGCATTGTTGAGCATGATGAAGGGCTTGTAGTTGACATATTGATGAGCATGGGCATGGAAAGCGATGATGTTGATTATGAGCAGCTTAAATCAGACATTGGGTTTGCAATACAGCCGCTGCAGGGCTCTTCCATAAAGAATATCAAAGTGAGCAGAGTGCTTGAGGAAGTTATTGATATAGCATTGAAGCACAAGCTAAGAATGCCTATATCTTTTGTCCTGTTTGGAAAAACAATAGTAACACTTGAGGGAATAGCCCTTGATTACGATCCAAATTTCAATACCATAGAGACTGCAAAGCCATTTATCGAGAAACTGGTGGCAAGAAGAAAAAATCCCCTTTATGCATGGAAGAATATTATCCATAATATCCACAGGTACAGGAAGTTTGCAGAGGAATTTCCTGAGAAAGCGGAAAGGGCTCTTGACAAAATACAAAAAGGAAGCATAAAGGTTAATATTGAAGACACTGACATAAAGCAGCTGTCCATGGAGATAGACAGGAGCAGCAATCGTGTTGCTTATGGACTATTGATTGCTGCTTTGCTGATAGTGTCTGCTATACTGATACAGGTGGAAAAAGGGCCAACAATACTCGGAATCCCGTTTCTTTCATTTTTCAGCTTCTTTTTTGCATCAATATTCTTATTTGTGTTGTTTATTTCCATATTGATGGAAAAGTTCAGGCACTGGTGATAAAATGCCGCAGGCTGTTGTCCATGTTTTGTTCACGATAATTGCGCTTGACTTGTTCAGGGACCATTTTCTCAAGAACAAGCGCAGCATGCCGTTGCACTATGTATTTATAGGAGGAATTGCAGGACTGCTTCCTGACATTGATGTACCATTGTTTTGGGTTCTGAATAATTTTCTCGGAATTGACATTCCGTGGTTTCACAGGATTTTTACGCATACTTTTCTATTCATTTTTATATTTTTGATTATTTCATTGATTTACTTTGACTTCAACAGAAAAGCAAGCAAGATTTTTGCAGCCATAACATTTGGAGTTGCATTCCACATTTTTCTGGATTGGCTGCTTGTGGGCGGGCTTGCCCCGTTTTACCCTTTTTCGGACGCTGTCTATGGCCTGAACCTCATAGGGAAATTGGGGCTGCCATTGGCGGCTGAAGGCCTGGAAGCAATTGTATTGCTGTGGTGGCTGTGGCACGAGGAAAAGCTGCACAAGATAAGCGATTTTATTTAAACACCAGGGAAAATCTTTGATTTTCGTGGCCATAAAAATTCACCAAATTTTTATAGGAACCCAAAATTTTTCAAAAACCTTACAATCAAAGCAGCCAAAAAGACTATTGCAACTGCTGTGAAAATATTATTTTTCTTTTTATCTTTTATATAAACAATCCAACCTGCCAACAATAAGCCAATAATCAAAGAAAACCACTTCCATCCATTGCTTATATTTGTGTAGAAAACATATGATTCTATCAGCGCGATTGGAATTGCAATTTTGAGTATCAGTTCCCAGTTGTATTCTTCTTCCATTTTGATTTTAGGATTTTTAAATTTTCAATTTCAATATTAGTTTTAGTAATGTTTTTGATAATGTGAAATTAATGTTTGATTTTAATATTTTTCATCTGACATAACGCATTACTTAAAATATTCTTTTAAAAATCTATTCTATTACTGTTCCCTTAAACTTCTTTCCATTCAGCAGATTTTCCAAATTCTTTAAATCTTTTCCGATAATGTTAACTTTTATCCTTGATTTTTTTGCCTCTTTTGCAGCAACAGGATCGAAAGGAGCATTCATCCCAGCCTTCCATTTGCCGCTTATTAATTTGCTGTAGTCCTGCCAGCTTATTTTCTCAATTTTTTTTGCATCCTTGTGCTTTTTTGGGTCTTTGTCATAAACATAGTCAACATTGCTCATGTTTATAACTTCCCTTATGCCTAAATTTTTTGCCAGCAGCACTGCATCGTAATCAGTGCTCCATCCGGGCTTCCAGCCTGCTGCCATAACTATGTTTTTTTTGAAATTAATTTTTGAATTCGGGTTTGTGATTATGGAGTCATTTGCCTTATCGCCAAAAATTGATTTCAGCGAATGGGCATTTATTTTTGTGGCTTGAATGCCAAGCCAGTCCATCTCCCTGTTGCCAAGCTTTTTTATTTTTGAGGCTGCCTGCTGGAAGTTTCGTGCCAATTTTCCCCCGCCGCAAATGATTATAAATTTATATTTTTTTTTGATGTATTTTTCAATAGTTTTTTTAAAATTATTGAGAAATTTTTTGTCCAGTTTATCAGGAAATATTAACGAGCCGCCTAATGATATCACAAAAGTTTTTGGCATTATGAATTGCTATTCATGATAATATAAAAACATTTCTACTGGCTGCCCATTCCGATAAAAGCAACTCCAATTATTATCAATGCAATCCCAAGCCATTTAACCCTGTTCATTTTTTCCCCAAGGAACCTGACGCTCAGCAAGCTTACCCATATGTAAACCAATGATACAAAAGGGTACAGAACAGACAAATCGCCTCCTTTTAGAGCAGGCACAAACATTAAAGTTCCTATTGCGTACAAAGCCACCCCTCCAAAAAGATGGTAGTTGGTTGCCAATGAGCTTAGCTTTGACAATTGCTTGGCAGATGCCTTCTTAAGCAGTATTGGGCCAAAAGCTCCTATAAGAGTTGCTAAAATTACCAATCCAATTGCCCATAGTTGCGTTGCCATTTTAAATGGCTCCTGGCACGGATTCTTTGCTCCCGTAACCAATCGAGATTATTCCAAAAATAATGAATGCCACGCCAAACCATTTGAAAGCATTCATCTTTTCATTCAAAAAAAATATTGAAAGCCAGCTTACCCAAATGTAGCTTGTTGCAATTATCGGGTACAAAACAGAAACTTCCCCGCCTCTGAAAGATACAATCATCAATGTACCACCGACAGCATAAAGAACAATTCCTCCTACGAGATAGTAGTTTGTCAATATACTTACAATGTCAAATGTTAATGTTGCAGAGCCCAGCTTATAAAGTATCTGGGCAGAGGAAGTCAATAGCGTTGTAAACAAAACAAGCAAAATTGACTCTAGTTTAGTTGCCATTTTTATTATTAGTTTTATTTTTAATCTATCATTGGGTATTTTTTATTTAAAAGTTCTCAAATAAAATTCATTACTTCAGCATTATCTCAACAAAAGATGAGTAAGCCGGCCTTGTGACAAAAACCCCGATTGTGACTCCTATTATTGTTGTGATTGCAAATCCTTTTAATAATCCGGCTCCTGCAAATATCAATGGTATCATGGCAACAACAACAGTTGCGTATGCAAGCATTATTATTATAAACGCCCTCTTGACTTTTTCTCTCCAGTTATAAACATTTGCTGTCTCGCCTTTCAGTGTTTCATCTGTTATGACAATCTGATCGTCAACTCCTGTGCCGATTGCAACAAGAATGCCGGCTATTGCAGCCATGTCAATGTTCCAGCCTATAAAAGCTGCAACCCCAAGCAATATTATGACTTCAGAAAACATTGTTATCAAAATAGGTATTGCTATCATCATTTTCCTATACCTTATACCAATAACAATTGCAACTGAAATTATTGCAAGCAATGACATTAAAATTGCGTTTTTGACAAAGCCTTCTCCCAACACAGGCGAAATTGCATCTGTCTTGACAATATTCAATTTTACTGGCAAAGAGCCTGTTATCAGAATTGTCTGCAGCCTTTTCATGTTCTGCAATGAATTGAAAATAGCTTCCTGGTTGTTTGTCCCTGTTCCAGATCCAGATATTGCAATTTGAGTTACAGCCTCTCCTTTCAGGTCAGCGCCTATGTTGAGCTCATCAACCTTTTTATCATCAAGATAAAGCTCCAATTTTTCGCTTAGGTAATCGCTTCTTCCGGAAGCAGAATCATAAACAACTGTTAAGCTTTTGGTTGCATCAGCTTGTCGTTGGGCAGCTTCCTGGCTTAAAGTTATTGAAAACCTAAAGCGGCAGAACCATTGCGAGCCGGAAGAGGAGCATCCTGCACCTGGATCAATGCCTGCTTCATTTGCGCTTCTTGCAACATAAACAATATCGTTGCCTCCTCTGAATACAGTGTTATTTCCAACTTTTGCCTCAAACTTTCCTTGTCTTGCCAACAAATCTTTTATCTCTTCCTCTGTTGCGCCTGCAATCTCAACGATAATATACTGGTTGCCAACTAAATCATTGGCGTCTTTTATTACTATGTCGCTCAATCCGTAGACATTAAGCCTTTCTTTCATGTTGTCAATTAAAACACTCATGTCAAATTGGCTAAGCTTGACTTCCGGCTGCAAAAGCACCCTTGTGCCACCCTGCAAATCAAGCCCTTTCCTTATGTTTGTCTTTGGAGCTTCATAAACCCTTAAGCCAATGTCTTCGCTTGTTTTGATTATTTTATATGCTCCTTTTGTTGTTTTGATTTGGAATGTCCTGTTAATGCCTATTGATGCCATGGATTTGTAATAGGATTCAACATCATCAATAGGAATGTTATTAATTGAGATTATTCTTTCCCTTTGAACAGGCTGGACATTTGGCTTTGGCTGCGGAATTCCAGCTATGCTTGCCGAGCTGTTTGTCAGAACGCTTCTTATTGCAACTCCCTTGCTTAATGTTGGATGTATGGCTATCAAAGAGATGATGATAAATAATGCCAACAAAATTACTCTCCAGTTTGTTATTAATTTCCTGATTTTGTAGTTCATAAACTCACCAACAAAATTTTGATTTTGTTGCTTCGTAATAGCCAAAAACTTTGTTTTTGCCTATATGTGTATTCCTTTTTTTGCCTTTTTCTCAACGTAGATTCTCAGCAAGCCTACATTCTGTATCCACGTGTTGAAGATGTCAGCAATCAATCCAATCAGTAAAATCAGCATAATCTGCCTTATAACCTCTGATTGGGTGACCGCAAGCGCAACAATTATGGAAATTATTGCTGTGATTGTCATTGTCATTCCTGTTTTTATTGAGCTTATTATCCTATCCATAACAGTCCCTTCCTTTCTTTTCAATACCCTTACTGTCAGCAAAATGTCCGTGTCAACAGAATAGCCAATAAGCATGAGGAAAGCAGCAATTCCTGCAGTTCCAATTCTTACATCAAACATATTCATTACTGCCAAAGCAACAGCTATATCCGAAAAAGCAGCAAGTATTACTGCAGCGCTTGGTATAAAAGTCCTGAAGTAAATGAAAACAACCAGCCCCATGAACAGGAATGCAACTGCCAATGCAATCAAAGATTCCCTGAAAAAGCTTGCTCCAAGAGATGAGCCGATTATTTCTATCCCATAATCTACTTTGCTTAAGTCTGTTTTCAGCGCATCGCCAATTGAATCCAGCAATTTATCAGCCTGCGCTTTATCATTGCCTTCAATATCAGCCTCTACAATGATTCCAACAACAGCTCCCGTGCTTCTTAAAGTCCTGACAGAAATGTCGTTTCCTGGGAATTGCGATGATATTTGCTTTTCAATCTGGATGGTATCAACATGTTTATCATAAGGAATTGTTACAGTCACTCCTCCTTTCAATGACACCTCCTTCTGCATGAAATCACCTGTTGTATAAACCTGGTAGCCGATTTGAATCAGAGCGAGAAAGAGCATTATGAAAGGTATGATTAACAGCAGCTTGTATTTCTTGTCATAAACTTCAAACAAGGCGCTTTTTACTGATTTTTTTTGCTCGATAGTTTTTTGTTCCATATAATTTTTCCCCAGTAAGATTTATAGAAAAATACACACTTAATAAAGCTTTTTATAGAGAATTTTGAAATACATAAATTTTGTCAAAATTCTCTAAGAGAACTTTGAATGTAAAGTAATAAAATGGCAGGTTATTCAAAGTTCTCTATATAAACAAATTACTTTCCACAAGCTTTCACAAACCCATAAAACATCGGAGAAGGGTTTCCAAGCCTTGACTTGAATTCCGGGTGCGATTGGGTGCCGACAAAATAAGGATGATTTTGCAGTTCAATGTATTCCATCAATTTTGTTTTGTCAAACCTTTCATAATAACCAGAAAAAACCATTCCGTTTCTTTCAAGCAAATCAACATATTTTGGGTTTACTTCATATCTATGCCTATGCCTTTCCAAAACAATCTTTTTGTTCCTGTCCAGAATTCCCAGCCTGAAAGCCTGTGACTTGTCTTTCATCAATTCTCTTATTCTTTTTTCATCCTCTTTTAGCCTTCCTGTTTCCTCATAAAGCTTCAAAACTTTGCTTTTGTCTTTCATAATTGCTGCATAGGCTCCAAGGCGCATTGTGCCTCCGTACATGCTTTTTTCAAGAATCTCTTTTTGCGCGGGCTGGACATCAATTACAGGAGCGCTTGTCTTTGGGATTATCTCAGTTGTATGTGCATCTTTCAATCCGCAGACATTTCTTGCGAATTCAACAACAGCCAATTGCAATCCGTAGCACAATCCAAGATAAGGAATTTTGTTTGTTCTCGCAAAATTAATTGCATTGATCTTGCCCTCAACGCCTGAAGCGCCAAAGCCTCCTGGTACAATAATGCCGTCATAATTTTTCAATTCATTCAAAGACTTTTTATTGTTCTCGAACATTTTTGAGTCAAGCCAGTTTATCTCAACCCCGACATTTAGTGAAGCGCCTGCATGAAGCAATGATTGATTGATAGAAATGTAAGAATCTGCCAGATTGTAATCGCCAATATCGATGTATTTGCCTACAATCGCAACCTTAACTGTTTTTTTTGGATTTAAAATATTGTCAACAAGCCTTTTCCATTCTGTCCAGCTTGGCTGCCTCTTTGACTTCATTCCAAATTCTTTTAGAAGCTTTTCGCCTAATTTTTCCTTTTCCAAGTCAAGCGGAATTTGGTAAACAGTTTCAATGTCAGGCTCTGAAATAACATGCTCTGATATTATGTTTGCATAAGTCTCTATTTTCTTTTTTCTCACAACATCCAATGGCTTTTTTGCCCTGCAGATTATAAAGTCAGGAAATATCCCGTGCTCGCTCAGCAGCCTTATTGCCTGCTGGGTTGGCTTTGTCTTCATCTCCTCTATATGGCTTGGGATAGGAAGGTATGTGACAAGAACATAGCTAAGATTCTGCTTTCCAACTTCCCTTTCAAGGCTTTTGATTGCAAACAAAAAGGGAATGTTCTCATAGTCTCCAATTGTTCCTCCAACTTCTATCAAAACAAAATCATTTTCATTGCTTGCAGCCTTGATTCTTCCCTTTATTTCATCCGGAATATGGGGAATGAACTGCACAGTCTGGCCAAGATATTCTCCTTGCCTTTCCTTGTCAATTACTGTCTTGTAAATCTGGCCTGTTGTGATGTTGTTTCTTTTTGGAATATCTAGATTGAGAAATCTTTCATAAGTGCCAAGGTCCTGGTCAATCTCGCCTCCATCGTCTGTGACCCAGACTTCGCCATGCTCTGTCGGCCTTAAGGTGCCTGCATCATAGTTGATGTAAGGGTCTATCTTTATTGCAGTGACCTTGTAGCCGTGCTCCTGAAGAATCTTGCCGATTGATGCTGTTGTTACGCCTTTTCCAACGCCACTCATTACACCTCCGGCTATGACAATGTATTTAGGCATAGAAGATTACACCTCGAGAAAATACAGAATTGAGATTGCAGAAATTAAGCTGTTGCATTAATTGGAAATGAAACAAGTTTTATTTA
>JAGVXT010000018.1 GCA_018303655.1 Candidatus Woesearchaeota archaeon
TCAATTTTCTCTTCCTCATCAGGCCCTATTCCCAAACAAGTTATTGTTCCGGGCTCAACAACAGTGTGGCCAGCATCTTTTATCAAGGCTGTTTTCAATCCTAAATCTTCTGCCATCTGCTTGTATTTGAGCAATTCTTTTTCGTCTTTGACTTTTAGTACAATCTTTTTTCCACCTTCCTTTTTCCACAGCTCAACAATCTTTTTGTCAGATTTCAAAGTTGCATCTACAGAAGCATGAGCGACCTGAGAACTTGCTTTACCCAGAGGTAATTTTAAGTCTTTCCTGACCAAGATAACTTGTTTGTATGGCATTTTTACAATGGATAGTGAGCAGGGTTAATGCCCTGCGAGGGTAAATTTTGCCGAAGGCATATTGAATTTTTATTTTAAAAACGAAATAATATTAATTTATCCCTTACTTTTAATACTTTTCTTTTCCCTAATGTAGTAAAAATTATTGCTGTAGTCACTCAAGCTTACTAAACAACCTTTATATATTTTGCAGTCTTTCATGAAGAATATGCAGAAATTGGAAAAGTTAAGGGAAAAAGGGGCTTATTTTGAGGGTTCTGACAAGAAATACCCTGCTGTTGATTTGCCAAAATGGATGCTGGGAATAGAAGAGGAGGAATAACTTTATATTTTTAATAGTTCTCCATCTAGATAAATTTTAGGGTTCTTGAATACCTGATCCAGATGTATAATTGCATAAATATTTCCTCCAAACCAGTAGTTTGAGCCAATGCCAATATGGGCTGTTCCAAGGGTCTTGTCATCAACAATCATTGCACCTATTATCGAGGCATTTGAATTCAAGCCAATTCCAAGCTCGCAAATCCTTCTCACATTGCCGGGGTTTTTTGCAACAGAAGCAGCCCATTTCAAAGTGGCTTCAAGCTGTTTTGCTTCTTCATTTCCCTTGATTTCAGTTATATTTCCGTCTTCTATTGTCAATTCTATAGGCTTTTTAATCAGGATTGTATGCTCATGGGTTCTTGACGAGCCGTCAATCACAACCTTGCCCTCAATTCTCTTGCCGTTTGGAGGAGCATATACTTCTCCTGCAGGCAGATTTCCTCCTGTCCCCGGCATCGTGTAATTTCCATCTGCTGCAATTGCCTTTATGCCGCTTTTATTATAATATAAGTCAGTTCCGGCTGGGGTTGTTATATGTATTTCTTTTGCCCTTTCCAGCTTTTGCCTCATTATTTCATGCTGTGTCTGCAGCGGCTTGTAGTTGACATCAATGGCTTTTAAAATTAAGTCTATGTTGCTTGTTGCCAAATCACCCAAGCTCATTGCGGAAATAAATCTATGGTTTTTCTTCGCAATCCATCTCCTGAAGCTTTTGCCCAAATCCTTTATATTGCCAAGTTTGTCAGACATATTGAGAATAACTATATTGCCTGTTTTTAATTCAGCCAGGCCCTGCACCACATCCTCATCAGAAACATCGCCTCTTGATTTTACTTCCTGCAATATCAGCTTTGCATCAAGCTTGAGCTGCTCTGCTGCAAGATAATAAGCGCCTGACAAAACAGCTGCTGCATTCCTGTTTTCATAGCCAATGTCCCCAACTATCAGCACTTTCTCGTCCTTTACAGCCAAGCAAGGAGTAAAAATTTTCTTCAATGAAAGCGCTGCCTTTGATGCCAAATCATAAAGATTGCGCTCTTTAAACCATTTCAATGATTCAAGGGTTTCCATTGGTTTTTAGGTATGAAAGTTGGTTTTTAAAGGTTGTGTTAGCAATCTTTTTATACTTATAAAAAACATAGAACATATGCAAATCTTGATTAAAGTCTTTGTTTTTATTGTGTTATTTATGGTAATTTTTTCATTCTTGATATTTTTTATGTCAATTCATCCACAAAAGATAATAACAAATCTTAAGCCTTCTGATTTGGGCTTGAAATATGAAGAGGTCACTTTTAACAGCACGGATGAAACCAAACTAAGCGGATGGTTTTTGCCAATTAATAAAACAAAATCAACTATCATTGTAATGCACGGCTATCCAGCTGACAAGGCAAATCTTCTCGGAATTGCTGAATTTCTTGCAAAAGACTTCAATGTTTTTTTGTTTGACTTCAGGAGCTTTGGCAAAAGCGAAGGAAAATACACAACAGCAGGCTATCTTGAAAGAAATGACTTGCTGGGGGCAATAGAATACTTGCAGAAAGAGAAAAATATAACCAAAATCGGGCTTTACGGCTTTTCTTTGGGAGGGGCAGTTGCCTTGATGACTAATCATGAAAATGTAAAAGCAATTGTGACAGACAGCGCATATGCAAAATTAAGCCATATGGTTCAGCACATGTACAGGATTTTTTTTGTTTTAAAGTACCCGTTGGCTTATTTGACAAAATTGTATGGAATGCTGTTTTTAAGAATAAATCTTGATGATGCAAGCCCAGTTGACAATATAAAAAATATCAAAATGCCAATTTTGCTCATTCACGCAGAAAAAGACTCGCAAATTCCAATTAGTGAAGCTTATTTGCTGCATGATGCAAACAAGAAAGCAGAGCTTTGGATTGTTGAAAACGCAGAGCACGGCATGACGCATTCTATTGATCCCAAGAAATACGAGAAAAGGGTTTTGGAGTTTTTTGATGGGTATATTAAATGATTATGTTTTATACCATACTATGATGGCTTAAAAGGTAACATTTAAATACTTTCATTATTTTGTAATAGTGAAATGATTTTGTCTAAACTATATAGTAACAAGCAAAGTATATTAAATAGAAAGTTTTATACCACTTACAAAGTTAAAAAAAGAGGTGCATAGTAGTATGGCTGAAAAATCAAGTTCTGAGTTTGAAAAAATAGTATTAAAAGTGCCTTATATAGTTAAAAGAGAAACTAATGGATTTGTAGTTGAATGTGTTGATTTAAATATAGTCACTCAAGGAGACACATTAAAAGAAGCTAGGGAAAATATAAAAGAAGCTATAGAACTTCATTTTAAAAGTGCTTTTGAATTGGGAATGTTAGACGACGAACTTGAAAAACTTGGAGTAATTAAAAAGAAAAGTAAGATGGAAGTAATTCCAAGAGATTTGGAAAGTACCCCAATTGAAATTCCTTGCTAGTTTATAATTTTTGTAGAAACTCTTCTTTCTCAATTTTAGCTTTTCTTAGTACCGCTAAAAATGTCCCCTGTTTTAGTTGTTTGTGGAAAGGAACAGTAAGTAAATTCATCTCGCCTTCTTTTTTGAGTGTAACGTGACTACCTTCTCTGCCATGAATTTTCCAACCATAGTATTTTGTGAGTACCTTAACAACTTCCAACCCTGATGGTATTTTCATCTAAACCTCTTTAAAGTGGTTTTATAACCTCAGAAATCAACTCCTTGTGGGAGTGATTTGAGACTACTTTCGATATAGCTTTAGTATACTACACCGCACCCCCACTTTTTATTGAGAGTCTACATTAAAGGTAGTATTTAAACTCTTTCTTTTTTTAAATTTTTAGACGATATTTTTTAAAAAATTATATAAACTCAATCCAATCTATTCATTCTTATGATCAAAGCAGTTATCTTCGACTTGGACAATACACTGATAGACTTTATGACAATGAAGAAGCTAAGCTGCGATGCTGCCATTTCCGCAATGATAGGGGCTGGATTGAATGTTGACAAGGAAAAAGCCACCAAGGAGCTGTTCAAGCTATATGACAAGTATGGGTTGGAGAAAAAGACAATATTCCAGAAGTTCCTTAAAAAGGTTGCAAAAAGGATTGATTATGAGGTGCTGGCAAGCGGCATAGTTGCCTATAGAAGGGTAAGGACAGGCTTTCTTGAGCCATACCCCCATGTTGTTGATGTTCTGTTTGAGCTTAAAAGAAGAGGTATAAAGCTTGCTATTGTTTCCGATGCTCCCCGCTTAAAGGCATGGATAAGGCTTGTTTCAATGAAAATTAACCATTTGTTTGATGCTGTTGTCACTTTTGATGATACCAAGGAAATGAAGCCAAGCACCATGCCTTTTAGGTTTGCCTTTAGGAAGCTTAAAGTAAAGCCCAGGGAATGCCTCATGGTAGGCGACAGGCCTGAAAGGGATATAAAAGGCGCTAAGAAGCTCGGCATGCTTACGTGCTTTGCAAAGTACGGCAATCCAAAAGCAAAGGCTTCAGAAGCAGATTACGAGATAAATGACATAAAGGAATTGCTTGAGATTATAGAGTGATTATCAACCCCAAAGTAACAAAATACCCTTATTTACGAGTGAAAAAACCAAATATTTATATATAACTTGGTATATTACCAACCCATAGGTTAAAAATCCTAGATTTAATTTAAAATTTTGAGGCAGCGCGAATGAAATTCGCTGGTCTCAAAGTAAAACTTTGAGGTGTATAAAATGGCAAGAGGAAGATGCATGAAGTGCAGGAAAGAAGTTGAGATTAAGGATGGCAAGGAAGTCACAATGAAGAACGGCATGAGGGCAATGAAAGGCGTTTGCGGCTCATGCGGCACAAAAGTGTTCAGGATTCTTGGAAAGGCTAAATAAGCCTTTTTCTTTTTATATATATTTTTGGAGTTCTATAAAGAGCATATAGGCAATCTATAAATATATAAACAAGCCTCGAGCCTTTTGGGGGTGCGTAGCTGTAAAACTCATTTACGGTTAAAAGTATCCAACATTATTTGACAATGCTGATTACGCTATTGCAGAATGCAAGAATTGCGCAAGTAAATTCATGCAGGAACTTTGGCTAAACGTCAACCATTGGCAAGATTTAAGCCTTTGCTTGCGTAAAAGGATTAAAAAACGGTGTTGAAAAACTATAACTGACAGCTTGCTGGTTGAGCGCAACGGCGAAGCCCCTAACTATTTTCTAAAAAGAATTTATTTTCTTATTCTGGGCAAAATCTTGTAGGCAAAAACAGCGGCAAAAATTATAATTATCCAAAAAACAGATTCATCAATTTTACTTAGTGCAAACAAGGTAATGTTGACAATCAAAATTAGGGTAAGAATTAGAACTATAATTTTATGCAAAATTTTCATTTCAGCATTTTCTTGATTCTTGACCAGTTTAGGTATACAACAATAGCAACTGCCAATAACCATACCCAAAACGGGATTGCTCTGAGGAATTTTATTAAGAGATAAACAACCACTACAATAACAACAATCAAAAGAATTAACTTCAAATCTTTATTTTTCATTTTTCAGGAATCTTTTTTTCATCCGCATGAATACTATTCCGTTTTTTGTTTCAATTTGTTTGTGAGTATATATATTGCCCTCTATTGTAATGAAATCCTGCTTCTCATTATCAGAATAAAGTTGCAATATATCCACCCCCACGTATGAATCTTATGGTTAATTCGATATAAAAAGCTTTTGCTTTATCGTATACAAATCAGTATACTGGGGTATTTTTTTCATTAATATTTTTACACTCTTTTCACTAAATTATAAACAATTGAAAAATAAAAGAAAAATAAAAATTATCTTTTGCTTTTTGCCTTTCTCTCGTTCACAAACCTTTGAGGCGGCCTTCTGTATGTGCGCCAGAAGTTGTCTATCTTCTGCTGGTCAAGCCTCTTAAGCTGTACCTGCTCCTCGCTGAGGTCAGGCATAGCAACTGTCATTGAAGAAGGCTTTTCCTTCCTGAACTTCATATAGCGCTCCTTCTTTGCGCTGATTTTCTTCGGCTTGTTTTTTTTCTTTCCTTTTTTTCCCATAGCAAATTAAGTAATCAAAACTTATATTTAAAATATGCGGAATAATAAAGTACAAATTTACATTAAGTTTATTTTAATAAATCCAAAAATTCCTCTCTAGTTAAGCCACCTTGCCTTATGATTGCCAATAGTGTGCCTTTAGCAATTTCATCATGGTTTGGAACTGTTAATCTTCTATGAGGCGCTTCTTTATGCCTTAAAATAATGTGGCTTCCGGTCTGGTGGTCAACTTCGTATCCAGCTTTTGCCAGCGCCTTGATAACTTTGATACCAGAAATAACTGGCAATTTGGGCATTATATTTCCACCATTTCCTCGTACACAGAAGGCGGTATAGGCTCATTATGCTTTTTAAGGCTATGCAAATAGCCCTTAATTGCGTCTTTGATGCTGGCTAAAGCGTCTTTTCTAGTTTTTCCTTGAGAAATGCAGCCAGGTAATGTGGGGCATTCCGCTACAAAAATCCCGTCTTCATCCTGTTCAACAACAACTCTGTATTTCATATCTTGCCAATGTTTCAAAAGACAAACTTATATTTAAAACTTGCTTATAAAATCTGCCTGTTTAAGATAAATGCGGAGGACAGGACATTCCCAGCAACGGAAAAACCGCTGTTGTTTCGAACCTGCGTAGGCACTAAGCCAATAGGTGTCTTCAATTCATCGCATTGAGTTGTGAGCGAGTTCAACGAGTTCACTCGCATTTCACTGCTCATTACACCAATGGATGCCTCGCCTAAGCTTGGACAGCAAACGCTTCTATCCCGTTTGGCCGCTCCGGCACCTCCGCATAAAGAAAAGTTTGGAATATTTGTTTAAAAAGCTTTGCTAAAAATATTTAGGATTATGGCTAATTTCAATCTGGCTTCGCCAATTCTAGTGCTCAGCATTGCTTTCTTGCCATGTCGAAAATCTTCGATTTTCGAGCATGATCGAAAATCCTTTCAGGATTTATCGACATATTGCAATGCCTCACCCATATATTCAATAAAACAATCAAAAGCGGTTTACTTCAATCATGCTTGCCTTCAGAAGTCGCTCTCGATTTGTTTTAAATTTTATTTATTTTAATGTGAATTTTAAATGAATGAGAAATTCAACTTTACCTTATCTTCTTCTGCCAGGCATATTTCCTAAGCCTTTTGCTTTTTCCAAAGCCGCATGAGCTGCACCTTTTCTTGCTGCCTATGTTGAATGTCCTCTTGCCGCAGCGCCTGCAGTAAATCATGTTCTTCTTGCCGGACTTCCTGCCCATCGAAGGTGTGCCTTTCATTTAAACCACATTAGAAATCTAATCTGTTGATATGACCGTTATTGTATCCCCTCTTATGAAAACGGTTCCAAGCTTTCTTGTGACTTCGCCATTGACTCTTTCCTCAACATCCTCGATAACAATGTTGATGTGTATGTCAAATGACTTCAATTTGCCAATGTACTGCTTGTTGTTCTTCAATTCAACAAGAATTCTTTTGTCCCTTGCCTTATTCAAGGCATCCAACGGTCTTGCTTGCTCCATGAAATAAAAACACCCTCAAATCAAAATAATAGACTTAAGATAAAGGGCTTGTTTATAAAGGTTTTCCTAAACTTTCTTTTTTGTCACTTCTTCAGGCACTTTGTATTCATGCCACGAAACTTTTTTGTTTTCTACTGCTGATTTTAGTGATTTTTCAATTTTTGACAATTGGCTTTGGCCGCTTTTCACTTCAACAAACACGATTTCCTCAATCTTCTTTTCATCCATTCCTTTGAATACAACAAAGTCTATTGGCTTGCCTATAAACCTTGCTTCTGTCGGGTTAAATGGAAAATCTGGAAGATAAGGCGCAATTTGCTCACTAAATTGCCCGCTTAAGACGGCTCTTGACTGCTTTATTGCTTCTTCTCTTAAGGTTGGAATTTCTTCCTCGAAATGTTTTTTAGTTATATATCTCCCGATTGAATAGCCTACCCACATAATAATTAATAATAATACTATAATGCCAATTATTTCAAAAAATTCCATAAAAACCATTTATTTTACTTCAATAAATAATTATCGGAAGAGAAACCTATATAAATCGTCAAAAGTTCCCTTTTATCATGGCATTATCTCAGGCAAGGCCGAAAAGAAAGGAAACAGGCGGAAGGTACATAGCTTACCGGAAGAAAAGGAAGTACGAGCTTGGAAGAGAGCCTTCATTCACAAAGCTTGGCAAGAAAAGAATTCAAACCATAAGGACGATGGGGGCAAGCAGAAAGCTCAGGATGCTGAGCGCTGACACTGCAAATCTGTTTGACCCGAAAACAAAGGCTTACAAGCAGGTAAAGATAAAGACAATAACAGACAATCCCGCCAACAGGCATTTCATAAGAAGAAATATAATGACAAAAGGAGCTGTTGTTGAGACAGAGCTTGGCAAGGCAAAAATAACCTCAAAGCCAGGACAAGATGGTGTTGTCAACGCTGTGCTGATTTCTTAAAATGCTTACTCAGGATGTTTTATCTCGGCTGTATAAAGTTTATGGCATTGAGCAAAAATACAACGTGCCATTCTCACAATTTGTAATTGATTTTAGTCAACTTTTTGGGCAGCTCGATGCAAGATATATCTCAAATTCCAAACAGCCTAGTCCAAAATAAGTTCGCTACTTCTTAGTAATAAAAATAGAAAGATTTATAAAGGGTGATTAATGCTTTTAGTCTATCAAAATGACTAAAGTTATTTTTTTGGATGAAATGTACAGAGCTGCAGTACCTCATGATAGGAGTCCTATTGATGAGTTAAATAGGTTGAACAGGGGTATAAGTGGAGGTAAAGATTTAAGAGACAGGATTAATGCGAGATTACAATCACCACCTTATAGAGTAAATACAGACACAACAATAGAGGGAATAGTCAATGAACAACGAATGCGTGCTTATCTTTTGAAAGAAAAAGGTATAATGGTGCTTTATCCTGAATCAGGCTCAAAAAGGTTTAACAGCGGTTTAGAACTTGTATTTCCACATAACTTAGACCCTGAAATGTCTTTGGCAACTCTTGTTGCTTTGGAGGAAAGATACGGCAAAGGATATCAGTCCTCACTTTTTGAAGACGGCCAAAAGTCGCAATTTGATTTTAACGGAAAAAAGGAAGCACTGATACTTGCAGCATTAAGATACTTGGTAGCAAGTCAGCCTTTTGCTGGCGACCGCAGGGGATTCAGGGAAAGAGAGATATATGATGCTGCCAAAATTTTTATGGAAAAATATGAGGTTCTGAAGAAAGGAATGATGGCTAAAGGATCTGATGCATCAGAAAGTTTTGTTTTAATGGCTGCTTTCGCAGCTACCTACAACAGAATAAAAGAGGTGTTTAGGTCTGCTGAGTTCAGGAACAAATTTCCTTTTTCATATGAATTTTTTGATATTGCTCCTCGTGATGTTAATGTGTATCAAGTTATTGGTAGCATAGATGAAAAACCAGTTAAGAAATACATAAGAACTCAGGAATTAGAAAACTTACCAACCAAAAGAAAGTGGGATATGGTAAGGACGGAATTACATAAAGAACCAATTGCAAGATAAAATGCAGCAAGAAACTTTTGAGATTAAAACAAAACAAGAAATTTCTATCTCTGGAAATTATTTTAAATGAGCCGGTATAGGAGGAAAAAAATCTATTTTAAGTTCTGTAGGCACAGATGTGTGCAATTGCACCAATTTTCCGTAAGCGCTTTTTATATCTCCAATTTTAACATAAAGTGCGCCATCATGCCTATACAGCAGATATGTCCTCGTGTATTCAGGCTTATCTTTAGCCAGTCTTGATATGCGGATTCTGCCTTTTCTGGCATCTCCATCTGTTTTATCATTAATAACAACAACACCAGCGCCGCCTCTTAAATATTGATAGGCAGATTTAAATGCCAGTAACTTTATTATATCAAGATCTCCATTGCTTGCTGCAATGTTTTCTGTGTCCATGCCAAACAAGCCTTTATAAACTTTGGAATGGCTTACAATTTGATTGGGAAAAAATAGGTAACGTACGCCTCTACCGTCGCTTAGTTCATAATATTCCTCAATTTGCTCGGTCAAAAAAAATGCAGGCACGTTATGAACTCCCATAAGCCAGTGCTGCGCATCCTTAATGAAAGCGTCAATCCTTGCCTTCAAGCTTGTAGCTTGGTAATAATCATGTGCTTTGTCAGGGCTTTCTCCTTTGTATCTTTTTGGGTCAAAATATACACGCATATGGTCTATTTTTTCATCAAGCGGCAAAGATTTGTCTGTTGCCGGATCTTTTAAATTAAGATCTTTTTTATTGAATCTTGTGGTATTCTCACCAACAAATTTGTTCATAACTTCAAAAAAATAATCAAGCCTGATATAAACTCCATCATCAAGCTTGCGCACTCCTGTTCTTTGGACATCTCTTCTGCTGTCTGCAACAATATCATCAAGAAATTGGTTGGTTGAATCAAAAACAGGAACATATTCTGTCCTGGAAGTCGGATAAACTTTGACTGCAAATCTCCTGCCTTCAATATCAAAATTTCTTTCGTAAGGCTCCCTTAGCAGCGCCCTTCCCTTGTCTAATTTTATCCCAACTTGCCTTAGTGCTTCCCTAAATGCAATTTCTTTTAGGTTATCGCTGAAAGGTGCCAGAATATTATCTTCAAGAATAGGAATAGCGGTATTTCTGGCATAGTTTATGGAAGCGGCATCAAGCTCTTCTATTTCTTCCGAGGACTTGCCAGCAGCCAGTTCATGACCATTCGTTACAAGCACAGGTAATGTTATAACCTGCGAAGCTATCCTTTTCATTGCTAATTGGGTAGCATAACTACATTTAAAAACCTTTCAATTTATCCAGAGGCCATGGAAAAGCTCGAATTGATTTATAACAAGCTTAATTCCTGCTTCGGCCCACAGCACTGGTGGCCTGTTACTCCGGAAGGCAAGCTTCATCCGGAATACTCAGGAGGACCAAAAAACGAAAAACAGCAGCTGGAAGTATGCTTTGGCGCCATCCTTACCCAAAACACCAACTGGAAGAATGTTGAGAAAGCAATAATCAATCTCAATAAGAATAAGCTCATTGACATAAAAAAAATAAAAAATATTAAAAATAAAAAACTGGCTCAGATAATCAAATCAAGCGGCTACCACAACCAGAAGGCAAAAAAACTGAAGAATTTCTGCGATTTTTTGTTGAAGAATTACAATGGGAATTTAAGGTTATTACTCAAAAATAACATCACGAAATTAAGAAATGAATTATTGTCAATTAACGGAATCGGGCCTGAAACAGCTGACTCGATAATCCTATATGCTGCCAAAAAACCGATTTTTGTCATTGATGCATATACAAAAAGAATTTTAAATAGGATTGGCTGCAAGGAGGAAAAATATGACGGCTTGCAAAGATTATTCATGCAAAATCTTCCGACTAGCGAAAAGTTATTTAATGAGTGCCATGCATTGTTTGTGGAATTAGGCAAGAATGTATGCAAAAAAGAGCCTTTATGCGAAAAATGCCCTGTAAGCAAATACTGCAATTATTATAAAAACAAGTACAAGAACACGCATCTCATGTAAAAATGGCACTAACCGCAACAGTTATTGCAACAATCATTGTGTATGTTTTACTCGTTTATTTATTCTACAAATTTTTTGAGAAAATCTTTAAAATGGTATTTTTTATAGGCACTCTTTTGTTTGTGCTTGCCATGCTTTACTTTTTTTACAAAGGGATTTAATCTGCTGTGTTGCACAATTCTTATATAATTCCTCAATAACGTAACTAAGTAATGGGTGGTTTGTGAAGAAGGAGGCACAAACCATGGGAGGCAAAACAAA
>JAGVXT010000003.1 GCA_018303655.1 Candidatus Woesearchaeota archaeon
TTCTGTAAGCTCTGGCTTCAGGAGCCTTTTGAGAATGTCTTCATAGCTCTCTCCTTTACTGCCCTTGCTTTTGAGCCAGTCGTGAAACTTCTTGCTTACAGGAATTGTTGTTATGTCACTCATAAGCTTATAACTTTTATAATTACTATATCTATTTTTCTGTTTTGTGAAGTTTTGACTTAATCTTGATTATTTTAAAGGGCTGCACAACCATTCACTATTCAATCTATACTGTCTTGGCTTCAGCCATCCAAATGCTGACAACTTAATGCCATAAGTATAGGCTTTAAGGCAGTTTCAAGAATAGGGTTTGTTAAATTTGAAATTCTACTCATACCAACAAAAAATTTATATATAACTCATTCAAATGCATATTCAAATGCATATTCAATAAGCTATATTTGAAGATGAGGTAAAATTAGTTTCATTCAAATGTCATTCGAATAAAAATGGCTAACATAAATCTGCCAAAGGGTGCATTGCAAAAAGAGGCTTTCAAATCATTGCCTGCAAAGGAGAAAGAAGAGTATTTACGCAACCTACTAATAAAGGTTCTTGAGCTTAACCCAGAAGGCATTATAATATCTCAAATAAAAGAGGCTACTGGCTTGACTTATTCTACACTTTGGCATCATCTTGAGATATTAAGCTGCACTGCGCAATGCCATAAGATACCCAGGGGCAATTTAGATGTTTACCATCCTACAGGAAAGAGCGTTCATTTGAATGACTACAATAAAGGCAGAGTGCTCTACACAATAAGCACAATTGAAGAGAGAGAAGGAAAATTTGTCAGTGTGCATGAAAAAAGGGAAAATAATCTAGGCAATCAAACTGTTGTCGGTGGCATAGGCATACCAATTGAGCTAGTAGATGATTTAATTAAAACTCTTAGCAAAGTTAGAGGTAAAGGCAAAGGCGTAACCGCTGAGACGCTTTTAGAAGAAGGAATGCTTAAAAAAGAAGGAGCTAAATCCGAAGAGCTTTTTGAAGCAGGGCTGATTAAAAAGGGGAAATAGCTAAAAAGCTAAAAGAAAAAAGTTTTTATAGATAATATACAAAAGATAGCAAAAGAGGTGGGATAAATGAAATTTGGCATATTGTACGGCTTTATTTCTATGTTTAAATTAGAAGAATCTAAAGTAACAGCCGAAGAGCTTTTCGAATCTGGGCTGATTAAAAGGCGAGATTAGGAACAACAAAAAGAGGTAAAAAAGTGAAGTGGAACTTATTGCTGTTAGACAAGTTTATTTCTATGTTTGGTAAGACAAAAGAGTCAGAAAACATAACTGCAGAAGATCTTCTAAAGACAGGATTGGTTAAAAAAGAGAGAAAATGGGCATAGATACAACAATAAATTTAATAGCAGCGATTTTAGCTTTTGCAACCAGCTTTTATTTGTTAGCTCTGGCAAGAAAATCACTTAACGGCCTTAGGAGAACAATATAGCATACTAGAGTCAGTCACTATCATAACCGGCTCAATTTTACTTTTAGCAGGAGTTTATATTTTATATCATACAATCAAGCAGGTAGCAGAAAGAAAAAGCGATAAAAAATGAAATTGAAAATAATCCTGTTGGCATTAATGCTGGTATTATTTGCTTTGCCTGTATTTGCAAACCATGAAGAAAATGGCATTAACATTCCCTCTTTAGCGCTGGACTTAGTGCTTATTGGAGGCATTGCTGTAATGTACTTTGGCAGTGTGTTTGCCGGCGAGCTTAAAGCAGCATTTAATTATATTTTCATTGGGCTTGCTGTATTCGCAGTTAATCATCTTATAGAAACCATTATGATTGCGCTGGGCGCAGGGCTTGACGCTAGTGAAATAATCCACAGGGTAATACATCTTGCTGGCTTTGCATTTATATTCTACGGATTTTACAGGGTAAGAAAGGTTTGCGCTTCTCTAAAATCTAAAGGCAAAATATGAATAACAAAAAGGAGTCGAAAGAAGAAAGATGAAAAAGCTGCATAAACTATGCTTTGTCTTGTTTATTGCAATATTTGTAATTCCATTAGTCACAGCCCAAATGACAGAAGACTGCATGGGCAAACATATTATCTGGAGCAATTTTCCTTTGATGTATGCTCTTGACATTATTATAATAATTGCGGCAATTTTTGCTGTCTATGTAGGGCAGCAGATGCTAAGCCGCGAGCTTAAATCAGTCTTTATGTACATATTTGTTGGCATGATGCTGATAGCTCTGCATTATTTGCTGGACTTATATGCCATGCTCACAAACAATATGGTTATGATGACATTTGTTTACATGGACTTGTTTTGGGTGTTGAATGTAATGGCTTTCATCTTATTTGTAATGGGCTTCTACAAAATGAATGCGCTTTTCAGGAAAATCGCTAAATAAAGCCATTCAAACAAGCCCAAATTTATCATTTCAGCCTCTTTTATTTGAATTTACGACTTTGCTTTCTCAAGCTTTTTCGCAAAATTGGCAAATGATACTGCCATGTAAAACAAAATGCCCAAGCCGATTAATTGAAGAATATGTTCCACCAGCTCTGCTGTATCTTCAAGCTCCTCTGTCAGCGGCTCTTTATAAAAGCCGGTTGCATGCGCTATTTCCAGCAGTTCAACAGCAGCAAGGCTCAGGAAATGCACAAGCAGGAATGCAAGCAGCAATGCAAAGATTTTCTTTGACTCGCCTGCAACAAACTTGTTTATGTTGAATAAAAACACCAAGAAAACCACTAATGAAAGAATTAGTATAATTACATCAAATCCAAACTCTATAGTGGCTATTGCATGCGCCATTTTAGCTTTTGAAACTTGTTTTTATATAAATATCTCTTTTAATTTAAAAGTAACTAAATCTTAATGTCTCCCTTTCTTAAAACTTCCAGTCTTTCTTCAATCCTTTTTTTGTCTTTTTCATAGGATTCTTTAGAGATGAATCCTGATTTGTAGGCTGCCTCCAAAGCATTCAGCTCCCCTTCAAGTTTGGCAATTCTTTCCAAAGGAGCCTTTTTCTCCAATTCAGAAATTTCTTTTTTCTTTTTTGAGGCATTATGCAGATAACTGCCAATTACAAAAGCTATAACTAATGCAATCGCAGCAGCAAAACTTATGATGTAATTTTTCAATTGCCTGAAGCCCAATTCCTCGAACTTTGCCTTCACCTCAAATGTGTCAGAGCCGGAGCCGAGCACTGTGCTGTTGGTTGACACTTCAACAAATGCAACATAGGTTCCTGCTTTCATTTCAGCGGGTATCAGCAGTTTTCTTACAAATGCAGCTTTTGTTTCAACAAATGTAGATTCCTGCTCGCTTGCCAATGTATTTTCTTTGGAGTCCTTGATTGAATACCTTACATCAACATTGCCGGCTCCAAAGCCTCTTAGATTAGTCAGTTCAATCTGTATTAATATCTCGCCACCCAGGAATATTTTTTTGTATTCAGGAAGCACATATATATTTATATCAAACAATTGTGTTGTGCTGTCAAATAAAGTGTATCTGGTGCCGTTTTTTTCAATGTAAACCTTTGCAGTCCCGTTGGATGTGACAGAGCCGGTCGCCTTAAGTGACTTTATAGTGCCCGGATTTTTCACATTCCATTCATAAGTGCCGCTTTCATCTATCTGCAGATTAAGGTTTTCGCTGAAAACAGTCTCTTTGCCTTGGATAACCTTGCCTGTGATTGACGGCTCTTTAAACAGAACAATCGCCAAAACAGCAATGGCAGTAATCCAAATAGCCAAGTTTACACCAATATTTTTCTTTTTATACGGCTTTTTCTTATGCATTTAGTCTATTTCCTCCACTTGGTATTTAATAAGATTTGGATTTTGCTACTTATTTTTGTATATCAAATACCTTTGTCCATCTTTTTCTATATAAACCTTCACAGTGCCGTTGCCAACAACGCTGCCGCTTGCCTTAAGCGACTTGATGCTGCCCGGATTTTTCACATTCCATTCATAAGCGCCGCTTTCGTTTATTCTAAGGCTTAAGCTTTCATTATAAGCTGTTTCCTTGCTTAAAACAGCATAACCAACAACAGACGGCTTAAACAAAAACAAGCTCGTTATTATCAGCGCTAAAACAATAAACGGAGTTGCGTATGCTGCAAACGGCCTCTGAGCCTTAAATTTAACAAGCCTTTCTTTTATTGTCGGCTTTAGCTCCTTTTCCTTAAAAATAAATTTAAATGATTCTTCTACGCTTTTTTCCTGCGCGTCCAAGATACTTTCTTTTATTGCATTGCCAGCCTGTTCAGCATTCTTTAACTTTGCCTTGTATTTTTCAATATCCTGCAAGTGGAATTTAATCCAGTCATTTAGGTAAGAAATTTCCTCCTGCAGGCCTATATCCTGCAATGGGCCGTTTAATTTTAAATTCTGCTTTGTATTTGCATCATTAAGCAGATTAACTAGGATAATTTTGTCGTCATTTAATTTTCTTATTTTATCCTCTAGTTCAATCAGTTTTCTCTTCCATTGCTTTGTTAATTCATCATTCATTTTTCTTCTTGTAATTATTGTAGACTGTCCAGATGTTCCTTTCATCACGCTTCAGCAGCACGGCAATTTCGCTGTATCTAAGATTGAATTTGTCCTTCAGATAGCAAACAATTGACTCCAGAACGCTGAATTTTCTGTCGGTGAAAGCGGAAACAGGAATAAAGAATTTTGACTCCTTTGCAGGCAGTTTATCTTCTCTTTTCTTTACAGCATTATTGTAAGTAGTCCATATTGTCCTGCTGTTCCTGTTTAACAATGATGCAATCTTGGAATAATTGATATCAAGATCTTCTTTCAGGTACTTGCAGACAGCCTCTAAAGCGCTTAAATTTTCAGCCTCGAATATTGAAACGGGAATCAAAATTTCTTTTGATATCGGCTTTTCCTCTATCAGGCTTAAAATTTCAGAAGGAGAAAGATTGTACTTTTCTTTTATATCATCAATGATCAATTTTAGAATTTGGAAGGATTTGTCGCCCTTGACAAAATTAAGATCGCTATCTTTAGCTTCTTTGGCATAAGCATACAATCTTTTATAGATATCTTTCCTCATTTTTAGGTTGTTTTACTTATAATTTATGTAATATCTATTTAAATTTTACTATTTTAAATGAGAAATAACCTAAAAAATATGTATTAAAATATTATTTCTATGAAATATTATATAAGTAAAATATATATTTTATAAGTAATAATAAATATTATATAAGTAAAATATATATTTTATAAGTAATAATAAATATTATATAAGTATTAACATATAGAGAATTTTGAATATCTATATAATTGTCAAAATTCTCTAAGAGAACTTTGAATGTAAAGTGATGAAATGGCAGGTTATTCAAAGTTCTCTATATAATATATTAGAACTAACCATTATTTTCCAGCTTTTCTATGAACCTGCATTTTGGGTACCTGCTGCAGCCGTAAAATTTGCCATAAATACTTCCTCTCAGCACAATGTCTCCTTCATTGCACTTTGGGCATTTCCTTTTGACATCGCCTTTTGCAATTGCCTTTGCCTGAATGCCGGCTTCTCCTTCAACATTCTTGCTCGGGCACTTTGGGTTAAGGCAGAATTCCATTGGCTGCTTCGCCTTTTTGATGGCAAGAACTTTTGGAAAGCCGCAAACCTCGCAGTTTTTCTTTGCCGGCTTTATGAATGCGTTTTTCGGCAATGAAAAAACCGTCTTGCAGTCCGGATATTTGTTGCATGCCGCAAAACTTCCAAATTTTCCCCTCCTTATTGTTATATTTCCTTCCTTGCAAACTGGGCAGATGCCGAGAAAAGCCATCTCATCCTGCGTTTCCCTGTTTGCCTTTGAAAGCTCCTTGCCGATTTCCTTCTCATGCTTTTTGAAATCAGCAATTATTCTTGTTATGGCGTCTTTTGCATCCTCCAGAATATTCTCCTTTTTCTGCCTCATCTCCCTTATTTTCTCCATCTCAATTTCAAAATGCCTTGTTAGTTCCTCGTCAAGTATTTTTGGGCAGTATTTCTCCAGAGTTTCAATCGTTGAAATTCCCAGATTAGTTGCCTCTATGGTCTTTCCCTGCACATAGCCCCTGTTGAACAAAGTATCAACAATTTCAGACCTTGTTGCTTTTGTGCCAAGATTCCTTTTTTCAAGCTCTTTTATTATGGATGCTGGAGTGTATCTTTTAGGCGCTTGCGTTTCTTTGCCAAGAAGCTCAATTTTATTGACTTTTATTTTATCATTTTCATTCATATTTGGCAGCTCAATTTCCTCCAGTTTTACATAAGGCGCATAATAAATGTGCCAGCCTTTTTCTATAGTTCTTGTTCCTTTTGCGATGAAAATCTCCTCATTGCAATTGATTTCAACAATTATTGTTTCCCTTACCGCATGCTCTGCAAATGTTGCAAGAAATCTCTTTGCAACCAAGTCATAAATCTTTGATTCCCTTTCCTTTAGGCCCTTTGCAATGATTCCAGTCGGGAAAATGGCAGGGTGCGCCGGGTCTGTTTTTTTGCCGTTGTTTGGAGTTAATTTTGACTTTTTCAGCAGCGCTTTTGCCAATTCATGATATTGTTTTTGCTCTGACAGGTCATTAAGGATTTTTTCGTAGCCAATCGCTGCAGGCAATTGCTGGCTTGATGTCCTTGGATATGAGATAAGCCCTGAAGTGTAAAGCTCCTGCGCAATACTCAATGTTTCTTTTGGAGAAATATTAAAGCACCTGTAAGCCTCTACCTGAAGAGAAGTCAGGTCAAACGGAAAAGGAGGCATTTGGTTGAATTGCTTTTTTTCAATCCTGCCAACCTTTGCTTCGTTTGCATTTCTTGTTTTCTCAATTACCTTGTCAGCTTCGGCTTTTTTCCAGAATTTATCAGTTTTGTGCCATGCAGTTATTGCCCGCTTGCCATACTCCCCAATTAATTCTATCTGCCAGAATGGAACGGGCTTGAATGCCTTGATTTTCTTTTCCCTGTCAACAATGATTTTTAATGCAGGCCCCTGCACCCTTCCTGTTGACATTATTTTGAACGAGCCTGTGTTTTTTATTGCTGATGTCAATGCGCGAGAGTAATTTATTCCATTGATCCAATCTAAACTGTGCCTTGTTTCTCCTGCCTCTGCCTGTCCCCAGTCCAAATGCGGCATTTTGTTTTCATATGCCTTTACCAAGTCAGGCTTTGTTAAAGTTGAAAACTTCATCCTGTTTGCATCCTTTTGCTTGCATGCATAGCGCATGACATTCAGTCCTATGACCTCCCCTTCCTGATCGTAGTCAGTTGCTATTGTGAAATGATTGGCATTTTTGCATAATTTTTTTATAGTGTCAAGGTATTTTTTTGTGAATTTTGATTCTTTTGAGGTCTCGGAAACTGGCTTCCATTCTATGTCAAACACTGGAAATTTCCATCCTTTCTTCTCTTTTTCTGCAAGCCCGTACAAATGCCCGACAGCGCATGCAACAACAACATCATTTTTTCCGTGGGTCACTTTGTAGTATGGAACGCCCTGGTAGCTTTCCTTTATCGGTTTTCCATCTGCCAAAGCCTCTGCTATCCTTTTGGCTGCATTTGGCTTTTCTGTTATGATCAACTCATACATAAGTGTAGAATTTGGCTGATTATTTAAAAAAGTTATGAAAATAGGAATTTTTGGAACAAATCCTGTTTAATTTCGCAGTAAATCAGCGACGATAAAATAAAAAAACATTTTAATAAAAAACCAGTTAGATAAATTTATCAATCAAAAAAACCATAAATTAAAAAACAACAAACAATTCTTTATTTTTATGCACGATGAAATCGTCAAAAAAATAATTGAAGCCATCAACGAAAAAGAAGCAATAACAAGTACGTTCCCAAAATTTTCTGGAGAAGGCTACAGGACATGCAAAATTGATATTAACAATTTTCATGAAATAATCAGATTAAATGACGACAAAAGGATTGCTTTTGTCGACGGTGGAAATGCGGAAATAATCGGCTCTGCAAATTTTTCATTAAGTTTGATAAGAGTTTGTTACGCAATTTATAAAAATAACAGAAAAATTATATCTAAAAAATTTGAGATTTTTGCCTTTGTCCAGGCAATAAATAAAAATGATGAAATATACTACGAAACGTCTTTTTTTCAAACAAAAAATTTTATTGATTTTATTGATTTAGGGGGAATATCTTTCAATTCTTTCGACCACACCCTAATGCTAGGCGTTAACAGAGTGGAAATAAGCAATGTTGCAAGTGCAATAAGAAGATTTGCAGAATTAAAACTGGCAAAAATGGTTGCCGACAACAGATTATCAGATATCATTGTTCTTGATGGCAATCTTCAAAGCACTTTGACGAATGAAAGCGAATATCTAAGCCAGCTTTATGAGTCCTGCGGCAAAAATAACATAATTTTGGCTGCTTTGAGCAAGACAAACTCTTTGTTTACAGACAATGGAGACTTGCTGAGCGCAGTTTTGAGCAGCATAAGCAAGATTCAGTCATGGTTTTATCACCCGATTGTTGAAATAAAAAACACAAACCATAAGGCAGAGATGTTTTTTGCCAAATTCCACGAAAATTCAAGGCACGTTTTCAGGCTTGAAATTTTTAATGCTCAAAAGGGAAAAGCAGAGGAAACAATCAGCATTTTGGCAGGCAACTGCGCTGATCCAATCTTTATCGGTTATCCTTATGGGCTGATTGAAGCGGACAAGACTGCAAGAATAGGCAACAATGAAAAAGAATCCTTAAAAATGATGTTTTTAGTTAAGCTTAGTAACAAAAATATTGAGAAATACCTTAATTCCAAAAATGCCCATGACATTTTGGATAGGATAAGTTTTTAAATAGAAAAATAAATGATTTTTTCATGTATGATGTAATAACTGTCGGCAGCGCCACACTGGATGTTTTTGCGAAAACAAGATTTTCCGAGCTTATCAAGATAATAGATCCAAAAGGAGAGACAGATTTGCTTGCTTTCCCAAGCGGCTCGAAAATACTTGTTGACGAGCTTGAATTTACAGTTGGAGGCGGGGGAACAAACACAGCTGTTGCGTTGTCAAGGCTTGGCCACAAGGTTGGCTTTATTGGCAAGCTCGGCACCGGCACAAATTCTGATTTTATATACAAAAACATTAAAAAAGAAAAAATAGATTTGCTATGCGCGCATGGAAAGGGGCATGCAGGCTATTCTGTCATTCTTGACACTTTAGAGCACGACAGGACAATTTTGGCTTACAAGGGCATTAATGACGAGTTAAAAAGCAAAGACATTCCATACAAAAAGCTCAAGACAAAATGGTTTTATTTTGGTGCCATGCTTGGGGAGTCCTTTCACACCCTGGAGAGACTAGCAGAATTTGCGCAGCAGCATAATATAAAAATTGCTTTCAACCCAAGCACTTACATTGCCGAGAAAGGGACGCGCCATCTGAAGCACATACTCAGCAGGACAGAGTTGCTGATTTTAAACAGGGAAGAAGCAGGCATGCTGGTCGGAAAAGATTCAATGGAAGGGCTTTTGTTCAAGCTCAAAAGCCTGGGACCGAAAATTGTTGCGATAACTGATGGCAAGAATAAATTGCTTGTAATTGATGAAAAATACATTTACACTGCCAACCCTCCTTTTGTAAAAATTGTTGATACTACAGGAGCAGGAGATGCTTTTGCTTCATCTTTTCTAAGCTGGCTTATAAGAAAAAATGACATTGAGTTTGCAATCAGGCTCGGAATTGCAAATTCGCAGTCTGTTATAATGCATTACGGCGCAAAGAATATTTTGTTGAGTTACAAGGAAGCGCTGAAAGCGATGAAAAAATTAAAAGTCAGGATACATAAGAAGAAAATTAAATAAAAAATAATTAAACAAACTTTTATTCCAAAGCAATCATCACATCATTTCCTTCAACTTTAACCTGATAAGTCTGCACTTTTGCAGTCGGCACAACAGGGGAAACACCGGTCTTGACATTGAAGCGCCAGCCGTGCCAAGGACATGCTACAGTATCTCCTTCAAGCATCCCCTCTCCTAAAGGGCCGCCTCTGTGAAGGCATGTGTTGCTTATGGCAAAAAATTCACCATCTACATTAAATAAAGCAACTTCTATGCCATTAACATTTACGACCTTGTTTTCACCTGGCTTTAAGTCTGAAGTGCTGGCAACCTTTACGAAATTTGGCATTTAACATACACCCCCAATAAAATAAGATTTTGTATGCTTATTTAAATTTTTTGTTACAATCATTTTTATGATACCAATCATTTTAAAATAACTCAAAGAAATAATAAAAAATAAAAACCTTTATATGTACAAATCGAAATAACAAACTTAAAACAAGAGGTAGTATTGATTTGGGCAGGAAAAACAAGTTTATTCTGTGGTTTAATGAGCTTTCCATCAAAGATATCCCTCTTGTAGGAGGAAAAAATGCCTCTTTGGGTGAAATGTATATAAACTTGACAAAAAATGGAGTCAAGATTCCAAACGGATTTGCTGTCACATCTCATGCCTACAATCACTTTCTTGAAAAAGCCGGAATTAAAAGCGAGCTTAAAAAAATAATAAAAAGCCTGCGCAAAGACAAAAAAAACCTTGCAGATATAGGAAAAAAAGCGCGCGAAACAATCCTGACGTCAGAATTGCCTGGCAATTTGAAAGAAGGAATAAATCATGCCTACAAAAATTTGTGCAAGCAGTATGGCGCTAACACAGATGTTGCAGTCAGGAGCTCTGCAACAGCAGAGGATCTGCCTGATGCAAGCTTTGCAGGCCAGCAGGAAACTTATCTTAACATAAGGGGAGAGCATGCATTGACAGAAGCGTGCAAAAAATGCTTTGCCTCCTTGTTCACAAACAGGGCAATTTCTTACAGGGTGGACAAGCATTTTAATCATTTCAAAGTTGCTTTGTCAATTGGAGTGCAGAAAATGGTGAGAAGCGACATGGCATGCTCCGGAGTCATGTTTTCAATTGACACAGAAACCGGATTTAAAGACGCTGTTTTGATTAATGCTGCCTACGGGCTTGGCGAAAATGTTGTCCAGGGTTCTGTCAATCCTGACCAATTCTATGTTTTCAAGCCTACATTGAATAAAGGCTTCAAGCCAATTATAAGCAAGAAGCTGGGAAGCAAGAAGATAAAAATGATTTACAGCAAAAATAAGGCAAACCCCACAATTAATGTCCAAGTTCCTGATAAAGAGCGCTTTCAGTTTGTTTTGAATGACAATGAAATCCTGAAGCTTGCAAAATGGTCATGCATTATTGAGGGTTACTATTCAAAAAAAGCAAAGAAGTTCAAGCCAATGGACATGGAATGGGCAAAAGACGGCATTACAAATGAGCTGTATATTGTGCAGGCAAGGCCTGAAACTGTGCAGAGCCAGAGAAACCTGAACGTTCTTGAAGAATATATTTTGAAAGAAAAAAGCGCCGTTATCTTAACAGGGCTTAGCGTCGGCATGAAAATCGGAGCAGGAAAAGCCCATGTAATAAAAAATGTAAAAGACATAAAAAGCTTCAGGCAGGGAGAAATTCTTATAACAGAAAAAACAGATCCTGACTGGGAACCAATAATGAAGATTGCCTCTGCAATTGTAACAAACAGGGGAGGCAGAACTGCTCATGCGGCAATTGTCGCCCGCGAGCTTGGAATCCCTGCCATTGTCGGCACAGAGCGCGGAACAGAAATAGTAAAAACAGGGATTGATGTTACCGTGAGCTGCGCAGAAGGCGAGGTCGGCAAGGTTTACAAAAACAAGCTAAAGTTTGAAATACGCAAAATTGACCTGAAAAAATTAAAAAGGCCAAAAACAAGCATTATGATGAATGTCGGCAACCCCGACCAAGCATTTGAATTCTCCTTCATACCAAATGACGGCGTTGGGTTGGCAAGGGAAGAATTCATTATAAGCTCTTACATTAAAGCCCATCCGCTGGCATTATTGCATTACAGCAAGCTTAAAGACAAAAAAACTAAAGAAATTATTGACGAATTAACCCGCGCTTACAAAAACAAGGTTGATTTTTTTGTTGAGAAGCTTGCGCAGGGAGTTGCAATGATAGGGGCTGCTTTCTATCCCAAAGATGTTATTGTGAGAATGTCTGACTTCAAGAGCAATGAATACGCTAATTTAATCGGAGGCAATGATTTTGAGCCAAAAGAGGAAAACCCGATGCTTGGCTGGAGAGGCGCTTCAAGGTACTACGCTGGAAACTACAGGGAAGCTTTTGGATTGGAGTGCCTGGCGATGAAAAAGGCAAGAGATGAAATGGGCCTGCATAACATAAAGCTGATGATTCCTTTCTGCAGGACTGTTGATGAAGCAAAGCTTGTGGTTGCCGAGATGAAAAAGTATGGGTTAGAGCAGGGCAAAAACGGCCTGGAGATTTATGTAATGTGCGAGATTCCAAGCAATGTTATTTTGGCTGATGATTTCGCAAAGATTTTTGACGGTTTCAGCATCGGAAGCAATGACTTAACACAGTTGACTCTTGGATTAGATAGAGACTCAGAGCTCGTATCAAGGCTTTATGATGAAAGAAA
>JAGVXT010000011.1 GCA_018303655.1 Candidatus Woesearchaeota archaeon
TGTTTTGCCTCCCATGGTTTGTGCCTCCTTCTTCACAAACCACCCATTACTTAGTTACGTTATTGAGGAATTATATAAGAATTGTGCAACACAGCAAAATAATAACAAAGTTTAAATAATAGTATATGTTAAAAATATTATAAAAAGAGGTTAAGCTGCTCGCGAGAACGCGAGTTCGCGTTCATGCCAATGCCAAACTCAAAGATAAATGTTTTTGAAATTGTTCTTTTGGTGGTTGGGGTGGGTGTAGCAGTTCTTGGATTTCAGCTTATAAATCAAACGTATCAAGATGGAGGTGGCCAGTTAAGTTGGCTAATGATAATCTCAATTTTTAGCTGGCTTACGCTTCTTGTTTTGTTCATCTTGCTTAGCCTTATGGTTGATGTATCAAAAAAAGAACTAACTGAGATTAAGACAATGATTAGCTTGCTTGCCGAGAAAAAGAATAAGAAGTAGTGTTATTTAACAATTACAGCAACCAATTCCATCTTCTCTATGTCGCTTAAGTCTATCAATGGCTTTGGGAACTTGCCATAATCATCAAGAATCCTGTTGCATGCCGTGTTGACCCAGCACTGGATAAAGGGAAAGTTTTCAATTTGATTGAAGTCCAGAGTGTCAAATGCGAAAATATAACAGTTTTTGCCTTTTAGCTGCTTTTTCAATTCAGCTGCTTTCCTGAAATTGTTTTGCCCGGGCTTTAGTGAAACGAGAATGCCGATTTCCTCTGCTTCCAAAAATTTCATATATGCGCCTTTTCTTTTTGCATTGTACCTCTTTACCTGCCTGCTGTCTATTTTTGAAATTATAGCATGAATCGGGTCATAGCAAAACACTTCCTTGTCTATGTTTATTGCAATTCCAAGCGGGTGGAAAACACCTGTGCCAACATACAAAAAAGCATCCACTTTGTCTTTTATCTTTTCAGCCCCTCCATGGTCGCAACCCAATAGCTGGCCTTCATATTTCTGCCCCATCTTGTCAATGAAAATTTCTTTGCCTTTGCTTTCAAGGTAATTTTTTATTTCATCAACATAATCCAGAAATTGAACTGTTGTAGCTAAGCCTATTGTCTTGGGTAATATGCTTGCATCTAAATTTGACAAATCAATATTGCCAGTATACCTTCCCTCAACCATCATTATTTTCATCGGCATTTTTGTTAATGAAATTCAATCATTATTCATACCAATACTTAAATTATTTTAAATCGATAAACAGAGACCCATGCACATGCACTTCGTGCTTCAATGGGCATGGGTCTTTGTTTATAAAGGTTTTTGGCTTGAATATTCACCACACATTAGTATAAACAAGTTTTTTTAAAGATTAAACCCCAAGACATTGCTAATGGCTGAGCTTAAGAAAGTTCTTGGCTTCTGGACAATTTTGTCTCTTGCAATTGCGTCAATAATGGGCACTGGGCTGTTTTTTGGCGTTTCAATAGCTGCAAACTTGTCCGGCAACGCATCAATAATGGCATGGATAATTTTAACCGTTATCGGAATTTACATCAGCACTTATTTTGCGGAACTTGCTTCTATGTACCCAAAAGCCGGTGGAGTCTATGAGTTCAGCAAAAACACCTATGGGAGGTTCCCGTCATTCCTGATAGGGTGGCTTGCATGGATAGTCGGAAACCTGACAACAGCGCTTGTCATAGTTGCTGCGATTGACTACCTTATTCCTGATGAGTCAAAAGTCTTGCTGAAAGTGGTTATAAGCGTTGTTTTCATAATAATACTCAATTTGATTGCATATTTGGGCATAGAAGCCAGCGGAATTCTTGTCACAGTAATAGCAGCGCTGCTTATCGCAGTCATAGGCGCTCTTGTATTTCCAGGCATCTTCAAAATCAATTTCTCAAATTATTTTCCATTTATGACTTTTGGTGTTTCATCAATCTTTGTCAGCATATTCTACATTTCCGAAAGCTTTTTTGGATGGGAATCTGCAACATACCTTGCAGAGGAAACCACAGAGCCTGAAAAAACAATACCAAAAGCGCTTGTGCTTGGCACGATAGTTGTTGGAGCGCTTGGACTGCTTGTTGCAGTTGTATCGCTTGGAATCATACCATGGCAGGAGCTTGCCAAATCACCTATACCCTTAACGCTTGTTTCAGATAAAGTGCTTGGGGGCTTTGGCATGACTGTAATAAGCATAGGCATCTTTATTTCATTAATCGGCTCAGCTGCAGGTGAGATAATCACAATGCCGCGCCTGCTTCTTGCTCTTGCAAGGGACAAGCTTTTTATTTCACAGTTCAGCGACATCCATCAAAGGTTTAACACACCTTACAAAGCAATAATATTCCAGACAATAGTTTCGCTTGCGGTTTTCGGCATGGTCTTTGGAAGATACAAATTATTGCTTACTCTTCTTATCCCGCTTGGCCTTATACTTTACCTGTTTGTGATACTTGCTGTGCCGATTTTAAGGTTTAAAGAGCCAAATATCACAAGGCATTTCAAAGTGCCTTTCCCAATAGTTGGCACTGTTTTGCTTACAGTTTTTATTTTTGCCATAACAATATTCTGGCTTGTATCTGTACCTGATGCGTTTGGATTGCTGCAGCTTGGCATTTCTTTGATATTTGTAGGCATTCCCATCTATCTTCTGCTTGAGATTTACTACAACCCTGATGCAATCATCAAAATCAATGATTATTTGGCTTATGCCACATTGCTTACTGAAAAATTTATTCTTCCAAAAAGCATAAGAATTGAGATACTTGCACTGCTTGGGGATGTGAAAGGCAAAAAGGTCCTTGAGTTTGGCTGCTCTGTAGGAACTTTGACAATGCATCTTGCTGAAGATGTAAAGCCAAACGGGAGAGTTTATGCGACTGACCTGTCAAGGAAGGATTTGCTCATAACAAAGAGAAGGCTTATGAAAAGAGGCCACAAGCATGTAATTGTAATTTATGACGAGCATCAGGTAAACCGAGTTCATCCGTCAATTCCGCATGTTGATGCCATTGTAAGCATTGGAATGATGGGGTATTTGCAGGACGTAAAAAAAGTGCTTAAAGAAATGCGTGACTTATTGCCTTACGGCGGCAAGATTGTGTTTGTTGACTATGCTGATTTCTTCAAGATGATTCCAAATGTTGCATGGCTCTCCAATGATAAGGTGATAGAAAAGATGTTCAGGGATGCCGGATTTTCTGTGTTTGTGACAAGAAAAAGGGGATTGTTCTGGAATTACGTTTATGTTTACGGGATTAAATTCCATGAGAATATTCCGTATGTGTGATTGGTAGCAACTTAAATCTTTCACTTTTAACTGTAGAGAATTTTGACAATTATATGGATTTTTAAAATTCTCTATAGAATTCAATTAGAAAAAGAGATTCCTCACTTTGAACTTTTTGCTTGTGTTGTCTGCTGTTGTAAACATGCAATATCAACAAAATTAAAAGTCTGATTTCCAATAAACAAATTTACTGGCTGACAATTTCTAGACTGCTGAACAATAGAAACAACAGAAGCAGTAATCCCAGCCTGGTAGCCTTTTTGTTGAGAATTTGTGATTAGTTTATTTAATAAAGAATTGACGCCGATTCCAATGATTATTAAAGAAAGGATGATTATTATTGAATAAAGGATTTTTGTGTTTATCATAATTTCGCTAAGAATGATGGGATTTATACGAACATTTAAATATTTTTTGTTGACTGGCATCAAGTTCCATGAAGATATTCCGTATGTTTGAGATAAATGAGTAAGCCTTTGTTTCTAAAGCATCAACTCTTTGCTCTTTCTCCTGTTTTTTTGACAGTATAGTCAAATAACGGCATTCCTGCTACATAATCAAGATATGAAGAATCATTTGTTATGTTTTCTTTTAATGAAATGTCTGATGAGCAACTCCGAGTTAATCTAGTTTTTGATGGCTGGGCTTCACATAATCCTGAAGAATCCCCTAATAATAAAACATCATCAATGCTTGTAGTATTTTCAATTTCTTTCTGCAGTTTGGCAAATTCGCTTTCCGAAAGGTTTAAGATCAAGTTGAATTTAAGACGGAAGACGAGCTGGTTTTTAAGAGCGGTTTTTACGTTAAACTGGTTCTGAGTTCCTGCACTCTCTAATGATAAGGGGAATCCCCACATTTGTCAAGGGAGTGTTATGCAGTGAATCAAATCAAGGATACTACATAACTGCCGACTGCCGCCAACAGCTCCCAACTGTTTTATCTAACATATAATGTGCCCGATTGACCCCAGCTCGTACCCGCCGTGTCGCAGCCGTTTAATGAGGGGTGCCCATAGATCAACCGGTCAGCTGGGGTTGCTGTTCCATCGGCTAGGGCCTTGATACTCCCCTGTGAGATTTGTGCCGTACCATAACCGACTGGAGGATAGGTGTACGCCTCAGCCGTACAGGCGCCACTGGCGTCCGTTGTCGCGGCGAAAGTACAACTGGTTTGGAAATACCCTATGACCGATGCGCAGGTCAAGCGATAGGCCGGACTTGCTCCGAGCTTGATCTGGTTGATCGTCGTGTCGGAATACTTCCCCTTCCCGGTCGGGCTCGTTAGGCTTCCGGAAGTTACGGCGGCCGTATTGACGTGATTCGCATTGGCTTCAATGCCAACAACCAAAGTCCAGCCTCCATCCTGGTTGATCATATCGCAGTATGCTTGGAACGCATTATTCGTGTTCCCGTCGTTATCGGGGTCAATCCAATATATGCCGCTGCCGGTTGAAAGACCATCGTCCAAAATCTTCTTACAAGTTCTGCCTGCGTCTGTTTGGCTTGTTCCCCCCTCGCCCCCAGCGATCTTGGTCCATGTCGTACCGGTGCATCCCTGAAAGGCCGTCCCTGTCCAACGAATCGTGCCCGCTTTCGACGCGTCGCATGCGCTCATATCGTTCGCTACCTTAACCCCGCCGCTGACATCCAGCTTGGCCGCGGGGCTCGCCGTCCCGATGCCGACGTTGCCTACCTTTCCGGATTCCCGAGAAATGGTCATAGCAAGAGTCCTTGCACCAGCAACTACAGAATAAATATTTAATTCGCCTCGCAATTTTTGCTCGTGGTCAAAATCAAAACCATAATCAAGCGCAGTCGCTGACTTTATATTCAAAAATGGTTTTACAGTTGTATCGTTGGAAATAATGTTAACTGTCCCAGCAGTTCCAGAAGGAGCGAAGTTCGGTCCAACATTTATGTTACCTACAACTTGTAATTTATTATTTGGAGATGTCGTCCCGATGCCGACGTTGCCTACTGTTGTTATTCTCACTTTTTCCGCCCCGCTTGTCCAAAAAGTAAGCGGAACATAAGAACCTGCACCAACATAATCAGCTCTAACCTGCGCAACCGATGAACCGTAATTAAGATAAACTCCATTTGTTGCACTTCCAAATATCGACTCACCATTAACATGTAATTTGAGCAATGGCCCCGCCGTCCCGATGCCGACATTACCGCTAGCATCAATTATGAGCCTACTTATACCAGCTGTTTTATCGTATATTGAGAATTTTCCAACGCCAATGCCGCCTGCAGAGCCTGCTGATACCAATGCATACTCTTTTCCACCACCTTCTGTGTTTTTTAGGCTTAAAAAAACCTCATTATTATTTTGCAGTTCGGTATTGCTTCCTCCCACTGACACATCACCTGCGTGTACAAGAACAGGCATGATTAAGATTAGGGCTACCGCTAGGCTAATCCTTAAAATTGAGGCAAAGAAGCTTGAAATGGATTTTTCAGTCAGTTGTGAGCGAGTTCGCAGTGAGTTGCGAGAGCTCTCCTCTCGCTCGCTCATTTCCCAGCTCACTCGCATTCGACTATTCTTTTCTTTTTTGTTTGTTATATTTGTTTTTTCCATTTTTCTTCACCTCAAGGATTCCCATTTTGTGTTAAAATGCCTTTTAAAAGAAAGTTGCCAGACTCGTCTATGTAGCTGATTACATTTCCGTTGAGATCTTTTACAATAAAATCGCTGCTTGATGGCGAAGGGCTTAATGCCGGTTGATTTTGAGATAATGTCCCTTTTATTGCCATATCACCTGTGATTAAATTTAATATTGCAGCAGTATTTCCGCTGCTGTCCCTGAAAATGAACTCGTCGTCAGTTGAAGGCACGGGATTAGGATTTTGCTGGAGCGCACCTCTCAAAACAACATTTCCATCGCTGTCAAAACTGATAACATTGAAAAGGTTGTTTTTCATCAGCAGCATAAGGAGGGACTGTGATATTTGTATCGGGGTGCTATTCACAAAAATCACGCCATTGTTTTTAAAAATTTGATTGACGCCTCGCGTGATGTTTCCTATCACATTTGCCGGAAGAAATTTGACATATTCGTGCTCTAAATAATTCACCACAAGCTCCCTATTGTCAATTATGCTTATGCTATAATCGACTCCATTGACTGTCTGTGGCATTATAAATGTCCTTGTGTAGCCGTCGTTGACGGATTTTGCCATTTCTATTTCCTGATAGGCGAATTCAGCAATATCCTGTGAAATCTGCCTGTTTGACTCTTCCTTTGATTCCAGGATCTTTGAGCTTGCGACTGCAAAAAAGCCGACTATGACTAAAAGCATAAAGGATGCCAGAACAATGAATTCAATAGCCGATTGTGATTTTTGATGCATGAGTGGAAGCAATTCTTTAATCGAAATCTGATGCCTTCTTGTTTTCTTAGGTTCAAGAACATAAATACAAGCACAACAAGCAAAAACAGCCTCTTTTTTTGAAAATCATTTTATTTATTTGTTTTATTCCCTGCAGGGAATTCCATCACCATTCAATTTATCAGAGCCTTTTGAAAGGATTATATCTCCATTCCAGTCCTCAATGTAAACGCAAAAATCATTTTTTGCATTGACGGAATCTTTAAAATCATCATAGTCCATTGTTTGGATTTCTCTCATCTTGTTTTCATCTATAACGCCATTGTTTGCAAAGCTTACATCATGGTCATCAAGTATCAAAGCTGTTATTTTTTCAGCTTCCATATAGTCTATGCTTGCTTTATCATAAATGACTACAATCATGGCTATAATGGCGACGATAAAAACAAGCGTTATTTCATCTATTTTAAAATTTGATTCTGTTTTTCGGTTTTTTTGATGCTGCTTCATTTTTAATTGAATTTTTCGAATTATTTTTCATTAAATTTTTAGTCAGCTGTGAGCGAGTTCGCGTAGCTAAGCGAGCGAAAGAGTTGTTTGCGAGCACGAGTTGAACGCGAGCTTGCTCGTAAGATAAGCGAGCGAAAGCAAGCTTTCGCATTCCACTCTCGCAAGCATCTGAGCTTTCGCATTCCACCGCTCACTCGCATTCGACTGTGTTTTTTACCATTGAGTATTAATTAAATTTCAACCGCATGCTGCAACAACAAGCTTTACAGGCTTGCCGCTGTAAACAACAATCCTTGTTGCTTTAACCGGTGTGCCATGTTAATATTCCATCTTTTTGCCCTTTATAAACTTTTCAGTTTTTTAATATATTAAAGTGGTGAATAAGCAGCATTAGATAGTTTCTATTTTAACAGAGATCTGGTCTATAACTTCCAATTTAACTTTCTTAAGCCCGGAGCCTGCAAGCCCGGGAATTGCGCATACGTTGGCTATGCAGTTTCCGTTTGCTGTAAGGTTTACAAATGAGAAAAACACAATCTCTGAAACTCCAAAGCTTGTTGTTACGTTAAAGACAAGCTCTCTTCCATCAATTATCTGGGCAGTGTCCACATTGTCAGGCATATTCAATTCTAACACTGTTTTTGAGCCCTGGCCCGAATAAAAAATTGATTCTGCTGTATCAACTATGGTCCTTCCAAGCCTTGTCACCTGCGCATCCGTTATCTCATATCCGGATTCCTTAGAATAGCTGTAGAATAAGTATGTTGCTGGCAGAATTACGATAAAGGTTATGGCTACAACTAGCAAATATTCCAAAGACGATTGGCCTGAAGTTCCATTAACTTGATATGACTCTTCCATTTATCTTGCCGTTTATCAAATGAGTTTGCTGGCTTGGCGTGTTGACAGCATAGTAGCTTATGGCTACCCTCGCATCGACCCTTTCTCCTTGAATGTAAGCGCCGCCGGTGCATGAGGTAAATGTTATATCCTTGTCTGTTGAGCTCGCCCAGTCAAAAGCCGCTGGAGGGGTGCATGAAATCGGGGGATTGGCGTCATTTGTTATCTGAAGCGATGTAACTCGTATATCTTCCCCGAGGTTATTAGCCAAGTTTATCTTTACTTCGCTAGGGCTTAAGCTGAAATCAAGGCATTTAAACTGTGAAGGGAATACACATTTTTGGGGAAGGTAGTTGCTGAAATCAAAAATTCCGAAATAGTATAAAGCACCGATGGCTATGGCAACAACAACAAAAGCCCATGCATAAGTGGCAAGAAATTCCAAAGCAACTTGAGATTTTGTATGCATTTTTCCTCTTTTTAGTCTGGAACTAAGGAAGAGTGTATATAAAATTTATGTTTTTTTTTAAAATAAGATTGCCAATTGTCCAATTAAATTCAAAAATAATTAAATTCAAAAAACGAGAACGACCTCTTTATGTAGAAGTAATCGAGGTATCAAAAACCATAGGTTTTTGGGACTTTGGAGAATTTAGGATATTCTCCAATTTGCGATGTAGTCGCAATTTCCGAAAACATCGAGAATCAAAGATTCTCGGGATTTCCAAAAATCACTTTGTGATTGTTGGTAATGCTATGCATTTTCGATAGTAACCCGTTTGGGAAAGTTGAACTTTAGTAGGGTGGCACCCATTATTGCTATGCTGCACATGGGTCTCCGGTTTTTTATAAAAATAAGAAAGTATAATTGAGTCTGCAATAATTTTTATAGAGAATTTTGACAAAATTTATGTATTTCAAAATTCTCTAAGAGAACTTTGAATGTAAAGTAATAAAATGGCAGGTTATTCAAAGTTCTCTATATAACTGTTGATAATACTTCCCCTTTGACTTCTTTTGTATAGTTTGAGCCGCTGACTACTGCGTTGTACCTCACAGTTATCAATATTTTTCCCTTTTCGCCGGCAACTAATCCCCCTCCTGAACAAACGCTCCATGTAATGTCCTTAACCTCGCCTGATTTCCAGGATACTGGAGGTACGGGTGGAGTATCGCAGGTATAAGCAGTCGTGCTTTCTGTGCTTAATGTAATTGAAGATGTGTCTATCGGTTCGCCGACATTATTTTTCAGCCTTAGCTTGAAAGTGCCCGTTGTTGATGAAATCTGGTAGTCAATGCACTGGAATTCGGCGCCAAAATTGCACCTGTTAGGCAGGATTTTGCTTGGGTTTAAAATGCCAAAATAAGCAAGAGTGCCTATCATAATCAAGATAACTAAAAAAGCCCAGCCGTATGTTGCAAGAAATTCCAAAGCAGCCTGTGACTTACTGTCTTTAAATATCATTTCTACCTTCTCTTTTTTTATTTTTCCACCAAAGTTTTCCTTTATCTGAAGCAAGATGCCAAGTGTAATCAGCAAAAGCAATGTATTAACAAAAAGCAAGGAAATGTTTATAGCGCTTATGCTTACCTCCTTAAACCTTGCTGCTGTAAAAACCCCAATAACCGCCATTATAAAAACCACAGCAGTTATCAAGAACTTATGTTGCACGTGGTTCATTTTTTCTCTTGTTTAATTTTAAACCAGTTTATTATTTATAAACTTTTCTAATTTTGCTTCAATTTGCTTGAGCTACAGTATTCCGGAAAACAGTATCCCAAGCACCTTCATAAAAATAAGATAAAGAGTTACAGAGCCAAATACGTAGATAGGAATGTATTTAACCCCGCCTTTGATGTCTCCCTTTTCAACAATGGAAACTATCAAAGAGGAAAATAGCGATATGACAGAAATTGCCACCAATGAAAAATTCTTGAAATCAGCAGGCTTTATTCCTGTTTCTGAAAATGAAAAGGGAAGCGAGGGGGCTCTTTGGGCTGCGACAGAAATCTTTGATATGAAATTGAGTATAAGGGAAAGCAAATTAAAGGAAAGCGCAAAAAGCAGCGGGCTTATCACAATCACTATTACTGATATAAATATTATATATGCTATTGCTGCACCGGACATCTCATCTTTCAATGCCTTTGTCTCTTTTAGATTATCCACAAGCCTGTCTATAAGCTCTGTAATGTTGCCGCCGCTTTCCACTTCGCTTATTATCAGGTCAACTATGCGCCTTAGCATTAAAGAGTCATACGTATCAGCAAGCTCTGTCAAAGCCTTGCTGATTTCATATCCTGTCATTACCTTTTTTGAAGCCTTTGCCATCTCGCTTCCCAACACATTGAACCTTGGCTTTATGGAGCTCCACAAGGCCTTTTCAAATGTCATGCCGCCTTTTAGATTTGCGGAGAGTATCTGCAGGAAATCCGGCAATTGCTCCTCCATCTTCTTTGTCCTGTAGTAAATTTTCAGGTCAAGGTAAAAATAGACAAGCAGGATGAACAATGATGCAAAAAATATCTGGACTATGAACCAGCTTAAGAAGGAATACGCATATATTTCAAAAAGCGAGAATTTTTTAAAATAGGGGTATACAAGAATAATAAATATTAACGTTGTTATAAGCGCCGAAATATAAAACAGTAGCCCAAAGAACCTGTAAGGAACCTCATGAAAGCCTGCTTTCAGCATGTATTTTCTTAGATTATGCACAAACCTTTTTGGCACGAAAGCCTTTCCAAATTCCTCCAAAAATATTATTTTAAGCGCCATTTTTCATAAGTTCACCATCGGCCTTATGGACTTGAAAAGAGTTATGAAGATGAACTGGAGCACCACAATAAAAAATACAAGCACGGACAGCACCTTCAGGCTGAGCGTAAAGTGGATGAAGCTTGATATGACAATAAGCATGGCAACTCCAAGGGATGGCAGGATAACAGCCGCAAGCATGTAAAAAATCACCAATGTGTTGAGCTTTTTGCCGTATTTTTTTATTTCAAGCTCCTCTCCCCTTGTTATTTCCTCCAAAACAGATTCAAGGGGCTTTGTAACGTCTATGCCAAGCTGCAATGCATTGTTTATGTGGAATAGTATCCTTCTTAATTTGTCTGATGGAGAATATATCATTGCATTGCTTAATGCCTCTTCTATGGTGTTGCCTGTGTTTATGTCGTCAACAATCTCCTTGAGGTATTTTGATGTAATGCCCCTGCTGCTTGCAGTCTCTATAAGGGCATTCAGTAATGGCCTTCCCGAATAAAGCTTTACAAGCAAGTATCTTCCAACAAATGTAACCTCTTTATCGATTTCGCGCTCCCTCTGCCTTATTTTTGCCTTAACCCTGAGCAATGAGTATTCAAAAATCAAAATGAATAAAATTATAAAAATCGGCAAAAGCAGCAAGAATGGAAGTTTTGCCTTTTGAAGCACGAAAAAAAAAAATATTGTGAATACAAAAGCCTGCAAAGCAGTTGACTTAAGGTTTTTGTTTACATACTGTATTGGGGTGTACGGCAGATGCGCTATTCTCAGCTCGCTTTTAAGCGCTGGAAAAAATGAAACTACTCTGTTTACAAAACCCATTTTAAATGCTCTTTTGCTGCATAAACGGCTTATTGTGGTAATATTTCGACATTATCAGCCCTATCTTGTTGACATCATTTATATTTCTGCTTACCATCCAGTTTAGTATTGTGATTTTTGACTGCAAATCCTCATAAATATTCTGCTTTGAAAGTCCTGTGTACAGGTTTAGCGTTTCTACAATGGCAAACGGCTCGTTGACTATTTCCAATGAATCTTTTGCAGAGTTCAACTGCATCAAAAGCCTTGCATCCCCGTCCAGAAGAACTTCGGCAATCTGCAATGTCCTTCTCTTGCCGGTTCTTCGGTTTATGTGCTGCACAACAATCAGTGAAAGCGCTGATAAAATCTGCTTTGGCAGATTAATAGGGGGATTAGTTAGCCTGTTTATTGTTTCCCTTACATTGTTTGCGTGCAATGTGCCATAGACAGAATGGCCTGTGTGCATTGCCTCGAAAAGAACTTCAGCTTCCTTTCTTCTTCTTATCTCCCCAACAATGATCCTGTCAGGCCTCATTCTCAATGAGTTGACTATCAAGTCCAGCATTTCAATTCCCCCCTTGCCTTCCGGGTTTGGCAGCCTTGTCTCCAACGGCACCCAATGAAGTATTTTAGGCAGCACCAATTCTCTTGTATCTTCCATAGATATTATCCTTTGGTTAGGGGGGAAAAAGTTGGCTATTGCATTTAATATGCTTGTCTTTCCGGATGCCGTGCCTCCTGAAACAATAACAGACAATTCGTTTTGCACAGCCATCCACAGCAATGCAGCTCCTTCATAAGAAATCGTTCTTTCTTTTATAAAGTCAATGATAGTCCATGGCTTTACCGCAAATTTTCTTATGGTTATTGTGTTTCCCTTTGAGGATATGGGGCTTAAGGTTGCATTTACCCTGTCTCCTGTCTTCAAATGGGCATCCATCAATGGATTCAATAAAGTGATTTCTTTGCCAACATCCCTTCCTATAACAGTTGAGTAGTGCCTTATTCTTGATTCAGTTGGAACCAAGACATTTGTCTTAAGCCAGCCGTATCTTCTATGGTAAACCCACACGGGCTCGTTCGCATTGTTTATCGCAATCTCCTCAAGGTTGGTGTCCTTAAGCAGTATGTCAATATTTCCAAGCCCGATGTTCTGCTGCAAAATGTAATTGATGATCATGTCCATTGTCTTTTTGTCTGCATTCGGAAAATACTTTGCCAATAGCTTGAGTATCTTTTCCTTGAACTGCTCCTGTATGTTGTAAACGCTTGCTTCTTCTCTCAGCGTTTTTGTTTCTTCGGCAACAAACTCGTCTCTTATCTTTTCAAGAATTATCTTTGTTGTGTCGCTTATGTTTGTTATGGCTATTTTGTATATAGGCACAGGCTCGTCTTCCCTTGCTGTGATGGAGACATTAACAACTATGTTGTTCACATTCAATTCATATGTGTCAATTATTTTTTCTCCCCTTTCCATTTTATTTTTGAATTATTTTAGTAGTTGTGTTTTATATTTTTTAATGAGTTTTTATTGAATTTTTAATTTGTTTTGTAGTTTTATTATTGATTTTTTATTGAAGTGTCTTGATTTTTGCATGTATAGCCCTTGCTTCAGCGTCATTCGGCTCTAGCTGGAGCGCTTCCTGTACGTCCTTTAATGCCTCATTATAAAATCCTTTTTCAATGTTCCTTTTTGCGCGCTCTTTTTTCGCGCTTGCAAACATTGATTTTGAGGGAAAATTAGTTTTGGATGCCTGCGCAAATGAAGGAGAGGCTATGCGCTGCTGGAACTGCAGCGGCTGATTTGTCTGCTGGCTCAGCTGCTTTTGCAGGCTTGATATTTCGGTGCTGATGCTGAGGCTTTTGTAAATTTCCAATAGCTTGACTCCTATTGAATTTTTGTGCCTTAAAAAGCCTTCAGGAATCTGGTTGTAGAGACCAATGCACTTGTTGTAATTCACAATGGCATTTACCATGTCATTTGACCTTATTGAGGTAATTATCTTGTTCATCACATAGTTCGTTTCCTGAATTAACGCGGAAATTCTTTTTATCAGCTCATTGTCTGTTACGTTTTTGAGCTCGTCATAGAAGCCTGATATCTGCTCCTGTATCAGCCTTTTTTCCTCAAAGAATACATTTGGAATTGAATTGATTATTTCCCCTATCTCGGAGTAAAGCTTGAATGGCATTTCTTTTTTTCCTTCCCTGAGCGATGCCCTTGCCCTGCTTATCAGTTCATTTATCTGCTGCGCTTTTCTTTTCACCTCATTATAGGCGTTGTTTAGCGTGCTTGAAAACTGCCTGTTTAAAGCAGCTAACTGGTCATAAAGCTCCTTGTTCCATTTCAGCTTCTGCTCCATAAGGAGGTGCCACAGCTGGACATAAGCCTGCTCTGCCTGCTCAAGATTTCCCTTGCTTAAGTTTGCCTTTATGTTCTCAACCAAAGGGGAAGGCTCAAATTGCCCCGGATATTGCTCGCTTGTGTCAATTTTTTCAGGTTTATCTGTCTGTAAACCTAAGTCAGAAAGCTCTCTATCCAAAAACTCATCTATATCCATTTTCAATTGCAATTTTCAATTACAACAACTGGAACCAGTTGACATTTAATCAAGTGGGATTTTCAATCCCACGAATTTATCTATAAATATGAAAGGTACCTTTTCCAAAGCTCTTCTATCTTGTCTTCCGGAGTTTTCTTTTCCCTTGCCTTTCTCAAAAACTCTTCCCTTATGTTAGCAAGGTTCTGCTGCAGGTATTTCCTCCACACGCCTTCAATATGCTCATGCGGCACATTTTTCTCCTTTGCCTTTTCGTAAAACTGCTCTTTGGTGATTAGGTCTTTTACAAAACTTTTTTCCTTTATCTTGGCCTGCTTGACGCCTTCCTTGTAAAGATAGATGTATGGAGTGGTGAATTTGTACTCAATGCCGAAAACCTTTTCCTCAACCAAAAAATCAACCAATGCCTGGACGCTTGCGGCAGGCATTTTCAGCTTTTTTGAAGCTTCTTCAACCGATATTTTCTTGCTTTTTTCAACCAGCTCAAGCAATTCATCGGCAGTTGTCCTTAATATAGCATCATTGCTTGGCATATTGTTAAATTTGGTTTAATGTATAAAAACTTTAGTTATTGTCTTTGAGTAATAACTAGCAGGTTCCAATAGCATCTTGGCTTGTTATGTTGTATCTAACAGTATTGTTGAAATCAAGCTTGAAATACCTGAATTCGTCCCAAACACCCCCTCCTGTGGCTGGGTTTGTTATATTGAAAAGCTCGCTGCATGGTACATCATTAAGGGGATCTTCCAATATGTAATCGGCATAGCTGTCAATCACATCAGAAGGAATTATCTTGTTTGGGTCAGCTAAGGATTCGATGCCGCAGCATGCTGAAGCATCAATTGTGTTTGTGAACCTCATCAGAAAGCTTGGTGCTTTTGAGTCCTGCCAATGCACATAAGTTCCATTTCTTATATGCTCCCTGACTTTTGTGATGTTCCACTGGTTGAACTCAACGGTAGATTTCTTGATATAACTGATATAATTTCCATTTGTATTGACAAGGTAATACGGGTCAGGCAATCCCCCTATATCGAATGATGAAATTATTGTTGAGTTTTTTTCCCATGATGCAACGCTTGATTTTACTGCAAAATTGACAGTCAGAATTGAATCTATGCTCCACGGATTTGTCTGAAATATGGAAGCATTGATTAGGGTTATTGTTGTGTTAACATTCAATGTGTCCTGCGCTGTTTTTGTTATTTTATTGCTCCAGTTGGATAACGTATTACCTTCCATTAATGGCTTTCCTGTGATTGCGTCTATAGGAACATTGCTGATTGTGCCGTTCATTGCAACTTCATAAAAAGCCGAGTCCAGATTCGGCAGAAAAGAGCCTGTGGAATTCATGTAAAAAATAAGTGATAGCACTGCCTTATATGAAACAGCCCTTAAGATTGTTTCAAAATAATTGTTCTCCAAATCACTAACATAGCTGTCTATTGAGCTTATTCTTGAAGCAACAGCCTGCGTGTCTTTCTTTAGGCTTATATCTGCCTGGGGCGTGAATACAAGAATAAACACAGCCATTAGGGTTATTGCAATGAATGTAAAGAATATTCCTCTTTTTTTCATGCCCGTTTTTACCGCTCCCATAAAAATACCTCTGCCTTGTAGGGCCCCCATAAATCGCTTGTTGTCCTGTTTATAATGCCAAAAGTCAGCTTTTTTGATGTAAGCAAAAGCCCTGTGCCGCTTTTTGACTTAATGTGCTCTGCAGAGGGAGTTTTTGGGTACAGAAGAGTGCCATTAAGCCACACCTCGTACCTGAATTGCTCCGGCACCACTCCTTTAGAAACATTCTGGATAAATTTTTCAGCAGTGTCAATATTATTTTTTGCGTAAAACTCGCCTACTTGCTGCAGCAGGGAATTGTCAGCGTCTGTTATTATGCCTTGAGCCCACAGCTGGCCTCCGATGCCCGCATAAGGATTGTTTAATTCTTTTATTTTCTTGTTGGAAAAAAAATCCATCAAATCATCTGACAGCAAGCTTACCTGCACGGGCTGCGGCGCATTGACATATGAAGATGTTACTAGAAAAATCCCGATAATCAGCACAGTCATGCCTAGCACAGCATCTAGTATAAAGAAAAAACCTCTTTTTTTAAACGGCATTTTAACTAAACATAGCAAAGAATTAAAGTGTATTTATAGTTTATTGTTTTTTCTTGTATCCAAACTTTTTATTGTATTCCTCATGGTTAATAATATCAAGAATAAAACAAATGACTTCTACTTGATCACCTTTGATAGTGTACAGCATCCTCCAAAAATTAGCCAGTTCAACTCTCCACAAATTTTTTGCATTATACTTTACAACATACTCTTTGGGAATAAGCGCTTTGGCAATATTGTCGCCATAGAAAGGATTTGCCTTAATAAATTCAGTTTTCTGCTTTATTGAACGCAATAGTTGCATCTCTTCTGTATTGTCTTTGCCTTCTTTAATTTGCTGCCCGATTATTTCATTTAATTTCTTGTACTCAGAATCAGCTTCGTCAAGAAGGATTACCCTAACTGGCTTATTCATATATCAGTTCCTCTTTTTATTAGCTCATTCAATTCTTTCCTTTCCGTAAAAACCCAGAGAACTCCTTTTGTTCCAATAACTATTTTACCGCTGAACTGCAAATAATCGAGTATCTGTAGCAAGGTTTGGTGCATGACTTTTTTAGGCAGTTTCTTTTTTAAGTCTGCTAATGTAGTTAATTCGCCGATTTTTAATGCATCTTCAACCATTAAAATAGTATTCAAAGTAGGAGAATGCGCTAGTTTTTCTCTCTTTCTTAGCTGTATTGTTTGAGGCATTTTTATATATCTAATTAATATATACTTATATTTAAAATATATATATCTATATATAAATCTTTCTATTTCTGGCTGCAGGGAGTCCCGCTTAGATTTATGATGGGCGCTCCTATCCCCTTGTAGCTGTTATTGATAATAACTAGGTATCCCTTGTCATCTTCAAAATATATGCAGAAATCGCTTTCTATCCTCAGCCTTCTTTTCAGCTCATTATAGCTAAGGTTTTTCAGCTCATTGGCCTTGCTTATGTTAACCTCATTGTGGTCAATAATCCTTATTTGAGAATCTTCGGAACCGACTTGTTTTATGATTATTGATGCTTCTTCCTCTAGATTGCTTGCTTTTTCATTCGGATTTGAATTCAGCAATGAGTAAACTATAAAAAAAGCTGCCATGAAAACAACAACCCCTAAAGCAATGTCTATCGACCATGACTGGGATTTTGAATTGGCATTAATTGGTAAGATAGATTTGCGCATAATTAGGCTCCAGACTCTATATTGAAATAACGAGTTTGCTCTTGCTTTCAGGGTATATAGTGACTTCTTCCCCTTTCTTTAATTTTAAAAAATCTATTATCTTTTTTGGCAGCCTTATATCAAGGGCAGTTCCTACCTTGCCAACTTTAGTTTTAGCTTGCAAACCCCAAAGGCCTTTTTGTTTTGTTATTTCAGTTATTTTTTTGGATGTTTCTTCGCTAAAATATGTTTCACCGCATTTTTCACATACTTTTGCTGGAAAATTGCCAATCTTAACTCCGTATAAAAAATAGTCTACATTTTTATCTTTCATCTTAATTTTACATTCCCAGCAATAATCCTCATCTTTCATTTTCTCTCACCTTTATCTACAAATACTGTTTTAATTCTGTAAACATTTCCTCTTTTTTTATATGCAACATTGATATAAGTATAAGCTGCAAGGTAACCATCGGTTTGCCTTGATATGGAACCCATTTTTATTGCTCTCTTAACCTGTTCTTCATCTATGCCCTCAATCTCCATCTTCTCCTTTGCATGTTTGCTAATTTGAAGCATCATTTGGCTTATAATATATTATAACTCATTATAATGAGTTATAACTTCTATTTAAACCTTTCTACTTACCCGCATGCTGCAACAACAAGCTTTACAGGCTTGCCATTGTAAAATACAATTCTTGTTACCTTGACTAATGTGCCGCTTTCGCAGCTGACGCTTGCCCCTATCTCAATTTTCAGCTGAGGTGAGCCAGAAGCGCATGTAACATAATGAGTTGAATTGTAGTCCCTTACCCAGCCCGGCTGGGAATTGTCGCACGCTGCTTTAGAAACATTGTCATAGAAAGTGCAGCCGTTTCTTCCATCGCAAGATGCGTGGATAAGATTGTCATCGGCAAATGTGCAGTCTGCTTCGCATGGAGTTCCCAGTACTAACGAGCTTCCGCTTTCTTCTCCAAAGTTTGCTGTAGTTGTTTGTTGGGGATTGACATAAACATTGCTTTTTGTTTGAGAAGCATAACTTGGATGAGAAGCAACTAAATTATATGAGCCGCAGTTAATTAGTGATATTAGGTAGTTGCCTTGCTGGTTTGTGGTAGATGAACTGATTGTTGTTAAGCCTCTTCTTGCGCTTATATCAGCCCCGCTGACAAGCTGCCCATTCTGGTTTGTTAGAGTCCCATTTATTGAGCCGTCGCAGTCAGAGTCAGCGCAATCAACTAAGCCATCACAATCATTATCCAAGCTATCTGCGCATGCTGTTTCTGTTGCTGTTTTTGTTGAATCAAAAACTCCAGCTGCATTGTCGCAAAGAGAATCGCCGCATTGTGCATCTACACCATCGCCATCTGAGTCTGTGCCGGCGTTTTGCCACTGGTTGCAAGAATTACATGTCTGATAGCGGTTATTGATGCATTGAGTTTGTCCAGGCGAGCATGAGCCTTGGACACTGCAAGAGCCATCACATTGTATTGTGCCTCCGCAAGAGCCGCATGCCAGCCCATAATCAGCTGGAGTTGAAATGCTGCAAGAGCCATCACATAAAACTACACCACCACACGAACCACAGCTTTGTCCTTGATTTGCAACACAGCAAGCACCACAAGCTGGTTCAGTTGCGCATGTCTCAGTTGCTCCGCAGACGCCGTCTCCTGGAGCATCGCCACCGCCACCACCACCGCCAGAATCGCCGCCTGATTGAGTCTCCCCGGTTGGATCACCAGTAGCAGAATAAACGCTATAGATTAAAATAAAAAGAATAAATGCAAGAATCCCAATCCTAAGATACCTAAAGTTCATTTTATTCAGTTTGCATTACTTTTTTTCAAAATTTATTTGTCCATACTTTCTAATACTTTTGCATTTCGTATTGCCTTGATATAGTTTGGATTTATCAATAAAGTTTTTTTATTGTACTCCAATGACTTTTCAAAGTTTCCATTATTACCATAAGCAGCGCCTAAACCATTTAATGCTAAGTAATCATTTGGATTCATCTCAACAGCCTTCTCGTAATACTTAATTGAATTATTCCAGTCACGCAAGTTAAAATAAGCAGCCCCTAAATACCTATAGACAAATTGGTTACTGGGATTGATTTCAAGGGATTTATTATAATTTTGTATAGCTTTATTAAAATGCGCCAGTTCGTGATACGATAAGCCAATTCCGTCATATGATAAATCATCATTCGGATTTAATTGCAAAGCTTTTTTAAACTTCCTGATTGCTTCATTGAATTCTTTTATGCGATAATAGGAAAAACCCAGCCTGCGGTGAATTTCCGCATCATTTGGGTTTATTTTAATGGAATTTGCATATTCTTTGACAGCGTCGTAATAATCTGCATTAGCGTAATGCGCAAGAGCAAGCTCATTGTATGCTTCTCCATTTTTTGGATTTAACCTGACCGCTTCTTTAAATTCACCTATTGCCTTATCAGTTTGATCTTTTTGCAAAAATAGTCTTCCTTGTTCAAAATGAAAATTTGATTCTTCATTTAGTTTAGGCAAGTTATAAAATTTGTAATAAACAACAGAAAGGGTTACGAGAAGAATGAGTATTGCAATAATAAATTGTTTATTATGCCATTTATCCTTTTTATTGCTATTGCTATAGGGCCTCTTTTTTTCCATCTATGCTTTACCTCAATAACTAATATTTATCATATTTAAATAGATTTCGTTTTAAAAACATTTTTCAATGAAACTCTTCCGATTCCATTTCATTTCATCGGTAGTTTCTTATCCGTTGGTTGGATTGCTTTGATGCTTTGAGCATAGGCTTCCTGAAGATTCTCAGAACATAAATTTTTCCCGCTTTGCGGTCGGCTAAAATCAAATTTATATGAAATTATGCTAGGATTTCTTCACGCCTAAAAATTTATTGTTCTCGAGAATCGAGGATAAATCCTCTGGCGGCGGCGAAGCTGCCGGAGGAAAAAATGGCAAGGACAAATACGAACTGGTATGTAGTAGACTTATTTAAGGACATGGCGGAAAAAATTGACTGCAAGGAGCATTTCGACCCAAGGGAGTTTGACATCACCATTGAGAAGATTTCCAAAGTGAGAAGGACAAGAAATGCCGCTTACAATATAAACTTCCACTTTGTTTGGATACCGAAGACAAGGGCAAAAATACTTGTCGAGCCGTTTAAGTCTGACGTAAAGCATTTCCTAATGGAAAAATGCCAAGAGAGAGAATGGGATCCGTTGGCATTGCAAGTAATGCCAGACCATATTCATTTTTTCCTTTCAGCTCCGCCGAAATGGGCGCCTTCAAAGATAATGCAGGAGCTGAAAACGTACAGCTCAAGGCTGCTGAGGAGAAAATACTCAATTATAAGGGAAATGAGAACATCTCCTGACTTTTGGGCGTCTGGATATTATGTTGGTACAGCAGGGCACATCACTGCAGAGAGTGTTGCAAGATATATTGCTGAACAGAATAAGAAGCTTGAAGGAAAATGGCATTTGTTTGACTTGGAGCCGTTTGAATATGATATTTTCGACGGCAGATTGAGAGTGCCAAAAGACCAGTCTAGGTTAAGCAATTTTGTTTGATGCGCTTTGAGCGCATGGTGGGCATACATCTACCCCACTATCGTGGGAAGGTTTAAGCCCACAGATTCTAAAAGAAATGTGTATAAATGCTCCCTTGAGTATACTCACCCACAAAAATTATTTAGTATTGTTGCGAGTTCGTAATAGTCAACAACAAACAATACATAAACCCTAATTACTTTGTTGGTTGACTATATTATAAACTAACAGCTATATCGTATACAAATTAGTATAGAACATGAGTAAATCTATACTCTGTACAACTCAGGCTTGTACGGATTCTTAATTGGAGCTGTTAAAATAGGACCTCTAAATTCTTTGAACTCGCTTAATTTCTCCAGATAACTATCTGCTCTGCTTGCCGACAATTTGCCATCAAATCGCTTCTTTAGTTTTCCTTCAATGAGCAAGATATGGTAGTAATAAAGCACGCTCTGCATTAAGCCCCTAAATTCAGCTACCGGCATTGACAACTCTTGCCTTAATCCGCCAAGGAATCTTCTGAATTCCTTGTCTTTCTCCCAGGTTGCTGTGTCATATTCCTTCCCCTGCCTGTAATTAACACTGTAATTGCAAATTTTAACTCTTTTGCCATCAACATTCTTGCCCACTACACAATATTCCGCAAATCTGGCTGGATCTGCCGAATGCGCAGTCGCAGCTTGCCCAGTTCTTTCGTTTCTTGTTGTATATTGGTTATTTGGTTCCGCGTAAGGAGGAACCTTCAACGAGAACGCTAAGTGGTGCCAGCCTTTAGCTAATGTTCCTGTATTTCCTGCCTCTCCAATTTCATCCTCTGGTGTAAGTATGGTTCCTCTTTGGACTATTCCCTCTTTTATAATTCGCCCACTAACTTTTTTCATATGTGAATATTGCGTAGCGAAGCCAAGTCCGTGCCTCATGATTACATACCATCCAATAGGTGAATTATATCCTGCAGCAGAAACATCTCCTATGGCAGCAGGAACTGCTTTTGTGCTTCCATCGCGCTTTGCCGCAATATCCATATTTCCTGGAGATCCTTCTTTTACTACCTGATTCCAGTCACCTGGGATATCCTGTAAAATAGTCGAATTCATAGGAGGGTAATCTTGTTCTGTAATATGAGGGCCTGTAGGCCTATGGAGGCTCTTTGGAGAATCGTAGCCGTCATTGTGTCTGGTAATTAGTGTCTGCGAAAAAGGACTACAAGCAGCGAGAATGCCTGCAAGGCCGCCTGTAAGAAATGTTCTTCTGCTCAAGTCATCACTTGAAACCCTGTTCAATAAAGAACGCATCTGTTTGAAAAGGGGATTGGGCGAATCTGCGTAAACATGGCTTGAACCTATTGCCAAAGCTGCAAGATAGGCAATTACATTTCTTCTTGCCGCGACGTCGTAATCAGGCAAAACCGCCTCTATAATTTTGGGCCGCTCTCTTGCGATTGATTCTAACCCTGTTAATTGTACATCGCTTAGATCTAAATCATCTAATTCTTCAATAGGTTTTCCTTGCATATCCAAAATCATTCTCCCACCACTGATGCTTATATCTAGAATCATATAAATTCTTCTATTTATAAATCTTTCTATCTTTACTAACATAAAGTAGTAAAATTATATTAAATCATTATTAAGAAAAACTTAAATAGTACAGATTTTTTACTTGAAGCAATGAAAAAAAGAAAATACAAGATTAAGAGAGTTGTGAAATTTTTTATATTTTTAATCGTGATTTTGGTTTTGTTTAGTATTCTAAAAGTTATATCAAATAAAAAAAATAAAGATGATTTTGATTATAAATGCCCTGATTGCAATGTAATTTTAATAGAGGTAACAAATCTTATGTATGACCATTTGGGCATGGGCGGCTATTCCAGAAACACAAGTCCCAACATAGACAAATTTGCTGAAGAAAGTGTTGTCTTTGAAAATGCATTTTCTCCTGCAAGCTGGACGCTGCCTTCCGGGATTTCCACATTTACTTCTTTATACCCGTTTACCCACAAAGTTGTGGATCGGTCTTTAAACTCCACGCTTAATCCAAAAATTATAACACTGGCCGACATCCTAAGGGAGAATGGTTATAAGACCGCAGCTTTTACTGGAGGTTTTGATTACAGCCCAAGATTTGGCCTCACTAACAGGTTTGATGTGGAATCCTCTGGAGAGGAACATGTTCCGAGAGAAAATGAGAATAGCTCATTAACCGGTTATGGCGTATTCGCCTCAAGCGCTCCCGCAGCGTTGGAGTGGTTAAAGAACAACAAGGACAACGAATTTTTCTTGTTTGTCCAAGGTTTTGATGTGCATTGCCCGTATACACCCCCTCAACCTTTCGATAAACTTTATGACCCTGAATATAAAGGAAATATTGATTTTTCATATTGTTATTGGACATTTGATAGAACCGAGCCTAAAATCGATAGAGGCAGGAAGTATTATACGGCGGTAAAATCCGTCTATCCAGTTACGCGAAATGAAGTAAGACTATATGACGAAGATATAAAGCATATGGTGGCATTGTATGATGGTGAGATAAATTATGTTGATTCAGTTCTAGGAGAATTTTTAGACGGGGTTAAGGAGATGGAATTGTCGGATAATACTATAATAATTCTAACTTCTGAGCACGGCGATATGTTCGGAAAACACGGCAGGTTTGAGCGGGGAGGCTCTTTAACAGGCACTTTTTATGATGATGTTGTTCACGTTCCGTTAATAATATATCACCCAAAGTTGAAGCCGAAAAGAGTAAATGGTTTGGCGCAATCAATGGATATAATGCCAACTGTTCTTGATTTTTTAAGCATTCCGATTAGTAATTCGATTCAGGGAAAAGGTTTATTGCCCCTCATTGTTAATAATACAGATATCCACGATTTTATTCTTGGTGGTTCTTTGTATAATGCATATAGCGATATTTTAGTTAACCAAAGTTCTAGAATAGAATTTGTAAGAAGCAAAGAATGGAAGTTAATAAGGGAAGAACTCTTCTTGGACAATAACAGCACAGAAGAAAACTATGAGTTATACCTTTTAAAACAAGATCCAGATGAATTAAATGATATATATAACTCACAATATCCTGAAATTAAAAAAGTTAGAAATGATTTGAAAGAAAAATTATTTAAATGGCTGCAGCAATTCGACAGCATCCAACCAAAATAATCAAATCAAAAACTATAATAAAACTTTTAACAAACTTAAGAAGAGGCATATCAAATGGGATTCTCAAAAACAGCTTATTCTATATTAATTTTAATGAGTATTCTTATTTTATCCTCTTGTCAAACTCAGCCCAAAATATCAGAACCAAAATCAATTGAGCCTATAAAGCTTTATTGGTTCATCCCGGATGGCATGCGTGCAGATCCAGAGCTGTTCAATATTTACAAATGGGCAGAAGAGGGAAAGCTGCCTAATATAAAGAAAATGATAGATAATGGAGCTTATGGATATTCAATTCCTGACTTCCCGTCACATACTCCAGTTAATTTTGCCTCACTCTTGACCGGGGCTCATCCAAATGTTCACGGTGTTGCGGACGGACCGATGCACATAGAAGGTTTTCCGCTTAACAAGCCGTCAGTTGCAGGATTTTCGTCTGTCGCTAAAAAAGTTTCCCCAATTTGGACTGTCCTGGAGAATGCTGGCAAGAAAGTGGTGCTTTTGTCAATGCCGGGCTCAACCCCGCCGGAACTTAAAAAAGGCGTTACAATCCGAGGAAGATGGGGCAACTGGGGTTCTGATGATGCTGCATTGATTTTCGAGCCCAAAGAAAAACAGGCTGAGATGAAAGATGTTGGAGCCGGCTTCAAATTATTTTACTTAGGCGATACTCTGACTAAATTCGTCGACTCTAAACCAGCAGAAAATTTCCATACGGTTAAATCTTACAATAAAATCAAAGAAGCAAAATTATCAGCGCATGGTTTGGATATTTATGCTTTTATAATTGACAGCAGCAACGACGGCAAGGTTAACTATGATAAGGTAGCCTTTTCTTTCGGCGAAGATAAACCGGCATTCTCCATAAGTAATCAAGGGGTTTGGACTGACTGGATACAGGTAAATCTTAGCTACAATGGTCAACCTTATGCATCAAATATTAAGATGAAGGTAATAAAGGTTTGGAATGATGGAACATTTAGAATCAGGGTGTTATACAATAATTTGAACAAATTCGTTACTGAGCCAGAGTCTGTGGCAAAGGAAATGACTGATGAACTTGGGCCTATGGTTGATTTTGTTGACAATTTTCCGCCCCAGCTTATCTATGAGCCGGAAGACAAGCAAGCTTTTTTAGACGAGGCCCAAATGTCTTTGGATTACCATAAAAACGCCGCTGATTTTATTTTTAACCGTTATCATCCCGACGTTTTCCTGCAGGACATTTATACCCCGAACCAGATGCTCACAAGCAGATGGTGGATGAGGTATATTGACCCGCAAAGCCCGGATTATTCCAAAGATAAAAGCACAGACGCGATGGGCGATGTCCTAAAAATGTACCAGGGGCTGGATGCAATTATTGGCGAGGCACTCAAGCACGATGACGGCAACACTATATTTGTACTGAGCTCTGACCATGGGATTATCCTTCAGAGAAGAGTAATGGCCTTAAATAATCTCTTTGCAAGCAAGAGATGGCTCAAATATTCAATTAATCCGGAAACCGGTGAAACTAAAATTGATTGGAACAATACCCAAGTTATTTACCTGCAAACCAACAATATTTATATAAATCCAAATGGGCTTGCGGGTCCTTACAAAAGAGCCTCGGGCAAAGCCTACGAGCAATTAAGAAGCGAAGTGATAGAATCACTAGTATCTCTTCAAGACAGCGACGGGACGAAACCGCTTGCTAAGGTGATGACTTGGGAAGACACGCCAAAGTTTACAGAATTGCCAACAGACAGAATAGGGGATTTGGTATTTGAAGTCGCGATAGGATATGGATTTAGCGAAGGGGTGAATCCCAAGCTGGCAGTGTTCTACGACTCTTTAACCTCCGGCAATAAGCAGGCTTATGACCCAAAAACTAACGGCATGCAGACCCCATTTGTGATTATGGGGCCGGGAGTGAAGAAAGGGTACAAATTAAATATTGACATCAACCACGTAGACCAGATGCCAACATTGCTCATGCTCATGAATATCAGCATACCTGATTATGTGCAAGGCAAAGTTTTAGAGCAAATTTTGAAATAAAACATCAAAACAAATTATTATTTTTTACATTCAAAGGATTTGATGAAGTTAATATAATCTTCTTTAAATTCGTCCTTTGGCATAAACAACTCCACTTGAAACAAGCTTTTGCCCTTCTCACAATAAATCCACGTTAAAATTGCCTTATATTTTATCAAATCTTCAGCGCAAGCCCCATATATCAATCTGTCTGTGGCAAAAATTTCATAGTAAGTTGTTTCAAAATCATCAATCTTTGTTTGCTTAACTTCGGGTTTGAATCGCTCAGGGCACTCCAAGGTATTCGTAATAAAATCCGGATAGGGGGCAGCTATACTCAAAAATAAAGAGTCCGTGATGTATTTTTTATTTCTGATATAATCTTCAGCAGTTTTTTCGTCTATTTTAGTCAGAATTTCCAACCTTATTATTTTATTTTCATTTATCGCCATTAATTTATTTTCGTTTTCCGTTTGTTGAATAAGTGAAACGTTTACAATGAAATTTTCTGTCCCTTTCCAGGAAACTTTAAATTTATTTAAATATGCCTGCAGGTCATTTCTGTTTTTTGTATTGTAGTTTATTGAAAAGTGCAATAAAAAAAGAATTAAAAAAAATATAAGAGATAGCAAAATAAGCTTGTTTTTTTTCTCCATTTTTAAATTTTATATAATTAGTTATTTCTACTTTTTTAGTGCGATTACAGCAAAAATATAGCATATAGCGCCTGTTATTAAGGCTGCATTGAAGCCCCAAATCAGCGACACTATCATGGACAGCACTCCGCCAAATGTTGATGCAATCCCGTTTATGCCCCACATCCATGGAACCCACCTGTTTGAAAACTTTCCAACTCTCTCCAAACCAAATGGAAAAAACATTCCCATGAAGAAAGAGGGTAATGCAATAAATACAATTGACAATAATATTTTGAATGGCAAGCTAAAATGAGAAAACTTGGCGAAGATGTAAACCAAAAATGGTATGTAAAGCGCCATTATAACCACCAAAATCGCCGCTGCGCAATAAACCAAAAATTTAGATTTGTTGTAAAGCTTTGAAGCAAAATAGCTGCCAATTCCGCTAAAAAGCAGTATTGTGGACAATACAACAGAGAGCGCATAAACGGGGTTTTCTACAAAAATAGTAAATTTGTGAATGAGCACCAGTTCTATCATAATAAAACCAACACCTATAAAAAAGAAATAAAACAGGTATTTTAATAAATCACTTCTATACTCATTTTTGTATAATAAAAAAGGAACTGCAAAAGCCACAATCAATGCTGCGGCTATTATAAAAAACAATATAAAAAGATATTTGATGGAAATAAATTGCATATTTTTAAATGTCAAATCGGTATCTTGGTTTACATTATAATCTTGACTATAAACAGAATAAGTATTCCAGTAGAAGGGATGATTGTCTGTAATGTCTATTCTATTTAATTTAAATTTCCTTAAATTCTCAGGTCTCAAAAGCAAGGTTGTTAACCCGATTTTTTGTGAATTCTCATTTATTTTTTTGATTTCTTCATCAGTAAATTCAATTTTTTTGAAGATTACTAATGAATATTTATCCCCTTTTACCAATATCACGTTATTTTTGAATCCTATTCCCAGTTTATCCATCACCAAAACCCAGTTTTCCATATATCGCATAATGAACCAGTTTATATCTGCCACAGCAAACAATCCATCTTCATCAAGGTGGTCAAAATACGATTTCAAAGCTTCTTTAGTGTAAAGATAGTTCTCCAGAAATGCGTAAGATGACAATCCTGCACCACCATACCTTTTAGAACTAGATAGGTATATTAAATCGTATTTATCTGGTGATTTTAAAAGAAAACTTCTCGCTTCTTCTATTGAAAGTTTAACGGAATTGTGATTATAAATATTTAGCGAGCGATTGTCTTTCGCCAATTCTTGGGCCCTGTTTATTATCAAAGGGTTTATCTCCACTGCCGTTACTTTGCCATTCCCGGCATGGACAGACATAACAACTTCCAAACCGGCGCCAGAGCCAATAATGAGAGAATTTGTATAGTTTTTTATAGTGTAAGGGAGATACTTTAAGGATCCTTCAAGAAATTCCATTTTTTTTGGTTTGAACTCAACAAAAGTAGTTGTACCTATGCAATCAATCTTCATTTCATAAATATTTACATCCTGCGGTAATTGCCCAAACCCTGTACTAAAGTAGGGTATACCATGCTGCAGTTGATATGTATCAATTTGTGAAAAAGAGTTTGTCTCAGAAAATATTGGCTTTGTTTGATTTGGGCACACTATGCTGAATGCCGGCAGAAAATAAGATAGTGCCACCAAAAATGCTATAAAGAGTCCAGCCAAGAACAATAAATATTTTGCATCTGGTTTTTTATCAAAATTAATTAACAATAGGGGCAGAAATGAAAGAGCAAATACCAATATGATTGTTTTTTCCATACCAAAAATATCAAGCAAAAATATTGCAAGAAAAACCCCAATCGCAGACCCGGCCATGCTAAAAAAATAGATTAAGTGGATTCTTTTAACATAAACTGTGAAGATTATGCCTGCGCAAACGCCCCAAACTAAATAAACAAAAAAAGTCAAAGTGAAAAACAAAATTTTGGCCAGAAGTTGGGAATTGATTAGGTAGTGCAAAGCAAAAAAAGGCGTTAAAAGCAGGAATAGATATAAGATTATAGAAATTTGGAGTGTCTTGTCATAATTATTTCTTGATATGAGTGATTCATAAAAAAAATAAACAAATATACCGCCTAAACCTATGCTGAGAATTGCTGAAGATATCAGTATAAACTGGAAATCACTCCCAAACGAGACTTTAGAAACTCGCGTGAACATTATTTCTAGCATTAGCAGGGAAACAGATAGTAAAAAAAGCGCAAATCCTGAAAAGTATACACTGAATTTTTTCCCTTTGCCGAGATTATACCTTTTGTTTAGCAAAATAATCTTTCCTCATCTCATTCAAATGGTTTTATTCATAATACACGCTTTTTTTTGAGAAAATAATAAATTCTTTGGGTTCAATTCCATAGCTTTATTAAAGTTTATTTTTGCAGCATTAAAATCTTTTATTTTGCATTGTAATTGTGCAAGCTTATAATAAAGATGCGAATTACTTGGATCTAAGTCTATAGCTTTATTAAGATATAAGATTGCATCTGTATTCTGATTTCTCCTTGCAAAACATAACCCCAGATAGGTGTATATTTCTGAACTAGGTTTGTTGTTCAATAAGTATTCATTAAATAATTCAATAGATTTATCATAGTCATTTTCTCTGCATAAAATATCTGCTTCCAAAATCAATTTAGAAATTTCTGATTTGACACTAATGCTTCTGATTATATAAAAAAATAAAACAATAAGTACCAAAATTGCAAAAAAAGAGGATATAAATACAATTTTATTTTTATTTTTCGAAAGATGTTTTATGTGATTGTCTACTTTTTCTGGATGCCAACCAGATTTGACAAGAACCATCCTTATTTCTTCTAAACTATGCCCTCTATCAACCTCCCTTTTTATATAACTCAAAAGTTTTTCATCGAGTATTGTAAAATTTCTAAAATTATCTTTATTGTCCACACCTGCACCTCTTTTTCCTACAACAGAATTGGTGGTTTATAAAAACCTTTCTGATTACCTAGAACTATCGCTTTGCCTTTCTATCTCCATCTTTTTTGCTATTGCATGTGATGCATTGCTCATCCTGTAAGCTCCCATTATCTCTTCAGCAAGACTATTGACAATTGACTTCTTTGTGTTGAAAGTCCTGTGGTATGCCCCTTGGGTCATGTGCTTGAGCACCAAGTCCACCCTTCTTTGAGGCGAGCATTCAAGTGCTTTTGGATAGCGGGCTCCTCCATATTCAATTGTGATTATCTCCTCCCTTTGGGCTGCATTCTCCAAAGCCTTTACAAAAACCTTGATTGGGTTTTCCTTTGTTGTTTTTTCAATATGCTTGAATGCCTCTTCAACAATGTCATAGGCTGTCTGCGCTTTTCCTGTGATATGGCCGCTTGTCTTGTAATGCTTCTTGCTTTTATGGCCGGGCACCATCAGCTTGTTTATCAGGCGCTCAACAATAAACACCCTGCTCTTGTAGAACCTGTTGCCTGCATACCTTGCACCTGTCCTTGGCACAATCCTGGGCTTCAAAGTAATATAAGACTGCAATCCAAGGTCGTCAACCTTGATTCCTTCCAGGCTCCACCTGTTAAAAGCTTTTATTTCTGACATTTTGTTGTTTTTATTTTTTTATTATTTTTAATTTGATTTTTATTGAGGTATATTTAATTTACTTCCTTGCTTTTTCTATCCTTCCCTTCAATAAAGCATCAAGGCTTTGGTCATTTACCTTTATGACCTGCCATCTGACTCCGGGAATGTCGCCTTTGCTTTTGCCCATTGCGCCTCCGATGCACTCTATGATTACTTCATCGTGCTCGTCAATCATCTTTGTTGCGCCGTCTCTAGGGCAGAAAGCCGTTACTTGCTTGCCATTTTTTATAAGCTGAACCCTGACGCATTTTCTCATACCGGAGTTCGGCTGCTTTGCCTCTAATTGCACTTTTTCCAAGACAATTCCCCGTGCCTGTGAAGCGCCTCCCAATGGGTCAGAGCGTTCCTTTAATCTCAATATTCTTTGTATATATGGCCTATAGTGCCATCTGCCATCGCTTCTTCTTGATTTCAGCTTCTTGCCTGCATTCAACCCGCGTGATTTATTTGACATATTAGCTTGGTATTTTTAAGCGATTTTTAAAGGTTTGTATGACAAGGCTTTGTGTTATCCATAAATTAAAAGGCAATAGAGTTATTTATAAAATACAAAAGTTTGGGGTTACGCACAGATTAATAAAGAGCAAAGATTTAAATAAATATAATCCTTACTATAGAGTAGTTATGGAATAAGGTGGAATAATGCAAATAGAACCTTTTGAAAAATTAGTCCAACAAGCAACTGAAGAACTGTACAGAAAACATCCTTGGTTAAGAAGAAAAATGATAAGAATTAAAGATGAAACTGTAGTCGAATATAGTGACGCCCAGTATTATCAATATATTTTACCGCGATACCTATTCGAAGGCGTTGAAGACACAGAAAAATTGGAGGAGTGGTTTTTAGCTGAGACAAATAGCGGCTCACAAAAATTTAAAAGGGTATTGGAACTTGCATGTGGAAATGGAAGAGGCACACGTATAGTTGCCAAATATGCAAACGAACTGGATGCTGTAGATCTAAGCCCTTCGATGATAAGTAGCGCTCAAACTGTAAAGAATCTTACTAATGTTCGGTTTTATCGAGGAGATATGTTTGAATTTACCAATAAATTAGCTCGTGAAAATAGACTCCATGAGTATGATTTAATTTTTTCATTTTGGGGAATATTTTATGGTACAAATGACGAATTCATAACAGTAGACCAGCATGGAAATTTATTGGCTTTAGACCCACAAAGCGCTACCCAAAAAGCAGAAAGAAATCTAAGAACACTTTTTGACAATTTAACTCAAGGTACACAATTTTTATTCTTTCATGTAAGAAGTGATACTGAAGAACAGCTGATATATAGGCCAATTATAGGGGCTTATTGCAGTGCATTTATGCCACCAAGACCTACACCAAGCGAAATTATATTGAAAAAAGTTTTAGACAGTAGCGGAGTAGACTATCAATGGAGAAATGTAGGTGGTTTTGTTGAGTATCCTTCTTTAGAAAAGGCTCTTGAAGTTAACTTGAATTTCCATTTAAAGGGATTCTTTAATGACAGACTGGAATTGCCAATCATTTATCTTATCATAAGCAATGGACTACACCGTCACATACAAGAACAAAAAGTTAAAATGAGTGCTGGTTATATACATATAGAAGGGGTAAAAAGATGATAGACAAAGAAGTAGTGGATTTGTTTGGAGCAAGCGATTCTTTGAATGTTTCACAAATAGTGGAATATTTGAACATGCTTAGTAAATACATATCTCCATTGCTCGGCAAGGGACCATTAACAAAGAAAAAACCTGTAGAGTCAGATAATATATTTGATCACTACCCCAGATCACTGGATCAAGTGTTCTCAGGCCTCTCAGTATATTTTACGGATTTAGTAAATTGGAGATCGCCTAGAACTCACTTTAATATAACTCCGCCCGTGTGTAATCCTGCAATCGCAGCAGCAGCTTTAGCACATGTGATGAACCAAACCTTAGTTTCTGATATGGGTTCAGGCAATCTCTCACAGCTAGAATTAGATATCGTAAAATGTTTTGGTGAATTGGCAGGCTGGGATAGCAATTCTCCATCAGGAGTATTTACTTTTGGTGGTACTGGAACAAATATATATGGTGTTAAAATAGGTATAAATAAAGCAGATAGGCATACATCTGAAAGAGGAGTTCATAATGTAGTTACAGTCGATAGTGACCAGTGTCATTCATCACATAGAACTATTGCTGACTGGTTGGGAGTTGGAATAAATAACAATATTCAAATACGAGCAGACGAAAGTGGAAGACTTAGAGCAACTGATATAATTAGTACTTTAGATGCATTAATTAAACAAAGCAAAGTTATTGGATGTGTTACATTAAGCGGAGGAACAACGTACGATTGGAGCATAGATCCTATTAAAGAAGTGAAAGAAGGCATAACAGAATTAGTTGCACGTCATAAGCTACAATATACTCCACACATACATACTGACGCAGTTATAGGCTGGGTTTATTTATTCTTTAAAAATTATAACTTTGATGCTAATCCATTAAGAATTTCTGAGAGAACTTTGACTAAAGTAAGGCAAGCCCGTGATAGAATTATTGAACTACGGTATGCAGATTCATTCGGTATAGATTTCCACAAAACAGGATTTTGCCCTATAACATCCAGCCTTTTCATGCTTAGAAATAAGGATGATTGGAAAGTTTTAGGAAAAGGTACAGAACATGCTCATCATCAAGCATTTCAATTGGGGAGTTATTCTCCTGGTAAGTATACCCTAGAAACATCACGAAGTACAGTAGGTCCTGTCACAACATATGTAACTTTAGCAGCATTGGGTATATCAGGTTACCAAAAAATAATTGCTGGCCTCGTGGAAGGTGCAGAGGATATGAGAATGCGCATAGAAAGTTCTGAAGGATTTTATAATTGCAACCCTTATGCCTTAGGATGGTGCACAATGTTTTTAGTTAGAGATAATAACTCAAAAATTACCATGGAAGACCTATTAACTCATGCACCAGAACACATCACAAAAAAGAGTAATCAACTTCAAAAAGAGTTTCAGAAATATTTACGGTCTTTATGTTCTGAAAATGGTGGATGGCACATTAGTTGTTCGAATGATTACAAGAAAAGTGCAAGTGGCATAAGCATTTCAACATTAAAACTATACCCAATGTCACCATTGTTACAAATTGGAGATAACAGAAATTTAATGGACTGGTTGGAACAAAGAAGAGAAGAATTTCTAGGTAGGAAAAATGCATAAACAAATAATAATATGATTAACAAACAAGCTGTAGAAAGTTTGGAGGAAAAACTTTCGCCAGAATTTAAAGGGTTAATGGGAAGATTACAAGCCGAACAAAAAATAGTTGCAGCACTCTTATGTGGTTCACGTTCCCAAGGCACAGCTAGAAGTTATTCTGATTTTGATATATTCCTCATTACAAACGGATACAATAAAGGAAATGTGCAGGTTGTTCATTATAAAGTTGGTCAAAAAAGGTTGGATGTTATGCTATATGAATATGGAACTATACTTAGAGAAAACGAATTTGATGTGAGATTATTAAGTGTTCTTTTAAGAAATGCTTTGCCTCTATTTTCTCGAAATGAACGTCTGGTAGAGCAGTTAGGAAAATATATTAGGAATACGCTTCATCATCAAACAGGTGAGCTCGAAAGACAGTCTATTTGGTATAACTTTATTTGGAATACTGGCAAGGCAAAATCTTATCAAAGTTCAAATCCAGAATTAGCTGAAGCCATTGTAATGGAGACATACTACTTCATTGGATTGTTTTATGCAAAACTTCATGGACAGGAGATATATAGCTTTGCTGAGAGTTTAAACTTTATGCAACAAATGAGCCCCAACTTTTGGAGAAAGTATAAGTCGGCATTAACACAACAAGATAGAATTAAAGCCGTGACAAATCTACTTCGAGAATTACCTAGTGCTGATTTTTATTTGTCGCACAGTTCCTATGTTGAACTTGATAGTTTTATTAGTCCTTTAACCGTAGTCCCACCTTCATCGGACAGACATATTGCATTTCAAAAATCCATGGACAGATTGATATTAGGATTATAAATGTCCTATAAATAAGTAAAAATTTTAGTCTTAAAAATGAATCCAGATCAATTAGAAATAGTATGTTGGGATGAAAAGTGGAAAGACCTACTAGGTAGAAGAGATGTGTCAAATTTTACCGATCCTGATAACATAAGGTATTACAGAGCATTTAATGGAGTAGTCAATAAAGTAACAGGGCCTGCTTATTCGGCATGTGAATTTGGATGTGGTAGCGGGACTCATCTTATTTACGCGCGAGATTTATTTGAGAGACTTTATTTTGTTGATGGCAGTCCAAATGCATTGTTGTATGCCGAATTTTTGTTAAGTATGCCAGGAGGATCAAAAAAAGGTTCATTTATAAAAGATAATGTGTTAGATTCTAAACTTGAGTCAGATTTATTTTATTTTACATTTAATTCCGGCGTCATAGAGCATTATTCAGAAGAAGATATCTTTAGAATTCTTCAAAATATGCGAAGGGTTTCAAAACCAGGAGGAAAGGTACTGGTAGCTTGGCCGAATTTGTTGAGTATTGCTTCTGTATATCTAAGACTTACTGGCCATAGTCTTACAACTGAAAGATATTATAGACCGAAAAAAATTAGAAATATAACATTAGAAGCAGGACTCTCAGGCATACAATCATACAATTTCCCTATTGTATGGCCGCCTGGATTTAGTCAGAATTTCTATGCAAGAACTTCTGGAATAGAAAGAATGCTAGCTAATATGGGTATGGGATTTTTACATATTTTATCAGCTGAAAAGGTAGGTCGTACAAAATAATCTATTAACTAAAATGGAGAGTTCAAAAGACGCAGTAGGACAATTATTGATTGCACATTACCGAGGATTTGAAAGTTATGAGATTTTAGAAAGAGAAGACGGTGTTATAGGCTTGTCCGAAGGTCCTGCAAGATACTTTCTTGATTATAGTCAGTGGCCTGAAAACGAGAAACAAGCCATAAAACATGCGAAAGGAAAAATTCTCGATGTAGGATGTGGTAGTGGAAGATTTTTGTCATATTTGCGAAAAAATGGATTTAATGTATTGGGGATTGATAATTCTCCTTTAGCAGTAGAAGTATGTAGACTTAGGGGATTAAAAGCGAAAGTTCTGGATTTGTTTGACATTGATAAACTTGATGAGAAATTTGATACTATATTAATGATGTGGAATAACTTTGGTTTATTTGGAAGTAGAGATAGAGTGAAAAATGGTTTAGATTTATTTTACAGAATGACAAATGAAAGCTCTGTTATCATAGCTGACAGTACCGATCCACACACAACTAATGAAGAAATCCATAAAGAATATCATAAATTAAATATTATGAAAGGGAGGATGTCAGGTCAACTAAGAATTCGAGTGAGATTTAAACAATATGCTTCAAACTGGTTTGATTATTTGTTAGTATCGGAACAGGAGATGAGAGAGGTAATAGACGGAACAGGATGGAGATTAGGCACTGTTTACAGGTGTAATTCATCATCTTATATTGCAATATTGGAAAAAATATGTTAAAGGTGTAAAAATTAAAAGCATAAGTAGTAATTAGATTATCCAAAATGATAGAAGCTGTTATATTTGATATGGATGGAGTAATTATAGACACTGAGTCTTTCTCAGAATCGGTAGAGTTACCCTTCTTAAAGTCTAGGGCATTGGAATGGAAAGAAGGTTACGAAAATCAGATCAGAGGTTCATCTCCTGAAAATGTTTACAATTTCTTAAAAACACATGGTGGTGTAAAAGCAGAATTAAGAGAATTTCTGACACAATATTGGTTACTGAGTGAGGATGTGTATAATAATCAAGTTTCTTTGACAAATGGCTTCCATGAAACAGTTCAAAATTTAAGAGCGAATAATCTAAAAATAGCTTTAGCGTCATCGACACCAAGAAAGTTTGTTGATATTGTTGTAAACAGATTTAGTCTTAGTCCATACTTTGAAGTTATAATGAGTGGAGACAACATATTACATCCAAAACCACACCCAGAAATATATTTAGTAACTATGCAAAAAATGGGAATTACTGCACCTAATGCAGTTGCTGTTGAGGATTCCTACAATGGATTTTTGTCAGCAAAAAGAGCCTGCTTAAAAGGTATAGGATTAAAAACAAACTATAATAAATCTCATTTGTATTTAAGTGATACAACAATAAGTGACCTTCGTGAATTAACATTAGACAAGCTTCTTACATTATAGACAAATTTTCATCGTAAAAATAAAATGAAAAAGTTTTTAACCTTATAGGGATTGTATGTTAAATATGAAGATTAGAATACTAGGTTCTGGAGCTTGGGAAGGGATTCCTGCGCCATTTTGCAAATGTAAAGTATGTGAATTAGCAAAAGAATATCCTAATTCAAAAGATCATAGGACCAGACCCGAGATTTTGGTTGAGGGTGATAAAGGAAAATTTCTGATAGAAATAAGTCCAGATATTCGATTACAATCTGCCAAATTTAATTTACCTGCAATTAGGAATTTTCTTATAAGCCATTGGCATTTTGACCATATGTACGGACTTATGGACTTGCATGCATGGTCAGAATTAGTCTTGAGGAGAAAAATTTGTCTTCATTGTTCCAAAGATACATCTAAATGGTTGAATAAAAACTTTAATCATATCAGCAAAAAGATAATAATCCACAAACCATTTGAATCATTTAGTTTGTACGGTATTATAATCACCGCTATACCAGTCTACCATATGTATACAAAAGATAAGAATTTAAAGGAAGATGAATTAAATAGTACTTTTGGGTATATTTTAGAAAAAAATAAAAAAAAAGTAGTTTTTCTGCCCGATTATTATAAGTTACCAGCCAAATCTTTAAAATTATGTACAAATGCGGATTTACTCATTGTTGATGGAACTTTTTTATTTTCTGAATCTTTTCCTAAGAAATTTTTTCAAAAAATGATATTAACTGATAAAGACCATTTACATGGAAAGGATATTTTTGCTTTAATTAAATTACTTAAACCTAAAAAGACCGTTTTTCACAGCATATCACATTTAACCGAAAAATCACATGAGAAATTACAAAATAAGTTACCTAAAAGTATTATTGTCTCATATGATGGTATAGAATTTGTTTTTTGAATATCATATCTTTAAACCCTAATAACAATTTCTAATATTTATTTAATTTTAAAAATCACTCCACTTTTATCTCCTTGATATCAAAATGTCTTCTTACAATGCCGCTTAAGTGGTTTATATTCTTCCTTTCCCTTCCTATGAGCATTGCCCTTGCATGGGTGTCTTTTGCATGTATTATTATGCCTTCATTTTCCTGCCTTACATCAAGGATTTCCGCAGGGTAAACAATATTCTTCACAAACTGCAGGACATCACTGCTGAACTCAACAAGCTTTACCTTCTTTCTCAGCTTGTTTTCCATTCTCTTTATGTTGGCGCCGTTTTTACCGATGGCTTTGCCCATGTCATTTTCCCCGATTATGAATATAATCTTTTCATTGGTAATGCAGTCCTTTACTTTTGCGCCCGTCATGGACTCAAAAAGCGTTATCAGCTTCATTGAATCAGAATCATACTTGAGCTTGCTCACTTACTTGCACCTGTCAAAAACCACCAATCAAAGATTGATGGAGTGTTAATTAAACTAAAAAATCCAGTGGTTTTGGACACCTCAAAATTCCACAAATCATTAGGGTTTTTGAACACACAAAATTCCACTTTACATTCACCTTACATTTGTGGAATTTTGTTGCTTAAGCAGCGCCAAAACAGAGATAGAAAAAGGCTTCTTGCATATGACGCTTAATTCATCGTTAGGGTAGTCGAGCTTATGGAACTCCGCGCCGCTCAATCCAGCGTAATAGTTGATGTCCTTTTCAACGCCAGCAGGACAGTTTGAGCTTACCAATACCTTCTGCACTCTGCCTAGCTTCAGGTTTTTTATGGTTCTTTCAGTTCCGACCAGCACATTGCCTGCCTTGAGCATTTTCTTGATTTCAGCTGCATTGATTTTTTTTGCCATTTTTATTTTGAGTTTTTATTTTTTGATTATTTTTTATTAAAGTTTAGTTAATGCGTTTTTCGTTATTGAGTTATCTTTAAGTCGTGCTTATGATCCTCTTAACATTAATAACCCCGTTTTCTGACTTTGAAACGTCAATCCCGTCTTCCCCGTATTCAAACTGGATTATTTTCCTGGAAGCATCCCGTACAGTATTGTCATACTCCACCTTTAAGTCCTGCATTGCGTTTGCAAGCCTTCTGTACAAATAGCCGCTTTTTGGCGTTCTTAATGCAGTGTCCATCAGTGAATCACGGCCTGTCATTGAGCCAAAGAAAAATTCTGCCGGAGTCAATCCATTTTTGAATCCGTTGCTGATGAATCCATGCGCTTCAGGGCTTAAGTCGCCTTTTTTGAAATTTGACAATGTCCTCTTGTCAAATCCCTTCTCTATCCTTTTGCCTCTCATAGCCTGCTGGCCTACGCAGGCAGCCATTTGCGCCAGGTTCAGCAGATTTCCCCTTGCACCAGAATCTGCCATTATCATTGTGTGGGTTCTTTTGTCGGCATAATTTGCAACTGTCCTTCCAGTCTCGTTCCTTGCTTTGTTCAAAACTTCGAGTATTCTAAGCTCCAATGTTTCCTGTAATGTCTTTCCGGGGAATGCCTCCAGCTTGCCTTCCTTAAAATTCGCAATTAAATTATCCACGTCTTTTTTCGCTGTGTCGAGGTCTTCCCTTATCTTCATTTTTGCAGGCTCAGGAAGATCCGTGTCTGACAATGCTGATGTAAATCCCGTCCTTAATAAATACTCTATGCCAAGCCTGAAAATCTTTCCAAGCAGGTCAATGCTATAGTCTTTTCCATATTTTTGGTGGATATTCCTCAGCATCAGTCCGGATTCTTCTCCAAGCGAGTTCCTGTCCATGACTCCTGCAATAAGCTTGCCTTCCCCTATTACTACATGGCTGTCCTTGTCGCATTTGTCCTTTGACCTGTCGCATAATCTTGAATGCCCGCTGTAATTAAAATTATCAGGCAATAAAACGCTGAAGACTTCCTTGCCCGTCACAACAGACTTTCTTGACAGCTTTGAAAAATCAGTTACTCCAACTGCTGACAGCAAGTCAATGGCATCTTCTCTTTTCACAGAGTTCTCTTTTGTCAAAAGATAGTTGCCGGATATTGCATCCTGGGTGCATCCAATCAAGCTTAACCCATATCTCAATGATACAAGCTGCGTCTGCACCTCCATTAGGATTTCAGCCTCTGCCCTTGCCTCTTCTGTCTGCGGGATATGTAAATTCATTTCATCACCGTCAAAATCAGCATTATAGGGAGTGCACACAGCAGGGTTTAATCTCAAAGTCTTTCCAGGCAATATTTTAATTCGATGGCACATCATGCTCATCCTGTGCAAACTTGGCTGCCTGTTGAATATTGCAATGTCTCCATCCATAAGATGCCTTTCGACAATATAGCCCGGCTGCAACTCCTCCAAAGATGCTTCTTTTGTCTCTTCTGTGATTTTTTTCTTCTTGCCATCAGGCCTTATTATATAATTGGCTCCGGGGTACTTGTCAGGTCCTTTTTCAACAAACGTTTTCAGATATTGTATGTTCCATTCGTTTGCCCTTTCAGGGACTGTAAGCTTTGTTGCAATGATAAATGGAACTCCTACCTCAAAAAGCTCAAGCATAGGGTCGGGGCTTATGACTGTCCTGGAACAAAAGTTTGTCCTTTTGCCTGCAAGATTATGGCGAATCCTGCCTTCCTTGCTCTTTATCCTTTCAGTCAGTGTCTTTAGCGGCTGGCCGCTTCTGTGCCTTGCTGGCGGAAGCTGCGCAATATTATTGTCAAAAAATGTTGTTACATGGTACTGCAGCAAATCCCACAAGTCCTCAACAATTATTTCAGGGGCGCCTGCATTTATGTTTTCAAACAGCCTTTGGTTTATCCTCACAATATCTCCCATCTTGTGCGTTAAGTCATCCTCGCTTCTTTCCCCGCTTTCCAGAGTTATGCTTGGCCTCATTGTTACAGGAGGAATTGCAAGAACTGTCAATATCATCCATTCAGGCCTTACATGAGGAACCTTCAATCCGAATATTTCGCAGTCGCTGTCCGGAATTTTTTCAAGTCTTGCCCTTATTTCTATCGGGCTTATCCTTTTCTCGTCCTCTAAAAAGGTTGTTGGCTTTTCCATGCTTATTTTTTTCTGCTTTGACTTGCAATGGGGGCATTTGTTCACAGTCTTCAATGCAGCTATTATTTCCTTGACTTTCTGCCTTCGCTCCTCTATGCCGCTTTCTTTTTCAACCTGGTCAAGAAGCTCCTTGGTCTTGCTTATCTTGTTGTCCGGAATCAAAACCCTGCCGCATTCCCTGCAAGTGCATTTCAGGATTGTCATAACTATATTGACAAACTTGACATGAATAATCGACCTTGCAAGCTCAATGTAGCCAAAGTGCCCTATGCATTCCTTCAGCTTTGAGCCGCAGGTCTTGCACCTTAATCCCGGGTCTATGACTCCCAATCTTATGTCCATCAGGCCTCCATCAACAGGATAGCCCTCCTTGTCATAAAGCTCCGGCGTCACGATTTTCGCAGAAGCCATCTTTTTAATCATCTTAGGGCTTAAAACAGAAAAAGTGATGCTCTTGACTTGCTTGTATATGTACTGCTCTTCCTGCTCTATCCTTTCTGTTTTTTCTTTCTTGCCTTCTATGGCCTGTTTGACAACTTCAAGCTCCTGCTCTGCTTTTTGTTCTGTTTCTTCTTCTGCCATTTTTTGTTTAATTTTTTGATTCTTTTTTATTGGATTTTAGTAATGTTCAATCGTTAATGATTTTTGAGTTATTGAATTTTTTATTTTTCAATATTGGGTTTTGTTAAGTTTTGATTAATGTGAATTTGATGTTTTTTGTTGATTTTGTTTTTTCTTTCCCAGCGCATTATAAAAAAAATATTTTTTAAAAAACATTTACTTCTCCTTTGCTTTTTGCGGAGATTTTACAGCAAGGCTCGGCAATCCTGTGCCGATTGGAACAGGCTGGTTTACCATTACATTCTCAACAACAGAGTTGAGGTTGTCAACCTCGCCGACAAGCGCAGCGTTTATGATGTGCTTTATCGGGGTTTCAAACGATGCCCTTGCCAAAACGCTTGATTTTTCGCTTACAACTCCATATCTTGTTATTCCTTTTAAAGTGCCGCTTACGCACATTGTATCTGCAACAAGCATGATATGCCTTACATCAACATTCAGCCCCTGGCTTTCTATGACCTTGAAAATTTCATTTATAATTGATTGACGAGCTGCCTCGATGCCAAGCACCTGCTCGATCTCGAATATATTGTTAGTTGTTGTCCTGTATGCGTCAATTTCCTCAAGCTGAAGCACATCAGCAAGATTTGAGCCGGCTGTTATTATCACAAACTCATCTTCCCTTTTAACAGGCAAGACTTGTGAAATTCCCTTTATGCCTTTTACAGTGATATTCTTTATTTTTTCTTTTGTCTTGTATGCATCGTTAAAAACATCTTCCTTTGTTCTTGCCTTCAGCATCAGAGAATCCTTGTTGTCTTTTATGTTGTAGCCTTTCAATTGCTTCAGGATTGCATCCATGACCTTGCCGTTTGTCAGGTCTATCTCTTTCATTTTATCCTTATCCAGCTTTACCTCAATAGTAAAATCAGCAATATTAATTGAAAATTCAGTTGAAATGTCCCTCAATCTTGTCTCCCTTATCTGGAGCGCAAGATGCCTAAGTTCCTCAATCTTTTTTCCGCTGGCATAAGGCTTTTTCAAGTAGATTTCCATCATTGGGTTTTCAAGCTCTTTCCTTCCATCCAATATTTCAATTATTCTCGGCAAGCCCAAGGTGACGTTCATTTCCGCAACTCCTGCAAAATGGAATGTATTCAATGTCATTTGGGTGCCGGGCTCTCCTATTGATTCTGCGGCTATCATCCCAACCGATTCCCCTGGATGCACCTTCGCAGTCCTGTATTCCTCATGAATTGCTTCCATTACCTTCTTTAATTTGGCATCGCTTATTCCTTTGGGCAGGTTATTTTTTATTTCTTCAATTATCTTAATCGGAAGTTTGTCTTCATATTCTGAGATTATATTTGACATTTTTTTGTTTTGTTTTTTGAATTATTTTTTATTTTGTAAGTTTTATTGATTTTTTTATTATTGAATTGTAAAATTAAAACTCGTCTTGTGGTAATTGAGCTTCGACTTCAGCAAATAATGTTCTGGATTCAAGTTCTGATAGCTCTTGAGGTTGGACTACTTCAACCATTCCATTAGGAAAATACTTGAATGTATCATCAACCTTAACTTGAGCAGGAAAATGTGCTTTGCCTACATCAAACATATGTTCTTCTAATTTATCCGATGGACCAACAAAAACTGAAACTCTTAATTGATTGGATTGGATGCTTCTAACTTTTCCTAAATAATATTGTCCATTTTCCGGTTGTTTAAATGTTTTCGACATTTTTTTAAAATTTTATTTATTTTGTAAGTTTAAGATCTAATATTTGCTCTCCAGCTGCAGTTTCGGGTAAATTCCCAATGATTTGAACTCATCAAGCATTAATTTGAAAGCGTAGCTTATTTCTATATCATTAATCTCGACAGTATGACTTATTTTTGTAGTTGTCCTTTATTGCAATGATTCCGCAGCTTTCGCATACAGGCACAATTGTCCTGTCGCTGTCAAACCTTTCCTTGAGCAATAATGATGCGCCATGCGCAACAAAAGTGTCCTTTTCCATTTCTCCAAGCCTTAAACCGCCTTCTTTTGCACGTCCTTCTGTTGGCTGCCTTGTCAAAAGCTGTATTGGGCCGCGGGCTCTTGAATGAATTTTGTTTGCAACCATATGCTTTAATTTCAGATAATACATGTTGCCGATGAATATCTTTGCATGGTACTGCTCGCCTGTCTGTCCGTTGTACATTGTCTCAACGCCGCTTTCCCTGAAGCCTAATGAAAGCAATTCCTTTCTTAATCTTTCTTCAGGCTCTGCGTCAAATGCTGTGCCGTTTATGTAGCGCCCTGCAAGAGCCCCTGTTTTGCCGGCAATCATCTCTATTAAATGTGATATCGTCATCCTTGACGGAATCCCATGCGGGGAAAATATCAAATCAGGAACTATTCCAGATGCTGAAAATGGCAGGTCTCCTTGAGGCACAATCAATCCTACAACTCCCTTTTGGCCGTGCCTGCTTGTGAATTTGTCCCCAACTTCAGGCACTCTTTCGTCCCTTAATCTTACCTGTATCAGCTTGTTTCCTTCCTCATTTTCAGTCAGCATGACAAAATCAACAATACCCTCTTCGCCATGCTTTAAGTTTACAGAGCTTTCCCTCCTTGTGCTTGACGCAAGGCTGTATTCTTCCATTGAGCTTAAAAATCTTGGAGGTGATGTTTTTCCAATCACAACATCGCCTTCTTTTATCTTTGCTTCTGCATAAATAATTCCGTCATCTTCCAAAAACCTATAGTCTTTTTCAGTCTTGTATCCTTTGACCTCCTTATCGGGAATGCATATCTGGTCAATCAAGCCGCCGGCATACCTTAATTCCTCAGCAACGCTTGGCCTGTAATAAGTTGATCTTCCAAGTCCCCTTTCAATAGAACCCTTGTTTAGGATTATTGCATCTTCCATGTTGTATCCCTTGTAGCTCATTATGGCAACAACTATGTTCTGCCCTGCAGGATGCTTGTCATAATCAGAAATATCATTTATTATGGTACTGACAACAGGCTTTTGAGGATAATGGAGCAGGTTTACATCCATGTCCATTCTGACAGCAAAGTTGGAGGCATAAAATCCTAAAGCCTGCTTCTGGTTTTTTGAGCCTGCATTAAGCCTTGTTGACTGGTTGAAGTTGCCGTATGGGACAAGCGATGTGCAGTAGCCAAGCATTGCCAAAGGCGTTATTTCAAGATGAGTGTGCTCAGGCGTCAATTCGCTTTCAAAAAAAGCAACCAAGGTATTTTCCTCTTCGGCAGCGTCCAAATATTCAATTACCCCCTGACTTACCAGATCAGACCATGAGATTTCATTTTTTTCAAGCTGCTTTATATGCCGCTCTGTCAATAAGGGAATGCCGTCTTTGACTATTATCAAAGGCCTTCTTGCCCTTCCCTTTGAGCTTTCAAGCTGGATCTCGTCTGTTTTTTCATTGTAGTAGACATTGAGGTTTTCCGTGATTGCGCCTTTTCTTCTTTCTTCCCTTATCTTCTGCACAAATTCTATAGGGTTGTCAATATTTCCTACAAATTTGCTGTTAAGGTACGCTTCTGTCATTTTTTGTTTGATTTAATTTTTTCAATATTGGGTTTTTGTAGTTTCACTTCAAAATTTTTAATTTTGAAGTTCCTCAGAAACTTTGTTTCTGCGGATTTCCCAGCGCATTTAATTTTAATATTTTTTAAAAAATAATTGAAATTTTTTTATTTTATACCTTTCAAACCCATTCCTTTCAATGATTTTAAAATATCATCTTCGTTTGAGGCGCTGGATATTGTGCAGAGCAATGCAAGGTTTTTTCTCAGTCCTATGTTTGTACCTTCAGGGGTTTCAATCGGGCAAAGCCTTCCAAGATGTGTTGGATGAAGCTCCCTTGCTTCAAAATTTTCCTGCGAGGCGCTTAACGGGCTTACGACCCTTTGCAAATGAGATAATGTCTCAAGATAGTTCAGGCGCTGGATTCTCTGGCTTATTCCCTTTCTGCCTCCAACCCAGACTCCTGTTGCCATTGCGGAATAAATTCTCTGGGTAAGCAGCTTGTCCCTTATGATGACTTTTATGCTTGGAAATTTTCCCCTTTTGACAATCCTCTGGAAGTTGTACAATAAGTCCCCGATTAGGACTTTCAAGTTTAACCTCAGCAAATCGGCAAGCAAATCGCCGCTCATCTTAAGCCTTTTATTCATATAATGGTCCTTGTCGTCCATGCCGATCTCGTTGTTTGAGGCGAGAATGTATTTTTTCAGCATTTTGCACAGGTTATAGGCTTTTGATATCCTGTCTTCCGGCTTTATGCCAAGATGCGGCAGCAAATATTTGTCCAGGATTTCCTTCATTCTTTCTACCCTTACTTCCTTTGACTGGGTAATGCCGATTTTTTTTGCAATGTAATCAATGGCTTCTTCCTCATTTTTTATGGATACAAACTCCAGCAGGTTGATGATGATTTCGTCAAACTGCCTTTCCGGCGAAATGAATTTTGTCAACTCTTCATCTTTCAGCAGGCCAAGCGCCTTTATCAGAACTATAATCGGGATTCTTTTCACCCTTGTAAAAGTGATGTAGAATAATCCATCCTTCATCTTCTCAACTGTATGGGGAATTTTAAACGAGCCGTATTCTGAAAATAATTTTCCTACAACCTCGCTCGGGCCTGTTGCGTCCCTTTCCATCAGGAGCCTGTTTGAAGCCAAATCCTCTATTGTGATAAGGACCTTTTCAGTTCCGTTGATTATGAAGTAGCCTCCTGGCTCATCAGGATCCTCGCCTTTTGCTATCAATTCATCTCTTGACAGCTTGTGCAGGTGACACCATCTGCTTTTCAGCATTATCGGCAAATTGCCAATCTGGGTTTCAAAGCTTTCGCGCTGCACGCCATTAATATGTGCGCTGACTGTTATCCATGTTGGCGCAGAATAAGTTATTTTCCTTAATCTTGCCTCCATTGGGTAAATATTTCTTGATGACCCGTCAGCCTCTATCATCTTTGGCTTTTCAACCCATATCTTATCAAGCTTTATCTTGAACTCATCTATGTTGTGAGGGATAATTGTCGGGATGATTTCTTTGTTTTCCTCTATTATGTTCAGAAGCTCCTTGTCAATGAAATTATTGAATGACTCTATATCGGAATCTACAAAGCTCTGCTCTTCAAAATATTTCTGTATTAAGGTTTTGCCGTATTTATACATCTGACACCACCCTGTAAAAAATCGATTCGCCTGCAGTAGGGCTTTTTCTTGTTATTTTTATGACATCCCAAAGTTTAGCGTCCAATTCTTTTATAGCTGAGTCTGTCTTTAGTATTTTTGGCAGCTCTTTAGAAGTTACCTGATACTTTTCAAGCAGCTGTGCTTTTTCCCTTTCGCCAAGCTTTGAATGTTTTGGAGTCAGTATGTGCTTATCAACTTTGAATTTCTGCTTCTTCATCTTGTGGTTAGTCGCTGTTCACCTTGTTTTCTGATTGATTTTGAGTGGGCCGGACGAGATTTCCAGGCATTGTCTGCTTCATTCGGACTCGCGACCACCTGATTAAAAGTTTCACCCCGACATTTATTTCTGTCCGGCAGGTGCTCTTTCCTGCTTGCTTTGCAAGAGCAGGTACCAGGCTGAGCTACCGGCCCATTGAGATGAATGCGAGGGCTCTTCCCGAGCATTCTCGCGTTCAATATAAAAGCGCCCTGGTCGGGACTTTCAAAAGCGATGTGGTCGCATTATTTTTGAACCCGAATCGAAGCCGGTTTGTATGCGAGCTCGATAATATCCCGCATTCGACAGGGCTTCATGATAGCCGGATTACACCACCAGGGCGTCACGCGGCTATAAACGGCATAGCAATCCCTCATTAGCAAAATTGTAAATGAAATTATAGTCTTTTGGCTAAAGAAGGATTATTTCTCATCATAAACGGGATAAACTGGTTATTTATAAAGGTTGCGGAATTTGATATATAAAAACAACTCCAATAAACTAATCTAAACCTTTAAATATCAAAATCAAATTCTTTTTCCCATGAAAAGAAGCTCTCGTCGATGGAAAAAAAAGAGGCAAATGCGATGGAAATGGCAGCGCAAGCGAATGAAAAAAGAGAGAAGACTGAGGAAGCAGCACAGGTCTGGGTAAAAATTAATATTTTTCTTGATTTTATAATAGGAACAAACACAAAATTTATATTAATATAAGATTTCTCCATGCATAATGGGAGCAGAACTTAAGAAAAGAGTTCAAGATGTTGATTCACATCTAAAAGTACAATTATTGCGTGGTGGTTATAGTTTTCCTCCTCCAATTCCTAATGAAAGTCTTTTTAGACCTATAGTAGACAGGAAAGGAGATAATGTTTGATTTTTGGATTACGCTCTCTTTCCAGGTGATAGTCAAGCTTTATCAAATTGGATATTAAACAATGTACTTGTATCAAATTCAAGCGGGAATTTAACAAATATAGTAGAGGAATCTTTTCAGCATTTTAGCTTGACTCCAACACCAATTACCTGTTCGGACCGGACACGAGAAACATTCGGAGTGCAAGTTTATTATGAGGTGCTGGGTACTGTAGAAAAATCTTGATATTAAAAGTTGGATATATTAGATTTCATAAAATTAATCAATAATCCCGAAAACTATATAAACAATTTACCTTGCCTTTCTTGTAGGTGGTTAACATCTCAATGATGGACGATATTTCAAAGACTGATGCAGAGATTTTTGATGCGATAAAAAAGGAAGGCATTAGGATAAGGAATGGCGTTGAGCTTATTCCTAGCGAAAATTTTGTTTCTAAAGCAGTTCTGCAGGCATACGCCACTTTCTTCACAAACAAGTATTCTGAGGGTTATCCCGGCAAGAGATACTATGGGGGAAATCAATATGTTGATGTTGTTGAAAACCTTGCAATTGAAAGGGCAAAGAAATTGTTTGGAGCAGAGCATGTAAATGTCCAGCCATATTCCGGAAGTCCAGCTAACCAGGCTGTTTTCTTTGCATTGTTAAATGTAAATGATACTTTCATGGGCTTTGATTTAAACGCAGGAGGGCATTTGACTCATGGCTCACCAGTTAACTTTTCCGGCAAATTGTACAAATGCGTCCCTTATAATGTTGACAAAAAAACAGAATTGCTTGACTATGATGTGATTATGAAGCAGGCAAAGGAAGCAAAGCCAAAAATGATTCTTTCGGGACTGACAGCATACCCAAGAAAGATTGACTTCAAGGCATTCAGGGAAATCTGCGATGAGATTGGAGCTTACCATTTTGCAGACATTGCCCATATTGCAGGATTGTGCGCAACTGGATTGCATCAAAATCCTGTGCCTTATTGCGATGTTGTGACAACAACAACCCACAAGACTTTGAGAGGGCCAAGAGGAGCAATGATAATGTGCAAAATTGAGGACAGGCTTGACAAAGAAGGCAAAAAAACACTTGCGCAGAAAATTGACAGTGCTGTTTTTCCGGGATTGCAGGGTGGCCCACATGACCATGTGAATGCAGCAAAAGCAGTTGCCTTCAAGGAAGCTTTGCAGCCGGATTACAAAGAGTACTGCAAGCAGATTGTAAAGAATGCGAAAGCACTTGCAAGCTCATTGATGAACAATGGATTGGAATTAGTAACAAATGGGACAGACAATCATCTGATGGTCATAAAATTAGTCAACAAGGGGTTGACAGGAAAAGGAAAGGAAGTGCAGAATGCGCTTGGTGAAGCAGAGATTTACGTCAATAAAAATACAATTCCTTATGAGCCTGGCTCGCCGTTCAACCCAAGCGGAATAAGGTTGGGCACTCCTGCAATAACAACAAGGGGAATGAAGGAAAGCGAGATGAAAGTCATCGGAGAGTGCATTGCAAAGGTTATTGATAATTATGAGGATAAGTCAGTCATTGAAAAAGCCAAAAAAGATATTTTGGAATTGTGCAAAGAGTTTCCTCTTTATCCTGGAATGGAAATTTTGAGATAAAATGCCAGCAAAGATTATCGACGGAAAGAAAATTGCTGAAAAAATTCTCAATGGCCTAAAGTCAAAAATAAAAAGCATGAAGGAGAAGCCTGGGCTGGCCATTGTTTTGGTTGGCGACAATCCCGCTTCTGAAATCTATGTTTCTTCAAAAGAAAAAACTTTCAAAGAAGTCGAGGGCTATTGCGAAAGGCACAATCTGGATAAGGATGTAAGCGAGATGGACTTGCTTAATTTGGTTACTAAGCTTAACAACAATCCAAAAGTGCATGGGATTTTGGTTCAACTGCCGTTGCCAAAACACATTAATGAGCATTTGATAACAAATTCTATTTTGCCGCACAAGGATGTTGACGGGTTTACATCTGTAAACCTTGGGCATTTGATGTCAGGCAATACAATACTTGCGCCTGCAACTGCAAGGGCTGTTTTGAATTTGATTGAATCAACCGGCATTGAAATTGAAGGAAAAAACGCTGTTGTTGTCGGAAGAAGCAACATTGTCGGCAAGCCTGTTGCCATTATGCTGCTTGAGAAAAATGCAACTGTTGCAGTATGCCACTCAAAGACAAAAAATATTGCAGAGCATACCAAAAAAGCTGACATTCTTGTTGCTGCTGCAGGAAAGCCAAAGCTGATAACAAGGGAAATGGTGAAGGAAGGCGCTGTTGTGATTGATGTCGGCATCAACCGCGTTAATGGAAAAATTGTCGGAGATGTTGATTTTGAGAATGTTAAGGAAATTGCCGGGTACATAACTCCTGTGCCTGGGGGAGTAGGGCCTATAACAATTGCCATGCTGATGGAGAATACTCTGAAGGCGATGGAGCTGGCGAAGAAAGGGATATAATTTTGATGTTTTTTGATTATTTTAAACTGATTAATGGAAAATGATTAATGCCGAATTTGTTGTTATAGATACAAAACAAGAAACACCAGATGTAAAAAGCATCAAGCTTTCTTTTGACAGCAACAAAATTGATTACAAGCCAGGACAATATATGATGGTGGAGCTTGATGTTGATGATCCCGAGAATACACGGCCATTGCCAATCGCTTCTTCTCCAACAGAAGATTTTTTGTTATTCTCAACTAAAATATCACAAAGCGCTTTCAAGCAAAAATTCAGCAGCTTGGAAATCAATGATAAAATAAAACTGAAAGGCCCGATGGGAGTTTTTGTTTTGAAAGAGGATGCAAAAGAGATTATTTTTCTAGGAGGCGGAATCGGGATAACTCCTTTCAGGGACATGATAAAGTATTCTTGTGACAAAAAACTGCCGATGAAATTGACATTGCTTTACTCCAACAAAACTCCTGATGATATCGTGTACAGGGATGAATGGCCTGTTTTTGAAAGAGAAAATAGACAGGAATTAGAAAAAGGAATATTTAAGTTTATAATATTTCCTAAATATAAATATAAAATTGAAAAAGAATTGAAACAAAATAGTATACCTGATTCAGAATTAGTCAAGTGGGAAGATTTTTATGAATATTTGGATAAGTGCGATAAAATATTTGATCCTATTGAAAAAAATCTAATTGAAGAGTTAAAAGAGATAATGTATTCTTTTGACATTGATTATAAAATTCCAAACATTAATTCACAAACCTTTAAAAAAAAGTTGGAGCAAGGTGTTCACTTTTTAAAAAAATTGAAAGATAAAGATAATTCAAAATTATCATTATATAAGTTTGTGAAAAATCCTTCAAATCAGAATTTCAGGATTGAAAGAATAATTGAATATGAAATTGTTCCAGTTAAACTTTATCATTCAAAGAGTTATGATTTATATTGTTTTCTTTCAATTGAAGAATCAGACAAACTGACATTCAATATTGAAATCTATGGTAAAAGTAGGATGCCCAAAATTTCTGTAAAGGATAAATTATTTGAATATGAAAAAGGATCAAAACACTCATTTTTCAGAATCCCCTTGTTAGATAATTCTACTACCTCTTCAATTCAAAAAGTCCAAAGATTGATGCTTCCTGATATTAAACGTAATTTAAAACAGAACTTTTTTGAGATACTACATAAATATTCTAAAGCTATCGAGATGGAGCCAAAGTTTATTGAACAATTTAAAAATATGGTCGTAGTCTTTCAGGACGTAGACCATTATTACAAAAAGGTACATAAAGAACCTTTAAGAAAAACGGAAATGAATACGAAACTTCTAAAACCTAATTCTCATCACCTAATAATTAAAATGCTAACTAAAAAATATCAAAATGTTTAAAACCCTAATCTCAACAATCTATGAAGGCAATGCAACAAATGCAGCTATTATAAAGTTCTCTCCAGACAAAGTTGTAATCATAACTTCCAAGCCCAAAGATGAAAAAAAGTCTACCTCAAGAAAATCCATAAAGGATATGAAAGACAAGTATAAAACAATAAAGATTGAGATTGTTGATACTTCGGTATATGAAATCCCAAAAATAGTTTATGACGTGTGCAAGGTCATTGACAGGGAAAACAAATTAGGGAATGAAGTATTGCTTCATATATCTGAAGGCAGAAAAACCCAGTCTCTTGGAGTTTTATTTGCGGGTTTTATCAAGAAGGATAAAATTGCTGGAGTGTACTATTTTATTGAAGAAACCAACAAAGCATTGCCCATGCCTCTGCTGGATTTTAAGCTTTCTCCAACCAAAACATTGATTCTTAAAGAGATTGCTTCTGGAAATAAAAAGGTCGCTAATATTATTAAGAAAACAAAGAAATCAAAAGCCATGATTTATGCCCATTTAAACGAATTAAAGAAAGAAGGATACATAACAGAAAATATGGAAATAACTGATGCTGGAAAGATTGCGAGGCTATGAATGGACAAAGACAACGCACTAGTCGTATTCCAAGGCAAGAAAATCCGAAGAACTTGGCACAATAAAGAGTGGTATTTCTCAATAATTGACATAGTTGCTGCCTTAACAGATAGCCCTACCCCTAGGCAGTATTGGGGCAAAGTCAAAGACAGGGAATTTGTAAAGCTTGAGTTGTCCCCAATTTGGGTACAACTGAAATTAACCTCTGCGGATGGCAAGATGTATGATACTGATTGTGCTAATACAGAGTCTATGTTTAGGATTATTCAGTCTATTCCTTCCAAAAAAGCTGAACCGTTTAAGCGTTGGCTTGCAAAAGTAGGTTACGAAAGAGTGCAAGAGATAGAAAACCCAGAACTTGCTCAGAAGCGTATGAAGGAAATCTACAAGCAGAAGGGCTATTCTGATGATTGGATAGAAAAAAGAGTAAGAGGAATAGCTATAAGGGAAGAGCTTACCGATGAATGGAATAAAAGAGACGTTAAAACAGAACGAGAGTATTCAATTTTAACTGCTGAAATCTCAAAAGCCACCTTTGGTATGACTCCAAGCGAATACAAGAAGTTCAAAGGATTGAAAAAGGAGAACTTACGCGACCATATGAATGATTTAGAGCTTATATTTACAATGCTTGGTGAAGCATCCACTACAAGAATTGCAAAAGATAAAGATGCTCAAGGATTTATCGAAAACAAGGAAGCGGCAAAGAAAGGCGGAAAGGTTGCTGGTGTAGCAAGGAAAGAACTTGAACAGCAAAGCATCAGAAAGGTATCCACTCCAGAAAACTATCTTTCTGAACCAGAAAAGAAGAAAAAACTGGAAGATAAGAGTAAAAAGTAGGAACCCCCCATCGTTAGTTTCGTTCGTCATAGAAATGTCCTCCTATCAGTCGTTTAGCCACTAAAAATTATTGAACTTAACAAGAATTAAACCCTTGCTTTTTCCCAGAAAAAAATCTCCGTGGCGTTCTGCGAGACAAAAATTTCAAGGATTAAGCAATAAGACATCAAAATCCGCAGAAATTTTTGGTGAGTAGGACAAGCTTTTCGACTTTATAGTTTAGTTGTGTAAGGAGAAAAGTTGTCCGTCGAACCGCCAAGGAGGAGATTTTTTTTGAATCATGCTAATGATGGAAAAAGTGCGTGTGCATAGCACACCCAGGAAAATTGAAATGTTCTTGCCTAACACATTTTAGGCGAAGTTTGCCTCTTGCAATAATTTATTTTCAATATAGAAAACATCCCAAACTTCATTAACCAATAGCTTTAAATACCACTATTTATTGCATTTTCTAATTGTGGGGGAGAATGTTAAGGATTGGTGTTTTAGCATCGACAAAAGCAACAGACATGCAGGCTGTAATTGATGCTATAAACGACAATAAGCTAAATGCCTCTATTTCTGTTGTTGTGAGCAACAAAAAGGATGCTTTTGCTTTGGAAAGGGCAAAAAACCATAAAATAAAATCGGTTTTCATCGATTCAAAAGGCAAGAACAGGGAGCAGTATGATAAGGAAATTGCAAAAGTTCTTGAGCAAAACAAAGTTGAATTAATTTTATTAATTGGTTACATGAGATTCTTAAGCCCGTGGTTTGTCAGCAAGTACAAAAACAGGATAATGAACATACACCCAAGCTTACTGCCGAAGTATGCAGGAGGCATGGACGAGGATGTTCATGCAGAAGTTTTAAAAAACAGGGAAAAAGTGACAGGAGCAACTTTGCATTTTGTTGATGAAGGCGCTGATACGGGCCCTGTAATAATGCAAAAAAGAGTAAATATTGAAGAAAATGAAGCTGTAGATTCGCTTAAAGAAAAAGTCCAGAAGGCAGAGCAGGAAATAATTGTAAAGGCAGTTGATTTATACAGCAAGGGAAAGATAAAAGTCAAGGGCAACAAGGTGGTAATTGGATAGATAGGCGAGGCGTCACGATATTATCGAAAACCAAAGGTTTTCGGGAATGCTCGAAATCTTCGATTTCGACATGGCAAGAAAGTGACGCCGAGCACAGTGAGCTGAGCGAGCGAGAGAGTTGAACGCGAGCTCGCGTTCTCGCGAGCAGGTTGAGCTCTCGCATTCGACTATTTGCAGAGCAGATTACAGAGCAAAAAATTATCTGGTGGAAGGACAGGAAGCTTTTGGCAGGGGTGATTTTGGTAGTATCAAGCTTTATCCTTGGGTTTTATGGAAAGGTTTTGTTTATTACAAAATTCTACGAACCTATTTACCTCATTACTAGTTTGTCTATATGGGCTTTCAGCTTTATTTTGCTTTTTGCCGGTGTTTTTTTGGTTGGCTGGGAAACAGTAAGGATGATTCAATATAGTATACACAATCATGTTAGAAGAACTGTAAAGGATACCTACCAGTATACAAAAGGCCTGCCGAAAAAAGGCTATAGCTATACAAAGGAATTGCACAAAAAGAGCATGGCTAAGATAAAAAAATCAATGGCAAAAAAATGATTAAGACAGCATTGATATCAGTTTCAGACAAGGAAGGGGTTGTTGATTTTGCAAAACAGCTTTCTAAGCTAAAAATAAAAATAATCTCGACAGGCAAAACAGCAAAACTGCTGAAGCAAAACCAAATCAAAACTATATTGGTTTCTGAAATCACTAAATTTCCGGAAATGCTGGACGGCAGGCTCAAATCATTGCATCCGAACATTTTTGCAGGAATACTTGCAGACAGGGGAAACAGGAGGCACATGAATGAATTAAAAAAATTAAGAATTAATCCAATAGACATGGTTGTTGTCAATTTCTACCCTTTTGAAGAAACAATCAGGCATGGAAAAATAAATGAAATAATAGAAAACATTGACATTGGCGGGCCTTCTTTAGTAAAAGCAGCTGCAAAAAACCACAAGGATGTTGTTGTTGTGGTTGACAGGAATGATTATCCTTTAATCATTGAAAAAATAAGGCATAAAAAAATTGACAATGCGGAAAAGGCAAGGCTTGCTGCAAAGGCATTCCTGCAGACTGCAAGGTATGAAACAATAGTAGGGAGGTATTTTGCGGAAAACTTTATTGATGAGATGTTTCCAGGAGTATACAATTTCACATTCAAAAAGATACAGGACCTGAGGTATGGTGAAAATCCCCACCAGAAGGCTGCTTTTTACAAGTCATACTGGATAAATGAGACATGCATCAGCACGGCAAAGCAGCTGCATGGAAAAGAATTATCTTACAACAACATTTTAGATGCAAATGACGCCTTTGAGCTTGTGAAGGATTTTAAAGAGCCGACAGCAGCTGTCATAAAGCACACAAACCCAAGTGGTGCTGCAACAGCGTCAAAAATCGGCGAAGCGTACAAAAAAGCATATGAAACAGATACTACATCAGCATTCGGAAGCGTTGTTGCATTAAACAGATCATGCAATATTGAAATTGCAAAAATGATGAAGCCATTGTTTGTCGAAGTTGTCATATGCCCAAAATTCGAGAAAGATTCATTGAAAATTTTGAAAGAGAAGAAGAATTTAAGGCTGCTTGAAACAGGCCCAATAATCAAGGACTACAGAAGCCTTGACATGAGAAGAGTTGTAGGAGGCTTGCTTGTGCAGACAAGGCAGTATCCTGACTTAAGCCAAAAAAACCTTAAAGTTGTGACAAAAAGAAAGCCGACAAGAGAGGAAATCAAGGATCTGATGTTTGCATGGAAGGTCAACAAGCACGTCAAGTCCAATTCAATTGTTTTGGCAAAAGGCAATGTGACTGTTGGAATCGGAGCTGGCCAGATGTCAAGAGTTGATGCTGCAAAGCTCGCTGTCATGAAGTCAGAAGGCAAAAGCAATGGCTCTGTTATGAGTTCCGATGCCTTCTTCCCATTCAGAGATGGTGTTGACGAGGCTGCAAAGGCAGGAGTCACAGCAATAATCCAGCCAGGCGGCTCAATAAGGGATGAAGAGGTAATTCAGGCAGCGAATGATCACAACATTGCTATGGTTTTCACCGGCATAAGGCTGTTCAGGCACTAGATTTTTAAACTGCAATATTTCTTAAACAAAAATGCCATTGGAAAATTTTATTGTAATTTATGTCAATTCATTGTTTGAATTAGCCAGGGATTTATGGCTTTATTTTTTACTAGGTTTAATTATTTCAGCCCTGATACAGGAATTTGTATCAACAAAAAAACTTTTAAAATATTTTGGCGGGAATGACATTGGCTCTTTGCTAAGGGCGACAACAGCAGGATTATTTGTTTCTGTCTGCTCCTGCGGAGCAATACCGATTGCAGCAACTTTAAGGCAAAGGGGAGCATCAACTGCTTCTGCATTGACATTTCTATTAGCTGCGCCATGGGGCGGCTTGCTGCATGTGCTTTTGATTTCCGGGTTTATAGGTATTAAAAATACAGTAATACTTTTGATTTTTTCCTTATTGACTGCATTTATTGCCGGTCTGATATTGGCAAAACTTGAAAATAAGAATTTGATAGAAATCGGAATCCCGAAAAAACACAAAAAAGGTGAAAAGCACATTTGCGTTGAATGCGTTGATGTTGAAAAAATGAGGATGATTCATGAAAAGGAAAGATTTGAAAAAAGAATCGTCTATTGCGTGCCAAAAAACATGCGGCAGATTTTCAGGGAAGTTGGAAAATACATCGTAATAGGCTTGCTGATTGCAGCCGCATTGAAGGCATTTGCCCCATCTGAGCTTGTTGTTAAATATTTAGGCAATGGCGGCAAATTTCTGCCTGTGCTGATTGCAGTTCCCATAAGCGCGGTATTAGAGCTTGCATCAGAGGGATTGGCTGTTTTGGGCGGGCAGCTTTATCAATTAGGAGCGTCTCTCGGAGTTGTTTTTGTAATATTGATGGTTGGAGTTGCAACAGACATAACAGAGCTTTCAATGATATGGGGAAAATTCGGAAAGAGAAGCTCAATTGCTTACCTGTTGACTGCAACTGCAATTGCAATACTGTTTGCCTTGATGATTAATTTGGTTTTTTAAAATGAACAATTGGGTTTATTTTGTGCTGATATCACAGGGAATATGGTCAGTTACTTCTGTGATAGACAAAATTGTCATTTCAAGAGGCTACATAAAAAATCCACTTGTGTATATTGTACTGAACGGATTGACGAATGTATTGTTATTATTTTTATTGCCTTTTGTAAGCTTTGAGCCGTTAAATCTTTTTGATTTTGGCGTATTATTGCTCTCTGGTGCCATGTTTACCGCATCTGTAATTCTTTACTACAGGGCAGTTCAGTATGAAGAGATATCGAGGGTTGCCATGCTGTTCCAGCTCGCCCCTGTTTTTGTATTAATACTCTCGTACTTTGTATTGGGGGAAAAATTAACCCAAAACCATTTTATCGGCTTTTTGCTCCTGCTAAGCGCCGGAATAATCGTTTCCTACAAAAAAATCGGGGCAAAGCTGAGCAGGGCATTTTACTATATGCTGGCTTCAGCAGTTTTTGCCGCTGTTTCATTCATTGCTGCAAAGCACATTTTCAATGCTACGGGCTTCTGGAGCGCATTTTTGTGGCTTAGGCTGAGCGGATTTACTTCCTTATTTGTTTTGCTTTCGCCTTCAACAAGAAGCCAGTTTGCTGGAACATTCAAAAAAATGAAAAATAAGGCAAAAGGCCTGCTGGGATTTAAGATGGTGATTGATTTTTCCTCTTTTATATTTGCCGGACTGGCAATGGTTTATGCGCCTGCAATAGCTTTGATAAGCGCATTGGCAAGCTCTGCGCTTCCCTTATTTGTTTTTATTTTGACTTTAGTTACATCATTTTACTTTCCAAAACTGGTAAAGGAAGAAATCAATAAAAAAACCATGTTAGCAAAGATTTTGGCCATAGCCTTGATAATAATAGGCATTGTTTTCATCAATTTACGATAATTTAATAATAAATATTAAATATAGATTAAAAATTCACTCAAAACCATAACTTTTATATATATCTTAACAATTGTTAATTAAGCAAAATGGCAGATGAAACACAGGCTGTGCAGGAAAGCTCCAAGAAGTACAAGATAGAGCATGACAGGCCAAACTGCATAGGCTGCGCTGCATGCGCTGCTGTTGCCCCTGACTTCTGGACAATGGACGAAGATGGCAAATCAGATATAGTTGGGTGCAAAAAAAGAGACGATGAGTGGGAAGAGCTGGACATTGAGGAAAAACACTACAAGGAAAACCGGGAAGCTGCTGACTCATGCCCCGTCAATGTGATTCATATTGTCAATAAGGAAACCGGAGAGAAAATAATTTAAACTGCTAATTTCTTGATTATTAAATGGACAAATGCCCCAAGTGCGGCTCCAAAAATATTAAGAATTACAATTATTTAGGAATAACTACAATTAAATGCGGCAACTGCGGCTTTGATGAAAGCTCTGTCTATGCGGTGTTTCCGGAGCAGAAGGCAAGCCAGAAGGCAAAGGGAAGCTATGCAGTTTACAAAAAAGGCGGAAGCAGGAGAACTGCAAAGAAAAAATAAAAGGTGATTTTTGTTGGAAATCAAATCTTTAGTTAATAAATTTATAATTTATTATTACATGATTATTTTTCTTGTAATTCTGCATTTAACCAGCGCATTTTTCTATGGTTTTGGATTTAAAGCTTTGGTGCCTGTGGTATTGGCAGTCATTACAACAACAATTTTGGATTTATTTATTGTATATTTTAAATTTAAAAAATGGAAATTTCCGCAAAGCGCTTTGATATCTGGTTTATTTATAGGAGGCTTATTGACGCAAAATCTCCAATGGTATATTTATGTTTTGGCCGGGATAATTGCAGTTTCATCAAAACATCTGATAAAAATAAGCCAAAAGCAAATCTTCAATCCCGCAAATCTTGGAGTTTTGCTTGTTTCAGTTATCCCTGGCGCTTCCCACACCTGGTGGATTTCGTCTCCTTTAATTTTGGTCCTGATTTTCGGCATTTTCATGGTGTGGGGATTAAGAAGGTTTGACTTAGCATTGAGTTTTTTAGTTAGTTATTATTTAATCAATTCAATTATTGAATTGTCAAGGGGAAGCGGTTTTAATGAAATTTTTTACACAATCCTCAACGGAGGAGTCATATATTTCTTCTCAATGTTCATGCTGATAGAGCCAAGGACAAATCCAAGCCAAAGAAAGCAAAGAATCATTTATGGAATGTTAGTAGCTGTATTGTTTATATTGTTCCATTTCTTTATTCCGCAGCACGACATTGTTCTGGCACTGGCAATTGGAAATGTTTTTGTGCCGGTATTGAATAAACTAGATTTCAAGAAAAAAGAGAAAAAACCGAGCATAAGCGAAACCATAAAAGTGGAGAATTATTAGAATAATTAACTTTTTCTTTCCAAAACCATTATTGTGTAGCTGTACCTGTTTTCATCGTCCTTTTCAACGAATCTTTCCTTAACTTTAACCCATTCATCTTCATTGAATTCGGGAAAATAAGTGTCGCCTTTGAATGTGCCATGGACTTTGGTTATGCAAAGCCTGTCTGCTATCGGCAAAAACAGCTTATAGATTTCAGCGCCTCCAATAACCATTATCTCATTATTGCCTTTTGCAGCCTTTATGGCGTCTTCTTTATTGTTGACAACAACGCATCCATCTGTCTTGTAATTTTTATCCCTTGTTATTATTATGTTCAGCCTTTCCGGCATCGGCCTTCCTATTGACTCATGAGTTTTCCTGCCCATTATCACAGGCTTGTGCTTTGTTGCTTCCCTGAAATACTTCAGTTCAGAAGGCAGGTTCCAAGGCAATTTATTTTGATATCCAATCACTCTGTTCTCGTCCATTGCAAATATTAATGATATTATCATTTTGTTTTATTTTTTAATTTTCATTATGTTAGTTTTTATGATTTTTACAAAATTAAATGTTTTACTTGCTGTTTGCCTTTTGTAATATGGGCATTTCCAATAATAAAAATTATTTCAAAAATAAAAAAATTTAGACAGCCATCTCTGCCTTTATTGAAGGATGGAACTGGTAATCTTCCAGTTTTATGTCTTCCATTGTGAAGTCATCAATGTTTTTTATCAATGGATTTAACCATAGCTTTGGCAATGGAAATGGCTTTCTTGCCAGTTGCTCCTTTACCTGCTCAAAATGGTTGTGGTAGATATGCGCGTCTGCAAGAATATGCACGAATTCCCCTGGCTTCAAGCCCGTGACTTGCGCAACCATGTGCAGCAATAAAGAATATGAGGCAATGTTGAACGGAACTCCAAGGAACATGTCGCATGAGCGCTGGTACATCTGCAATGATAATCTGTCATTTGCAACAAAGAACTGGAAGAATGCATGGCAAGGAGGCAATGCCATTTCTTTTAATTCGCCTGGGTTCCATGCTGTCACAATTATCCTCCTGCTTGTGGGGTTTGTTTTGATTAATTTTATTGCTTCTGCAAGCTGGTCTATTTCATCGCCATTTGGCGATTTCCATTTTCGCCATTGAATGCCATAAATTCTTCCCAAATCGCCTTCAAACTTTGCCTTTGGCTTCCAATAGTCAGCTTCCGCATTTGCTGCCCATATTGTTGTTTTTTCTTTGTCACGAGTGCCGTGAAGTATTTCAGCCAGTCTTCTTTCATCAGTGGAACCTTCGATGAACCATAAAAGCTCGCTTGCAACGCTTTTCCATGGCAGCTTTTTTGTTGTCATTGCGGGAAACCCATTTTCCATGCCAAAGCGCAGCTGCATGCCAAAAATAGCCCTTGTTGAGATTCCGGTCCTGCTCTGCCTGTCTATGCCGTTTTCAAGAACATATTTCAAGGCATCAAGATATTGCTTCATTTTACTCAGTAAGCATGGGTTTTCCTAATTTTATATAAATTTTGGTTTTATTAGGCTGTTTTAAATTTTGTTGTTTTAGCAAGTAGTAAAATTTCTTAATCACTACCAAAAAGTATTTATATGACTATCGCAAGGAATATAATAAGATGAAAAAGAAGACGATGCAGGCTATCTTCGCAGTTCTGTTTGTTCTTGGAGTGATTGTTGGCTATACTCTTCCTGGTGATTTTAGAAATCTGGCAAAAAAGCCATTGCAAGCGGGAATTTTTGACGTTCCAAAAAAGCTTGGGCAGCTTGATCTGGAAAGCCCTTACTTCAAGTACACGGTTATTGCACAGGCTGAAACCGGAAGCATTGAGCTGATAAGGGTGGATGATAAAATACCCATGCATATCCATCCGAAAGAAAATCATTTTGTTTATATTTATAAAGGCAGGGCAAAGGGCACAGTCGGCGATGTCAATGCAGAAGTCGGGCCAGGGCAGTTAGTAGCGATTCCGGCTGGAGTTCCCCACAGCTTTGAGAGGATTGGCGACACTCCAGTTGAAATAATACTGTTTTCTTCACCCCCTTTCATGCCAGGCGACACAGTGTTTTTGGAGAATGGGTAGATTTTGATTTTTCTTTACGCAAAATTAATAAATAGTCGGCGCACTTTAAAGCATATGAAAAAATTGTGGCTCAAAGAGATTGCAAGGGACTTGCTGGCATTGGGAAGCATACCCTTCTACTTTCTTGTTGCAGTAAGGGCGGTAATTGGCAAATACAATGTTTTTGTTTACCAGATGATAATAGCAGCGATTGCTATTTTTATTCTTTATTTTATAATCAAAAATTCAAACTTGCATGTTGCAAGATCTTTTGCAGCGCTTGTTTTTACCAGCCTGTTTTACAAGGAAATCTTCTTTACAGTTTTTGCATCTTTAGTGTGGGTTTTATTGTTATCAGCAGCTTATTACATCAAAAGAAAAATTAGTTCAGTATTTAAAGGAGTAGTTATTGGAGTTGTAAGTTCCCTAATTGGATATTATGTTGCATCATATTTACTATAAAACAAAAAGCTTTTTAAATAAAAATATAAATTTTAAAAATTGATTTAAAAATGGGCAACAGACTGATAATGTTTTCCGGCACTGAATGCGTGCACTGCAAGGAAATGGATCCTTTGCTTGAGCAGCTTGAGAAGGAAGGAATCCATATAGAGCATGTTGAGGTCTGGCATGATGCGGAGAATGCAGCATGGCTTGAGAAGATTGACAAGAATGCTGACGGAAGCGTTTTCTGCGGAGGAATTCCCTTGTTTTACAACGAAAAAACCAGCAAGAAGCTCTGCGGCAACCAGAAGATTGAGAAATTAAGGCTATGGGCTTTGGGAGAGTTAAAATAATGGAGCAAAAACTAGCAAAGCCCGAATGGCTTAAGATTAAAGTTTCTGCAAATGATAATTTCTCCAATATTAAAAATACTCTGAAACAACATAATCTGCACACAGTCTGCGAAGAAGCGCATTGCCCGAACATTTCTGAATGCTGGAGTGGAGGAACAGCAACATTCATGCTGATGGGTGATATGTGCACTAGAGGATGCAAGTTCTGCGCTGTCAAGACCGGCAATCCAATGCAAAAGCTTGATGAAGAAGAGCCTAAAAAACTGGCGCAGGCATTAAAAGAGATAAAATTGTTGGATTATGTTGTTTTAACCTCTGTCAACAGGGATGATTTGGTAGATGGAGGCTCTGGACATTTTGCAGAATGCATCAGGGAAATAAAAAAAGCCTATCCTGAAATCATTGTTGAAGTTTTGATTCCTGACTTTAATGGCAGCATTGAATCATTGAATAAAATTGTTGATGCAAAGCCGGAAGTCATTGCGCACAATATAGAGACTGTTGAAAGACTGCAAAAAAAAGTCAGGGATGTAAGGGCGAATTACAAGCAATCATTAAGTGTTTTGGAGAACGTTAAAAAATTAAATCCAAAAATATACACAAAATCATCTATAATGCTTGGATTGGGAGAAACAGGTGAAGAAGTTATTCAATCAATGAAAGATTTGAGAGAAATAAATGCAGATATTCTGACAATCGGGCAGTATCTTAGGCCAACAGGCTGGCACATTTCAATAAGTGAATTTGCAGCTCCGGAAAAATTTGAATATTTCAAGCAGAAAGCGCTTGAGCTTGGCTTCTTGTTCTGCGCATCAGGCCCTTTTGTCAGGAGCTCTTACAGGGCAGGAGAGTTGTTTGTGAGGAATGTTATAAAAAGAAAAGATTTCTAGACATCAATTTTTCTGTTTAATGCCCTTATGCTTCTTTCGTACAGTTCCTGATGATTATCGCCTGAGATTTTGGGGAGCTCATTTAAGTTTATTGGCGTTTTTGGCATATCCACATTGTTATAAACTTCCACAAAAATATGATCCACTTTGCCGTCCAAGTCCGTGTCAGCTCGCCCAATAAGAGGATCAGATAAGTCACTAAGGTTGCGTGTCCATACTGTAAGCGGCTGGCTTTTTTTCAATTGTGTTACTTTGTAAGAATGCCAGATATCATTTACAGTTTTAGTTTCCAGGCCATAAGATGTGAAGTAGTTGTAATCGCCCTCAATAGCTAAAATCAAAATAATCTTGAATTCGTCTGTTCCAAAAACAAAGCGCTCCCAGCAGGTTGACAAATTACTTAGAAAATCTCTTGAAACGTTTACTTCAGCATGAGAGGGTTTGCCTAGCAGCGCCACTAATCCCAAAGATGAAGTTCCTGCTAAAAATGCCCTTCTGTCCACAATTGATGGAAAGCCATATTTTTATTTAAATGTTTCCAAGCTTCAGGCTTTGTCCCAAATCTTAAATATAACCGCTGTTAGTCGTTAGACTAACAGGGGGTGGACAGTGAAGGTGTCCACCATGAAAAACAAAACAGCATTAA
>JAGVXT010000012.1 GCA_018303655.1 Candidatus Woesearchaeota archaeon
AGACCACCCGTTCATCTTTATAATCCAGGAAAGAGAAACTGGGAACATCCTATTTCTAGGCAGGGTTGTTGATCCAACACAATAAATTCACATTCTCGTTGCACCAGTGGCTTTAACAGCGACGTACATGGCAAGATTTATTAATCTGCCCGATTCAACTATCTTCATGGATTACAGGAAAATTCTGCAGAGAATATACAGCCTTGAAAGCTCCAAGATAAAGCTGGGGCTTGAAAACATAAAAGCTTTGCTTTCCAAAATTGGCAATCCAGAGAGAGAGTTAAAGTGCATCCATGTTGCGGGCACCAACGGCAAGGGCAGCGTATGCGCAATGATTTTTTACATTATCAAAGAAGCGGGCTACAAAGTCGGGTTGTACACAAGCCCCCATTTAAAAAAATTCAATGAAAGGATAAGGATAAACGGGCATTTCATAACAGACAGGGAGATTGTTGATTATTTTCTGAGGATTAAGCCGTTCATTACAAACCAGAGCTTTTTTGAGATAACAACTGCTATGGCATTTTTATATTTCAAGGAAAAAAACGCTGATTTCGTGGTTTTGGAGACCGGGCTTGGGGGGAGATTGGATGCAACTAATGTTGTTACTCCATTAATATCCGTCATCACAAGCATCGGGCTTGAGCATACTGAATTGCTTGGCAACAGTATAGAGAAGATTGCATCTGAAAAAGCAGGGACAATAAAAGAAAACATTCCAATTGTGGCAGGCGCTAAAGGCAATGCACTACAAGTTATTAAAAAAATTGCAAAGGAAAGAAATGCAACCTTATATTTGGCGAGAAAATATCCAAAAATCAATTTTAAATATATCGGTGGAACATTCCAGCAGCAAAACAAAGACATTGCATTGACTACGATTGACATATTAAAAAAATACAATCTAATAAATATTGACAATAATCAAACAATAGGCTCTTTAAAAAAAACACAATGGCCAGCAAGATTGCAATTTATCTCCAAAAATATCCTTGTTGACTGCGCGCACAATCCAAGCGGATTTGAAATTTTAAAAAAAGAGCTAATCATTATTAAAAAACAGAAAAACATCAAGAATTTTATTTTTGTTGTCGGGATACAGCAGGATAAAGACATTCCAATGATGTTAAAGACAATAAAACCGCTGGTTTCAGCTATAATTTTTACAAACTCGAGAAATGAGAAGGCAGCAAACCCAAAAAAATTATTGAAAATTTTTAATACACTAGAAAATCAAAGATTTTCTGTGCCCAGAAATTTTAAAAAAATTTCTCCGGAAATCAATCAAAATAAATCAATAAAAACAAGAATAATTGAAAATCCCAAAAAAGCGTTAAATTATGCAAAAAAAATTGCCGATAAAAAAGATTTGGTTGTTGCTGCCGGCTCTATTTATTTGGTTGGAGAATTAGTCTAAAAGCATAATCATATCGCTTAACTTTTCCATAATTAGGAATATTATGCTCCTCCAAGCCAGCTTGATAGGAGAGTTCAGAACCTGTGGATTTTTCATCTTTTTTTCTGAGCTTCTTTTCTAATGACCTTTCAAAGTTACTCTTTGATGCCTCATCAAAAAATAATATTCGCGTTAGTGTTCCCCTTCCTTGGGCCGCATCTTCCTTAGCTTGTTTTAGTATTTCATTCAAAGCCTCGCTAAAAGTTGAGCTGTCGCCGATTCTGGCACTGGCATGGTCAATTCGAGTAGTGGTGCTATTATATGTAAAGCTATCCGTTGGAGTAAAGACATAGAACTTTCCTTCAGGTAAAGGAGGTGAAGAGGTAGATAAGTAAGCATTCAATGCATCTTCAATATAGTCTTTTTGCTGCCCCCAACCAATATTCTCCAAAAAAATCTTTGGCCTTTCTTGCTCTGGTGCTATCTCTAAAATAGTTAGCTGGTTATTTTGATGTAAGTAAGTGAGCACCAACCTATCCAGATATTCGCTTTTTTCAGTTTCAGTCATTTGTCAAGTATTGTATAATAACCCCACTTTTAAACTTTTCCTTTTATCACTACTCTAAAATAACTAATTTATCTACCGCAACCTATTTAAATCACTTGGCAATACAAAACAGTGGGATGGTGAGCGAGGTAACTGCGTGTGAGTCCGCTCACAGTGACATGCGAGTGAGCCAATCACTCGCTCACAGGTCAATCGCGGACATCTCGAACCTCGCATGTTGGTGGGAAAATGGGCGGTGTTGATACAGATTTAATAGACATAAAGGGCATGCCTGACAATGCCCTGAAAGAGTTCTTAAGAAAGAAAGCTGTTTCTTTGAGTATTTTTGAGGCAAGAAAAATAGTCGAGCTTATCGGAAGAAACCCGACAATAACAGAGATTTATATCTTCAACACGCAATGGAGCGAGCATTCTTCTTATAAGAGCAGCAGGCATGTTTTGAAGGAATTGCTTCCAACCCAAGCGCCGAATGTCATTCTTGGTCCTGTTGAGGATTCAGGCATTGTGGAGCTTGGCTATATCAATAATGAAAGATACGGCATTGTTGTAAGCCACGAAAGCCATAACCATCCAAGCCAAGTTGTCCCTTACGAAGGGGCTGCAACCGGAGTTGGAGGCATTATAAGGGATGTGCTTTGCATGGGCGCAAAAGTGATTGCAATTGCTGACCCATTGAGGTTTGGCGATCCAAACGGAAAGAACAAAAACAAGGTAAAATACATTGCAAACGAAGTCATAAATGGAATTGCAGGATATGGGGATGCTGTTGGCATTCCAAACATTTGCGGCGATGTTTACTTTAACGATTCTTTTGATGAAAATTGTCTTGTTAATGTCGTTTGCTTGGGTATTGTAAAAGAAAAAGACATAATCCACAGCTATGCTCCAAAAAATGCGGAAAATTATGACATTGTTGTTGTAGGCAAAGCCACTGACAACAGCGGATTTGGAGGAGCTGCATTTGCATCATTAATTTTGGATGAAAAGGACAGGGAAATCAACAGGGGAGCTGTTCAGGTGCCTGACCCATTCCTAAAAAACGTAATTATAAGAGCTTCTTATGCGGTATTTGAGGAAGCAAGAAAAAAAGGCATTGAGCTCGGCTTCAAGGACATGGGCGCAGGAGGCATCATGTGCAGCACTTCCGAGCTTTGCTCTGATGCAGACTTTGGGGCTGACATTGACTTGGGCAAAGTGAATATTTCAATGCAGAATCTGCCTCCTTACATGATTGCATGCTCTGAAACACAGGAGAGGTTTACTTGGATTTCCCCCCCGGAATTCACAAAGGCATTATTGAAAATCTACAATGAGGATTTTGAGCTGCCCCAAATCTCTATTGGAGCAGGAGCTTTTGTTATAGGCAAAGTCACAAAAAACCAGAATTACATTTTAAGGCATGATGGAAAAACTGTCTGCAATGCTTCCATAAACGCTGTTACACAAGGCATCAAATATGACAGGGCAAAAAAAGCGCCAAAAAGAAACTTCAAGGAGCCAAACTTAAAAGAGCCGAATGACTATAGCAATGCGCTGCTGGAAATTCTAAAGCACCCGAATGTGGCAAGCAAGGCGAAAGCTTACAAGCACTATGACACAAGCGTGATGGGCAATGCAGTGATTGAAAGCGGCTATGCTGATGCTGGGGTTGTTAAAGCTGTTGATAACTCTAATTTTGGAGTCGCCTTAAAAACAGACTGCAATCCAAGGTACTGCAGAATTGATCCATACTGGGGGGCTGTGAATGCGGTTGCCGAAAGCATGAGGAATGTTGCCGCAGTCGGTGCAATCCCAAGCGCCTTGACAGACTGCTTGAATTACGGCAATCCCGAAAATCCAGAGTCATTTTATGATTTTTATGAAGGTGTTCGGGGAATTGCAGACGCTGCAAAGAATTTGAATTACAAGGGAACGAAATATCCTGTGCCTGTTATTTCCGGCAACGTGAGCTTCTATAACGAGTCTGGCTCAGGGAAGTCAATCGACCCCTCGCCAGTAATAGCGTGCATTGGCGTTTTGAAAGACTACAGCAAAGCCATCACAATGAAAATAAAGAAAGAAAAATCAGCATTATTCTTGGTAGGAGACAGAAAAGACGAGCTAGGAGGCTCTGTTTATTACGACATCAATAATGAAATTGGCGCAGTTGTTCCGATAATGGACTTTGAGAAGGAGAGAAATATGATTTATGCTGTTATTGACGCAATAAATGCAGGCTTATTGCTCTCATGCCATGACATCTCAGATGGCGGATTGGCAACAGCAATTTCAGAAATGGTAATGGGAGGAGATGCTGATGGCGAAATCGGCGCCGAGATTGCTCTTGATTTCACAAATTTAAGGAGCGACAAGGCATTGTTCTCAGAAACAAGCGGGTTTGTTTTTGAGGTTGAAGGTAAAAACCTGGAAAAATTAAAAATATTGTTTAAGTTTTATAAAATTAATTTGATCGAATTGGGCAAAACAACAAAAGAAAAAAATCTTGCAATAGCCAAAAACAGCAAGAAAATCATCAATTTGCCAATTTCAAAATTAAAAGAGGCTTGGACAACTGGATTTGCGGAGGCGCTGGAATAAAATGCCAAGAAAACCAAACATTGCAGTGATTTATTTTCCAGGCAACAACTGCGAAGAGGAATCTCTAAAAGCTGTTCTCGCCGCCGGAATGGACGGCAGGATTGTGAGATGGAACGAGAGAAAAGGGATTGAAAAGTATGACGGCTTTATTATACCAGGGGGCTGGGGATATGAAGACAGAATTCGGGCAGGAGTGATAATGGCAAAAGACCCCGTTTTTGGAATAATAAGAAAAGAAGCGGAAAACGGAAAGCCGGTTTTAGGAATTTGCAACGGCGCACAAGCTTTAGTTGAATGCGGCATGATACCCGGATTGAAAAATAATGTCGAGATGGCATTGGCCCCAAACAAAAACCCATTCATTAATGGGTATTACACAACATGGGTTAATGTAAAAAATGAGCAGGAAAAAGGCACATGCATTTTCACAAAATTTACTAAAAAAAATGAAGTTATCCCGATGCCGATTGCCCATGGCGAAGGAAGGTTTGTAACAAAAGACAAGGAATTGCTTTCTAAACTGATAAAAAACAAGCAGATTGTTTTCAGATATTCTACAAAAGATGGCAGGATAGAAGAAAGCTTTCCAACAAACCCGAATGGAGCGATGCATAATATTGCTGCCATCTGCAGCAAAACAGGCAATGTGATGGCAATCATGCCCCATCCTGAAAGGGCATCCTTCATAAGGCAGCTGCCAGATACAACTGAGTTAAAGAACAAGTTTGCTGGCAATATAATTGCAATGGAAGAGCCAGCGCCTGCAATGAATGTTTTCAAGTCAATGAAAAAATATGTTGAAGAGGAAATACTATAAAAATGCCAGCAAAAACGGTTGAGATGATTGTAAGCCTGAAAGTGCCTGACACAACGGCAATTACCGCATTACAAACACTGCAAAAAATCGGCTTCAGCAAAATCAGGAATGTAGGAAGATATGATTACTACAAATTTTCAATTGAAGGCAATGAAGAAAAATTCAGGAGCCAGATATGCAAGGCTGACATTTTGGTTAATGCAAACAAGCATGCTTATACTTTTTCCATTCCAAGGGAAAATAATATTAAAATTTTAGTAAAGAATATAAATGATGACGGAAGCATTATTTTGGCAACATTAAAAAACAGGCTTGGATTTAAGAATATTGAAAAAATTGAAAAAGGCACATTGTGGAGCCTGACAATAGAAGCTGATGAAAAAGAAGCAGGAAAAATTGCTGACAAGGCTGCAAAAGAGCTGCTTGTAAATGAGAATTACCAGGAATACAAGATTTTGGGTGATTAAATGAAAAAAGCACTTATAATTTTCGGCTCAAAAACCGATGAAAAGGTCTATAATGAAATTGCCAAAGGGCTGAAAAAGCAAAAAGTGGATTTTGACTTAAGGGTCAGCTCTGCGCATAAAACTCCCGAAGATGTTGACAAAACGCTGCAGAATGATTACGCAATTGTAATTGCAGGCGCTGGTTTGGCTGCCCATCTGCCGGGTGTTGTGGCTGCAAGGACATTAAGGCCGGTAATTGGGGTTCCCTGCGAAGGCAACTACCAAGGCTTGGATGCCTTGCTTGCAATAGCCCAAATGCCTCCTGGAATTCCTGTCTTGGCTGTCGGAGTCAACAAGGGCAATGTCGCTGCTGAAAACTGCGTAAAGATGATGAAGAAATACGAAAGCGTGACAATAATCGGCGACAAAAACAATGATGCTGTAAAAAAAGCAGTGGAAACATTAAAAAAATTCCAAATTGTGCCAAATTTTAATAACAGGCCGGATTCAAATTCAATAAACGCAGTATTCACATATTTTGACGAGCCTGTTGAAAAGAAAGACGAGCTTGTCATCTACTGCCCGCTGCTTTTGGAAAAGGATGATAATGCAGAGGCTTCCTTAAACTTTCTCAAGCACACAAGCCATGGCCTGTGGGTTGGGCTTAATAATGGCACCAATGCGGCAATTGCAGCAGTTGAAATAATGAACATTGACAACGAGTACGAAGAGCAATTGATTGCCTACAAAAAGGATATGGGAAAAAAAGTTTTGGATAGCAATAAATAGCCCTTATACAACTTGAAATCAATAAAATAAATCAAAATGTTATCCGACACAATCCTTAAAAACCAATTAAAAAACACTTTAGACAAGACTAGCTTTAAGATTGGCAAAAAATACGAAGGCAAGGTGCGTGACAATTATTCTTTTGGCGGAAAAAGAATCATAATAACAACTGACAGGATTTCCGCTTTTGACAGGGTTTTGTGTTCAATTCCATTCAAAGGGCAGGTTTTGAACCAAACATCTGCTTTTTGGTTTGAGAAGACAAGAAATATTGTTAAAAACCACGTTATCGGTGTTCCTGACCCAAATGTAATGATTGTAAATGAGTGCAAGCCTTATCCTGTTGAAATGGTTGTCAGGGGCTACATAACTGGAGTTACAACAACAAGCGCATGGTACAATTATGAAAGAGGCGTTAGGGATTTTTGCGGCAATAAGCTGCCAGAAGGCCTGAAGAAAAATCAAAAGCTTGGCAAGCCGATAATAACCCCATCGACAAAGGCGGAGCATGGCATGCACGATGAGTCAATTTCAGGGGAAGAGATAATCAAAAGAAAACTTGTTGATGAAAAAATATACAGAAAAATGGAAAAGGCAGCTCTTGCACTGTTTGATTTTGGCACAAAACTTGTTGCAAAAAATAATTTGATTTTGGTTGATACAAAGTATGAGTTCGGCGAGTTAAATAACGAATTGGTTTTGATTGACGAAATCCATACTCCAGACTCATCAAGGTTCTGGATAAAAGGCACCTACAATGAATTGTTTTCCAGAGGGCAGGAGCCCCAAAAGCTTGACAAGGAGTATGTAAGGCAGTGGCTTGCTGACAAAGGATTTATGGGCGAAGGCAGGATTCCAGCAATTCCTGATGAAGTCAAGATTGAGGCTGCAAAAAGGTACATAACAGCTTGCGAGATGATAACTGGAAAGCAATTTGAGGCTCAAAACGAAAATGTGCTTAAGAGAATTGAGAGGAACCTGATTAAGTCTGGGTTATTACAAAAATCATAAGAAGGAATAAACAACAAATCCAAAAGGAGGTTTTTAATGAGCGACAAGAATAAATTTAAGTTAGTTATTGCAGGCAATGCCACATTAGATGCCCATATAGATGGAAAAGTTTACGAGGACGGCAATAACATTACCGTTGTTTCTGATGGAGTTAAAAAGATTTTTGAAGTTGTGGACGGACCAATAAGGTACGGCTACAAGCACAGAACAAAAGCTGATGTTGAACACTCTATCAGGGGCCTTTGGAATATGCTCAAGCCTGGCGGTGGTGGCTACAACACGGCAACATCCATAAAAAGAAGGATGGATATTGCAACAAAATTGGATTTATCATATGTTGACGTTTCCAGTCCCGATGAATTAGTACTCCAAAGCCTGAGGGAAGTCGGGATTTCTCCTTATTTTTTTGGATTGCGGCCTATCCCGATAAATGCAATTTTAGGCGGAAGGGAAGACAAAATAATACTTAAAGGCCCAATGCTTCCAAGAGTTAACTTGCTGGAAGAGCATAAAGTCGCTATAGACGATATTGTCCGGGAAGCCAACGGAGTGGCAATAAACAGCGCTAAGGATGAAGGTTTAGTAGAGGCTATGATTGAAAGTACAAATCGCAGAATGGTTCCGTTATATTTTGTTGTTACATCTTCATTACCGCCTGATTTTATATTTCAAAAAATGCTGCCGTATGGCCTTAGCATAATTAGTCATGAAGATGTTACATCTATTCACGGAAAAAACCCCCTTGAATTTAAGGATGCGCAGCTATTTGAGATGTCCCTTGAGTACCTAAGAAAAATGAATAAGGATAAGATTACTAATGGAAATCCGCTGTTTATTACCCTAGGAGCGAATGGTGTATTATGCATGAATCATGAAAGTGGGATTTATCATGTAAAACTCAAGGAAGAATATGTTGAGATGATAGGTTACTCAGCAGGCACAAAAATAGGCAGCACAAATGGGGCAGGTGATGTTTTTGCCGGTGCTGTGGTCGTATTGGGCGCTACTAGAAAAAAATTGGACATCACAAAGGTTGCGATGAGGGCAAGCAAAGCTTCCATACGGCATATAGGTTATGATGGCCCTGTAGGTTATGATTCTTTTACTGTTAAGCCCTTTAAATAAAACCCAAAACATTTTAATAATAGCTGTGTTGTTGATTATCTATGAACCTCTCCAAAGAAAAAAAAGTAATGCTGCTGGCAGCGAAGCAGGCAGCCAAGATAATGCTGAAGCATTACGGCAAAAAAGAAGCCATAAAGATAAAGCCAAACAAAAGCTTAGTTGCAACAGCTGATTTGGAGGCGAATAAAACAATAATAAAAACAATAAGAAGGCACTTCCCAAAACACAGCATTCTATCAGAGGAAACAGGGTTTGAAGACAACAAATCAGATTATAAATGGGTCATTGACCCGATAGACGGAACGCATAATTTTCTGCACCAAATTCCTATTTTTGGGACTTCAATAGCCTTGGAATACAAAAATGAATCGGTTCTGGGAGCCATTAATTTTCCTGTTTTATGCATCACTGCTGTTGCGGAGAAAGGCAAAGGCTCTTTTATGAACGGCAAGAGAATAAAGGTTTCCAATAAAAAAACCCTTGACCATTCATTTGTATTGTTTGAATTTTCATATGCCAACAGAATGGAAAAAGTAGGTTTCCTTAAAAAATTAGTGCATAAAACCATTGATGTGAGGAATTTCGGCTCTGCAATCTATAACCTCTTGATGGTGGCATGCGGCAAATGCGAGGGCTATGTTGTCTTAACAACAAACGAATGGGACATTGCTGCTGGTTTTTTAATTGTAGAGGAAGCCAAAGGCAAGGTTACTGACTTGAAAGGAGGAAAATGGAAGCCTGAGCAGCACCAATTTATCATTTCAAACAATAAAGTTCATAAAGAACTGCTTAGGTATTTAAAATGAAACTAACAGTATTGGGAAGCGGGACTGCCGCTCCATTGCTGGATAGAAACTGCGCCGGCTACATCATTGAGGCTGATGGCAAAAAATTATTGTTTGACAGCGGCGCAGGCACAATAAGAAGGCTGCTGGAACTAAGATACGATTTGTTTGATATCGAGGATATTTTCTACACCCATCTCCATAACGACCATATCAATGACCTTGGAGCGATAATATGGAGCAATAATTATGGCGGCATAAGGAAAAAGCCGCTGAATCTCTATGGGCCGCTGGGATTCAAAAAGTATTTTGACACATTGGTGAACAAATTATTGAAACCAACAAAAATTAATTTTAAGATTAATGTAAAAGAGCTAAAAAACTCAACAATAAAAGTAAGCAATATAAAAATAAAAATACACGAAATTAGGCACAGCACAACAACAAAAAGCATAGCTTACAGGATAAAGCATAAAAACAGAACGCTTGTTTATGCAGGCGATGCAGAATACTGCAATGAGGCAATCGAAATCGCTAAAAATGCAGATGTTTTGCTTATAGAGTGCTCTTTTCCTGACAACAAAAAAGTGAAGGGGCACTTAACGCCATCTTTAGCCGGAAGAATAGCTTCAAAAGCCAAGGTTAAAAGGCTTATATTAACGCATTTTTATCCCCAAGCATTAACGGCAGATATAAAAAAGCAATGTAAAAAGGAATTCAAGGGAAAGATAATCCTTGCAAAAGACAGGATGAAAATAAACATTTAACGAACGTTTTCTCTTAAAAAATAGAAAAGTTTATAAATAATGAACGATTTTTGGAGTTATAGGCTTGTTTATAAGGGTTTAAAGATTGTTTTTAAGCGGATTTTAAAGCAAAATGAAAGGCCTGCAAAATATCTTCACTAGGGTCAACATTCAGATACTCGAGCTTCTCTCAAAGGAAAAGTTGCATATCCGGGAGATTGCCCAACGAATAAAATGCTCCCCTGCCAAGGTGCATGCGTGCATCAAGGTTTTCAAAAGCAGCAATGTTGTTAAGGAAGTCGGAGAAAAAAACCGCAAAGTAATTGTGCTGAACCTTGAGAATGAGCTGACAAGGCAAATTCTTCAATTGATAAACATCGATAAAAGCCTAGAGGGTCCCTACCTTATTCCTGAAAAGATCAACCTTTTTGATGCGATAAGCCCGCTTGATTTCAGGTACTATGCTAGGAACAAAAGCATGTTCGCAAAACTGCAGCCATACCTTTCTGAAGCGGCTTTTATAAAATATGCGTTGAAAATTGAATCGGTGCTTGCAAAAGTTCTTGCAAAAAATAAGCTATGCTCGCAAAAAATTGCTGATGAGATAGAGAAAGCCTGCAGAAACGTGACCCCGGAGCAGGTTTATGCCGAGGAAGACAGGATAAGGCACAACATAAGGGCATTGTCAAACTGCATAAGAAATAAAGTGAGCGATGAGGCAAAGCCGTTTGTTCATTTTACAGCTACAAGCTACGACATAATCGCAACTGCTGACGCATTGAGGTACAAGGACTTTACAAACAATGCGCTGATTCCGGAATTATTGAAATTTGAGTCAACATTGATAAACCTTGCATTGAGGGAAAAAAACACTGTGCAGATTGGAAGAACCCATGGGCAGCATGCCGAGCCAATCACATTTGGGTTTGCAATCGCGCAGTATGTCAGCAGGCTGGGAAGCTCGATAATAAAAATAAGAAAAGCGGCAAATAATCTAAGGGGAAAAATGGCGGGAGCTGTGGGAGCCTACAATGCATCTTCACTATTTTTTAATGAGCCTGTCAAATTTGAGGAGCAGGTGCTGGCAGAACTTGGATTAAAGGCATCTCCAATTTCCACACAGATTGTTGAAGCCGAGTTTTTGGTTGATTACCTTAACAGCATCATTTCTGCATTTGGCATTCTAGCAAATCTCGCTGATGACATGAGGCATCTCCAAAGGAACGAAATTGGAGAGGTAGGGGAACTTTTTGAGTCAAAGCAAGTCGGCTCATCAACAATGCCCCAGAAAAGAAATCCCATAAACTTTGAGAATGTAAAAAGCATGTGGAAGGAGTTCATGCCCCGCATGATGACAATGTACATGGACCAGCTGTCGGAGCATCAAAGAGACCTTACAAATTCTGCATCAATGAGGTTCATTCCTGAAATGCTGGCTGGTTTTTATGCGTCTGTTGTTAGGCTGAACAGAGTGATGTCAGACTTGGCTGTTGACAAAGAAAATATGCAAAAAAACTTCGACATGAACAAAAACATGATCATTGCAGAGCCCTTGTACATTTTATTGGCTGCAAACGGGCATCCTGACGCGCATGAATATGTGAGGGAAATGACGCTTAAATCGCAATTAACAAAACAGCCATTGATAAGCTTAGTCAGAAACGACAAGTCAATACAGCCCTACTTTAAAAAATTCAATAAAAAACAGCTCGAAATCATCAATAATCCTGAAAAGTACGCGGGAATTGCTGCAAAGAAGACAGAGATGGTTTGTGAATATTGGAAAAATGAACTAAGGCTGAATGGTTAATGAGTGAGATTTCTAAGGGCACAATCATAACTCCCGCCAATATAAACCATAAAAAATTGCATCCAATCGGCATAGGCAAAGGCTTAATGGTAAAAATAAATGCAAACATAGGCACTTCCAGGATAATAGCAAGCGTTGCAGAGGAATTGAAGCTGATTTCTGCTCAATGTACGGCCCAGATGCAGCATGAGGAATTTTCATAAAATAATTGATGAAAAAACATTTAACGAAAGAAGAATGGAAGCAAAAAAGCAGAAATTAAGGCAGATGGAAGAGGAAGGTTGATTTAAGCAAATACCTTGATGGTTAGTAAAATTAATATAAATGATTTTCCCTCATTTCACCTAAATACCAACGAGCAATAGCAATATCAGGATTAAAATCCACCATTCTTAATTCAATATTTTTCCCTGGGTTACCTTCTCCTTGCCCATTTCTTTCATTATATGACTTAGCCAAATATGGATATAATTCCAAAAGATTATGTGGAAGTTTAGGCGTTGGAATTATTACTACTTCACTTAATTTCCTTGGATGTCGTGGATTATACTTGCCTACCCATGTATTTCCATCAGGCATTGAAAATCCATAAATTCCTTCTTTTCCAAGGTATTTGGTAATTATATCCCAAAACATATTACTTGCCTTCATACGTTGCAGCACACTTGGGTGTTTCCCACACTTTAATTTTGCTCACGTTGATTCCAGAAGCCCTTACTAAATCAAACAAGTATCTTGCAATGTTCTCTGCAGTTGATTCAAAATCAACTTCTGTAGTTTTCCATCCTCTTCCGCTCAACACAGAAACCAATTCTTGGTCTTTCTGGTAGACCATAAATGAATGGTCCAATCTACCCCAAATGGGCTTTACAATCGCATCTATATCTTTAAAATCTAATACCATTCCCTCGAGATTAAGCTGACCCTCAATTTCTACCTCAGCGACGTAATTATGACCATGGGGGTTTACACATTCACCTTGGTTGGACATCAATCGATGGCCCATAACCCAATCGTATGTTTTGCTTACTTTCATTTGCCCAATTCAAAAACCTCTTTCATTATGCCACAAATGTATGTGCAGCCTATCGCTAAAATTGAAGCCCAAGGTTTTGCACATCTCAACTATCCACCTGCTTCTAGTCCTAATCACTTCGCTATTGTCCCCTTCTGGCATAAGATACATGTATTGTGCAGGGATAATAAGTTCTTCCTGAAGTTGTTTTATATCATATATGTCACCGGGGGCAACAACAACAAATTTAAATTGGTATTCATGCCTTGCCATAAGCTTTTTCAATACTTTAATATTCCTCATTTGTCTTAAATGTTCTTTCTCATATTTAGAGCCGTAAGGAACACTGTTTCTCGTTTTTGGTGAAATACTCAAATAAACTTCTTGTGGCAATTCTCTAAAGATGGTGCCATTAGTTTCAATTGTTATGGGGTATCCAAAATGAGTCAATTCTTCCGCAAGTTGTGGCAGGTATCTCTGCAAAAAAGGTTCCCCTCCGGTTACAACAACATGACGTGCTGGAGTTTGCCTAACATCTTGAATTAACTCATCTATTGACCGTGAAGTTCCTTGCGGGTTCCAAGAGGTGTATGGTGTGTCGCATTTTGTAATCTCGCCTGAAATTACATCACGCCACTCGCATCTCAAATTGCAACCAGAGCTTCTAATAAAAAATGATGGAACACCGATATACTTACCTTCGCCTTGAATGGAATAAAAAGTCTCGGCAATGAACATAAACTCGAGTAATGAATTTGTGTTTTTAAACTTATTTGCCATACGGAAATGGACTCAGTAAGATTTATAAGTTATGGGTAGTTAGTATCTATTATTGGGTGGTAAAATGGAATATTCAAAGTTAATTATTGCTGCTGACAATTTAATGGTTTCTCCACGAGAACTGGAAAGTTTTTTGTTTATGCTTAAAAATGGTCCCGTTAAGCAGATAGAACTTCAAAGAGGCATAGGATTCCCAAGTTCTGTAATGCGGCAGCTTCCATTGGAGTTAAGCGACATTGTGCTGAGGGATGGCGACAGATTCAGTTTGAGGGAATCCAAAGAAGCAGAGGTTGACCAAATTTTCAAAAGAAGAACAGCAGCGGATACTCTATTTGAAGATAGGTTAAGAGCAGCATCAGATGAGATGGAAAAAATAGAAAAATCACGCTCCAGATCTTACAGAGACTTTGATCAATTCAGAGCTACTTGTGCATCAAGTGCTAATAAAGTCCGTTTAATGTACGGGCATGGTTCTCTTGAAGGAAGAGATATATTGTTTATGGGGGATAATGACCTTGTTTCATTCCTTGCAGCTTATGCACAAATGGCGAAAAGGTTGGTTGTTTTGGATATCGACAAGGAATTAGTTGCATTAATACAAAAAATAAATGATGTGCACGGGACAAGAATAGAAGTTCAAAATTACAACGCTAAGAGAAGGATTCCACAAGAGCACGCATCCTCATATCAAGTAGCTGTTACTGACCCCCCATATACTCCTGAAGGCATATTCCTATTTTTATCTAGATGCTTGTCGGCTCTAAAAGGCGGAGGAGTTGTTTATCTTAATTTTGGATACAGTCAAAGGTCGCGCGAAAAAGCTATTCCGGTGCAAGAATTATTAAGTGATATGGGACTTGCTATCGAAGAAGTCAGAAATGGGTTCACACAATATCATGCTGCACAATCTATTGGATGCAGGTCCTCACTATATGTGTTAAAGACTACACCTAGGTCCATGCCGCTGATTAAGGGAGATTTTAGTGGCAATATATACACTAAAATAAGACAAAAGTGACCATAATGCAGGATGAATTTATTTTGGGAATTCAGGGCTGGAAAACAAGAAGTCATGATGCATCAGCATGCTTGTTAAAATGCACCAATGGAAAGGTTGAGATAGTTGCAGCTGCAGAGGAAGAAAGATTTATTGGAATTAAGCATGCATATGACACATTTCCAGTACATGCTGTTACTTTTTGTCTGGACTTTGCTGGAATAGCCCCACAAGACCTAAGCGCCGTTGCAATGCCTTTTGATTACCCATTAATTTATGCCACAAGGTCAATAAATCTCAAAATAGACCCCAAAGATTTGCAAGAATCGGTTTTTCCAGCATACCGCATAAATAGTCAACTTAAATTCGTATTTGTGAATCATCACCTTGCCCATGCGCTTAGTGCCTTTTCTCCGGCAATGGTTGATGCAGCCTCAATAATTGTAGTTGACGGACAGGGAGAAAATGAGTCTACTACATTATGGAGGGCAACCGATAGGGGAAAAAATATAGAAAAACTTGCTTCCTCTGGAATTGGACATTCACTTGGATATTTTTATGAGGCTTTAACAGAGTTTATTGGTTTTGAGCCTAATGAAGCTGGAAAGACAATGGGACTAGCACCTTATGGCAAGCCGCATCCTTTTTATGAAACTTTACGGGATTTAGTATATGTGCATCAAGGAGTTGTAAGGGTTAAAGGATTGGAGCTTCAAGTAGACACAAGTGGCAAGACTTTTGACGAACAACATTTAGTAAGACCTTATTGGATGCAAAAATTTGAAGATATTACCGGACTAAATCCCAATGATTCGTCAAGGAAATACTCTTTCAGAAAATTTCCAAGAGATTATCTGAATTTAGCAGCAGCTGGACAGCAGTTGCTTGAAAAAATTGTAGTTGAGCTAGCAATGCAAGTTCATCAAAGGACTGGAATAGTCAATCTTGGGATTGCTGGTGGTGTCGGCTTAAATTGTGTTGCAAATGGAAAAATAGCTGAATTAGGCATCTTTAGGAAAATATATGTGCAGCCAGCATCAAATGATGCAGGAACTTCACTTGGAGCAGCACTTGAAGTTGCAAGACAGAAAGGTTATGATATATCCCACACAGCAATGACACCTTATTTAGGGCCATCATATTCTGATTCTCAAATTGAAAATATATTAAAGAGTAAACATCTTCCATGTCGCATTGAAGAGAATGCTGCAAGACTGATTGCGGAATTAATCGAACAGGGAAAGGTTGTAGGTTTATTTCAGGACAGGGCTGAATTTGGGCCAAGAGCTTTAGGCAACAGGTCTTTCGTAGCAGATCCAAGAAGTGCTTCAATGCAAGATTTGGTTAACGGATATATTAAGGATAGGGAAGATGGTAGACCATTAGCTCCAAGTGTAATGTCTGAGCAGTCTGCATATTTTTTTGGTAACGAGCTGGACGCTCCACATATGACAGTGGCCTATAAGATGAAAACTAAGCTTGATGCAGTGACTCATGTTGATGGCTCTACAAGACCACAAATAGTAACACCTAAAGCCAATCCTGTGTTTCATGAACAGTTGCGGGAAATTAACAACAGATTAGGAGTTGGAGCCGTATTAAACACATCACTTAATAGGCACGGCCCCATAATCCACACACCATATCAAGCATTGCAGCTACTCGAAAAAACTGAAGCAGCTGCATTAATATTCAACAATAAATATGTGGTGATGAAAAATGCCTGATGACTTTAAAAAATCTGTCGGAAGTTTGAATCAGCACTTTTTAACTGACCACTCTCTCTTGGAAAAAATGGTAATGTTAGCTGAAGTTGATTCTACTGACATCGTCTTGGAGATTGGGCCCGGACAGGGAAACCTTACACGCGCTATTGCTAAAGCAGCAGGCAAAGTTGTTGCAATTGAGCTGGATAGACGGCTTGCCTCAGACTTGCAGCAGGTACAGGGACAATATCCTAATGTTGCTGTTATTTATGGGAATGCATTAGAAATGAAATTGCCGCCGTTTACAAAGCTGGTAGCGAATATACCTTTTAATATAACAGAACCCCTCATTATGAGATTATTGCAAGAGAAATTTGGTGCTGGGGTGCTTTTGGTGGGTCAACATTTTGCTAGAGAATGTTGTTATGGAAGACCCCACACCAGACTGGGCTTATTGTCAAATGCATATTTTAGAACAGATTATTTGCTCGATGTTCCAAGTGAAAGCTTTGAACCTCCTCCATCAACTGACGGTGCTGTAGTTGGTTTATACCCAACAAGCAAAAGAGAAATTGAAAGATTTCCTCTGTATATTGTAAGATGCTTGTGGGACCAAAAAGGAAGGATAGTGCGCGATGCACTTTCCGCTGCAATACATCAATATGCATATAAAAAAGGTGCATCTGATTTTAATGTAGGACACCCTATATGTATGATTGCTGAAGACTTGCCCAACTTGATGGGAATAAGGGTTGATAAACTTTCAAATAACCAATTTGAAGAATTGTACCGGTATTTAACCCATGTAAAACTGAAAAGGATTTTTCATGGTCATAAGCCTCGAGGAGGTGCACAAAATTGGCGGACACAATATGCAGCTTTCCTTTAGAAAATAATCTTAATATAACTATATTAGCCCCGCATATAGATGATGAAATAGTTGGAGCAGGAGGCAGCATTGCAAAGCATATTGACTTAGGAAACCGGGTTAGAGTTGTATACATAAGCTCGGGGCTTACCCCCGATGAAGTTGCTGTTAGAGAAAAAGAATCCGAAAGAGTTGCTGAATTCTTGGAAATTACAGATATCAGATTTCTAAGGCAAAGACCCACTGAATTGGGTGAGCGGCATATTGAAGGCATTGTTAGTATGCTTAGGAAATTCTCAACAGATTTTATTTATGCCCCTCATTTAAATGATGGAGATGTAGAGCATACTGCAGTTTCGCAACTAGCTTACAGACTTTTATGGTTGGCAAATGGCGGCTATTACAATGCACATCCAAACCCAAATTCAGTAAAAGGTTTATTCCTTTATGAGGTGCACAGACCCATTGGTGAAGTTCACTATTTTGAGGATATCACGGGCTATGAAGGAAAAAAGATTGCAGCCTTGCAGTTGTTTGCATCACAGCTTCAGCAGGTTAGATATGACGAAAGTGCAATGCATCTTAATAGATATAGGGGGATATCAAGCGAAGTTGCTCCTTCAGTCGAAGCATTTCAGCTTGCTGGATTTAGGAATTTTTTTAACATGTTTGCAAGAAGATAAAAATGGACTTATCACTTGTTATACCGGTTCATAGCGACGTAAGAATTGAAAGATGCGTCCAAAGCATCGACCAAGCAGTTGAAGTTGTGGTTGTTATGAATAATCCCACGAAAGAAGTATCAGATATAGTTGCTAGATTAGGCATTAGGTCAGTTGTAATCCCGCAGCAAAATCTTGGCATATGCTACAATCAGGGAATGGACGCTTCTAATAATGAACTGGTTTTATTTATGGATAGCGATTGCGTTTTTGCTGCTGGAACGATTGAAAAGATGTATGTTGCAAAGGAAAAAAATCCACAAGCCTTGGTAAGAGGTAATGTGGCCTTCCAAGAAAACTCATTTCAGTCTAGGATAACTAAATCAGCGAGAGAAGTGACTACTTCAAACGTGCCTTATGCGTTTATTCCGCCTCTCTTGCTTGACAAGGACGTTTTTGGAAGAATTGGTGATAGATACAGGTTTGCCGAGGATGTTGGATGGTGTGTAGACTTTGAATTTGAGATAAGACGCAGAAAAGCAGGAATAGGGCTTGTTCATTTGGCGGATGCGCCAATATATCATGACCCTATTACAATTATGGATGATTTTAGGAGTGCTTTCAAGTATGGAACAGGAAAGAGGATAAGGCATGAGAGAACAGGGGAGCAAGTTAATTTCTTAGATGTGCTGAAGGACCCCATAATCAAAGGTTACAGAGAAAGAGGCTTGTCAACTGCACTTTACCTTAGTTTATGGAAAGCTGTGCTATATTCAGGCTATTACGCCCAGGCACTAAGATTGTACAAAGCAAATAGGTGATGTAATATGGAGCCACAGACGGTAGATGATTTAAGAAATTTAACGTTAAGGGATACAGCAGTATCTGTTAAGACTGGCAATCCCGCAATTGACTCGAAAGTAATTGAAAATATAAGGAAAAGGGGAAGAGTTCCTTTTATATTATCATTTGATTCAAGCTACAATGGAACAAGCGGTGATATTTTCAATGATGGAGGTTCATACTACCAATTCTTTTCAATCGACGATGTATTAAATCGAATAGCAGAAAATACTAATTCGACATTATTTGATGCTAGAAATACATTTGGTTACTTTCTTTTTATGTATTCAGTCGCTGTTGCCAGAGCTGAGTCAATGGCATCATCGGCAGTTGTTATTCCTCAAAGTGTTATTCCTGTCAGGCCCAGAGATCCCGACCAATTGCATCAACTACTTCAGAAATTAACCGATGAAGGCACTTCTAGAGATACAAACATCACATTAGACCTTCTATTAGCAGACGATACGAAGCAAGGACACGAAGAAAGAGATATTGCTAAAAATAATGTAGCTGTGTTGATATCGGGCGGTACAGACAGCATCGGAGTTGCTTACATAGAACGAGGCTTAGGTAAAGCAATATCCCCCGTTCAAATTCTTTATGGACAGGCTGCAAGGCATCAAGAATCTTGGTGCGTCGAAAGAATTGCTGAGGATTTAGGGCTTGGTTTAGACATGCTCTGCAGAGTCGATATGCCAGTTCTAAAAAGATTTGGTGCATCTGGGTTGCTAAGAGATGATGTGAAAATTACTGAAAAAAATAAAAAAATAGAATATGTTCCATTTAGGAACACTGTATTTATCTCTCTTGGAATGATACACGCTGAATTAACAGGCACGCCATACATTGCAATTGGTGCTAACCATGACGATACATTAGCTCCTGACGGAACTCCGTCTTATGTTGAAGCTATCAATGCCGTTATTGAATCGGCGGGTTGGCCTATACGCATTATTGCACCACTGCTGGGATTTGGTGGCAAGCCGGAGATAATTAGAACAGGAAAAGAATTAGGTGTTAATTTTTCCCATACATGGTCATGCCACAGTTATATTCCCCCAGAAGAAGTTGGATCAAAAGCAAGAGCATGTGGAACTTGTGGCAATTGCTCAACAAGGTACTCTGCTTTTTTGAAACTTGGATTTGAAGATCCTATTGGGTATAAAAAAGTTCCGAAAATAAGAACAAACTGGGCAGGACCTCAGCACAATTATGAAGCGTTAAGGAGGACATTAAATATTAAGTAAGCTCATTGCTTCTGTAAAACTAGAATATACCTGCATGAATTAGTCTTGATCCCATATTTAGTGTTATGTTTTTTTGATATGTCTCTGACAAATTTACAATCTTTGTGGATATTGAACCGAGGTATTATTGGCGTATTTTCAAGTAAGAAGATTAAATCATTGTACTTATAATACTCTGTAGCGCAGTAATGGCTTTTTCTCACTATCTTGAATCCGAGTTTTCTTGCTTCAGCAGAATACTTATTTATCAAACTACCCTCCCTCTTTTTGTAAGACTGTCCCCGGCCAAAAATACCCTTTATGTTCTGCTTATCCCGTTCACCAACCTGTTGGGTGATAAATATGCCTTTTTTCTTCAAAACTCTGTAAATTTCCCTTAAATTAAATGGTGAATGCCTGCAGCTTACTGTGTCAAATTCTTCGTCTTTGAAAGGCAGCTTATTAGAGTCTGCAAGCTTAAATTCTACATTGCTGATTTTGGCATTAATAAGATTTTCATTTGCTTTATTAATCATAGATTTAGAATTGTCAATGCCTATGACTTTATTGCATATTATTGGGAGTTTGAAAAGTTTCTCACCACTCCCCGCCCCTATATCTAGTAATTTTCCGTTTTTTTTAAGAAATTTGGCAACTTCTTGGTAAAAATCCCATTTTTTGTTTTTAACAATTATCCTGCTATTTAAAACAGAAAAATCCCAGCCAATTCTCTTGCCCACAGACTCATAGAACTGTTTCTGTTTAACCATTAGATAATGATAGAATATGTGATATTTAAGCATTTAGTATTTCAGAAATATTTTTATTGCTTCCTTAATTACCAATTGGCAATGGTGTATGAAAAAGAAGTTCAAAGATTTTATGACAGGGTGGCGTCAGGCTATAGCGCTACGCATGCTGGAAGATTTTCTGATGAGATTATGGAATATTTTTTGCTTAGAACTCTTCCAGCAGGAAGACTGAGAATACTTGACGCAGGCTGTGGGGTGGGTAGATTTGCAATGCCTTTGGCACGCATGGGTCACGAAGTTACTGGAAGTGACTTGTCAGCAAAGATGCTTAGGCAATTAGAAAAAAATGCGTCACGAGAGGGAATTGAAATTAAGCTTGTTCAAGGGTCATTGACTGATATGCCTCAGGTTGAAAGCGATTATTATGATGTTGCAATTGCCTTAAACCAAGTCTTGGATATTGTTGCAGATTATAACCTGGCTTTAGCCGAAATAGCAAGGGTAACTAAAACAGGAGGTTTGCTAGTCGGTTCAGTAAATAACAGATTTGCATATGCAGTTATTGAAGATTTGCAAAAAGGTTATTTTAGAAAGTTCAGAAATGCAATGGAAACTGGCGATAGATATGTTAATTGGACCGGTAAAGGCAAAGGTCATGTCAGTCACGAATTTACTCTTGAGGAATTGACAGCAGCACTTGTGTCCAACAGTTTCTCGGTCATTCAGATTTTAGGTATATTTAACCTGTTTAATAAATACCAATTGCCAAAATGGATTAAAGATCCAAAAAAAAGAGAAGCGCTGAAGCAACTCCAAATCGAGTTTGCACAAAAACCAGAATTTATAAATAACTCGCAAGAGTATTTTTTTGTCGCCCAAAATCATAAAAATTCAGATTGAAAACAAACTATTCTAACAAAGGATAGCCCATTTCATCATTTTTGATGTAATTGCTGAGAAACATCTCTAAGAAGCTGATGGTGAAGGTTTAAATATCTTTCTCATTTTCTTTAAACAATGCCAAAACTTCCATTCAAATTCTGGCTTCTCAGCAACGTCGAAAATTTTTAAATTTTCGGAGTTTCTGAAATCTAAAGGATTTCAGCAACATTTATAAAGCAAGATTATTTCTCCGACGTAATCTCAAAAAATTAGTATTTTGGAGAAATGGCAAAATGAGCGTTGCAATTGACTTAAAAGGAAAAAAGGCAATAGTGTTTGGGATTGCGAATGACAAGAGCATTGCATGGCACATTGCTAAAAGGCTGAATGAGGCAGGATGCAGGATTGCAGCAGGCTACCAGGAAAGGATTGAGCCATTGTTCATGCCGCTGATGAAGGAGCTGCACAACCCAGTTTATGAAAAATGCGATGTTGTAGATGACGCTTCAATGGATGCTTTCTTTAAAAAAGTGCAGGAAGAGTTTGGCAAAGTTGATTTTTTGGTTCACAGCATAGCTTTTGCCAAAAGAGAGCATCTCCAGGGCAAGTTCATGGATGTTGACAAAAGAGGCTACCAGGTTGCCCACGAAGTGAGCGCTTATTCATTGGTAGAATTAACAAGGCGGGCAGCGCCTATGCTTAAAAAAAACGGCTCAATAATCGCAATGACTTACCTTGGAAGCGAAAAAGCAGTTCCGGGCTACAATATAATGGGCGTTGCAAAAGCAGCCCTTGAATCATGCGTAAGGTACCTTGCAGTTGACTTGGGAGAGAAGCAGATAAGGGTCAATGCAATCTCTGCAGGCCCGATAGCAACGCTTGCTGCATCAGGAATCGCAAACTTTGCCGATATGCTTCTAAACTATGTTGCGAAAGCGCCATTGAAGAGAAACATTACAGCTGATGAGGTTGCAGACTGCGCATTATTCCTTTGCAGCGACCTGTCAAAGGCAATTACAGGGCAGGTTATTTACGTTGATGCTGGATACAGCGCGATGGGTATATAAATATTAAAATTAGTTTTAGGATTCGCTATGGGCAATGAAAGAATTTTAATTTTTCAGCCACATGATCTGGCAGGATACACTAATTCTCGAGAGGGTATCGAGGATTTTGTGGATAACGTGAGGCAATGGCATCCCAACGATATTAAGGGGCAATTTCAATTATTCCCTTACGTGCTTCCAGACATAGGAAGAAAAGGCTGGAATTATGCAGGAATTGTTTACAGAAGAGAAATGAAAAACATTGATGAACATCCTTTAAATTTTATTCCAGGTCAACAAGTTGTTGAGAGCTTTCGCGATTTGGCATCAAGATTAGGCGCTGAAACTCGAGACTTGGAATTTTTTAAGGGCAGAATTGAAATACCAGGACCAACCCAAGAGCAATATTTAAGAACTATTGAAGCTGCTTACTCCCCTACACATGAGGAGTTTAAAGCTGCAGGATTAAGGAAGCCAAAACAGGTAACAAGATTTTTTTTGAATTTACATGATTCCCTAGTTGAACAAATTATTATGCCTTATCTTGAGTTGATGGGATTTAAAGGGGATATTAATGTTAAAAAAGTGGCCTGATTTGTAAAATGACCAAAACCGTGCCACTATGATAACTGTACAACCTTATACCTACGAAGATTTATTTAGGGATTTGCCGAACTTGGGCAACGGCATTCTTTTGGATTTGGGTTGCGGTAGCCAGCGGGGATTTACAAGAACCTATATCTCATATTTATACAAGAGATTGGCTGCTGATACGAATCCTACAGCAATGGCAGAGGCTTCAAGACGCCCAGAAAATAATACAATTGCTGTAGATTTAGAACATAAACTTCTGGAGGCATTACCGCTTGGAAAATCTGTCTGCTCTGATGCGAGATGTCTGCCTTTCAGCGATGCTTTTTTTGATATAGTTGCAATGGGATGGTTATTGGATCGCCTTAAAGGCAAGCAAGAAATTTATAAAGTAATGAGAGAGTCATCGCGCGTTTTGAAAGAAAGGGGATACTTAATCGGAGACGTGGCACTTCACCCAATTAGGTCAGTTCACGAAAGACTTGGAGGAGCGGAACTTTCATTTGATTTGCCAAGCTATTACAGACAAATGGTGTTTTATCGCAATATACTTCCCAAATTTGGTTTTAACATATTAAGTAGTGGTATGGGTTTTAATTCTGAACAAATTGACGAGTATCATACTTTTTATTTTGTGGCACAAAAAGTAACTTAAAAACCTTTATAAACACTTATTCTTACTCTTTTATTATGAAGCAAAGCTACCAAGACAGAGAATCAAAAGCTGTTGATGCCATTAAAAAAAATATACCTTCTTCTTTGAAATCAGGCATGCTGCCCCAAAGCAAGGGCATGTTTGCCGAATTGTTTGAAAACAATGAAGCGTTTCCAAGGCATTACATTGCAACTGCAATTGACAGCGTGGGCACAAAAATAATGATTGCAGAGGCTATGGAAAAATATGGCACAATTGGAATTGACTGCGTTGCAATGAGTGCAAACGACTTGGCAACTTTGGGCGCTGTAAATCCTTTTTTGTTCATGGACTGCATATCCTGCCAGCCTGAAATTCAGGAAAAGGCAATAACAGGCGACATAGTAAATGGGATGTCAAAAGGATTGGCGCAATGCGATGCGTCAAAAATACTGAGAAACTCGATAAGGGTAAATTTTGGCAAGGGCGAGACAGCCTCTGTTGACGAGCTTTTGAGCTCTCCAAAATCTGGTTACGGGTTTGAACTTGTCGGTTCAATGATTGGGTTTGTAGAGAAAAACAAGATAAAAAAGCAAAAAATAAAGCCCGGGCAAAAAATAATTGCATTAAAAAGCTCAGGGACTCATTCCAATGGGTATACTGATTTAAGGCATTGTTTATTGAAAGGAGATTTTGAAACAAGAACAGAATTCAAGAAAAAGTATAAAGGCAGGTTTTCTCTGGACGACGGGTTTGACGGCTCGACAATTGGCAAAATTTTGCTTGCGCCAACCAAAATTTACATTGAAACAATGGCTAAAATATCAAAGAACTTTGATGTTGTTGGGTTTAACAATACCGGATATGGATTGAAGAATCTAAACAGGGCAAAAGAGAAAGTTGAATTCAGAATCAATGCTCCTTTAAAGCCGCAGCCAATCTTTGATTTGATGCAGAAGGAATCAAAGTTCAGCGATGAGAAGATGTACGGCACTTTTAATATGGGAATGGGTTTTTTTGTTGTATGTGGTAAAGATAATGTTGATGATATTTTAGATATTACAAAAAATGCTGATGTTGTTGGAGAAGTCAAGAAATCAAATAAAACAATGACCGTTCTGGAAAAAAATAATAAGAAGATTGCGTTTGAGGGGTATTGATTATTTTAGCCACGGCATTCCGCAATTCTAGCATATTTTCCGTTATGGGTATATGGACGTTCTTCAAGCTCTATGTACAAAAACCACTGAAAATTTGATACAAAATAGTAAAAATTTGTCTTCTTTACCCTAAATAAGCCCGATTTTGCTCTTTTTTAGCGCGATTAAACCTTTATATTGTCTGATTCACAGGCACTTTTTGATGCACCTGCATGTCATTCCAGTCGAAATACAGGTTTTCAGGCTTTGGCATTGAAGATTCATTCAAATTCAAGCTGAAATAATAAGTTGTTGTCTGAATCTTCTCATAGCATTCCCTATGCTGCCATGCTGTGTTAGCGCTATCAACCCATTCCCTGATGGTATTTAGGTTTCCATCAACATACTCAACATACCATCTGCCATCTATTGCCTTTGCGCATGTTACAAAGGCTTTTTCTGTCCATATAAGATTTGGTGAGTTCTGGCTTAATGTCCCATATGCTAGGTTTCCTGTTATATTTGCGTTTCCTGACACATGCAATGTCCTTGTAGGACTCGCTGTTCCAATACCGACGTTGCCGGTGCTTGTTATCCTTACCTGTTCTGCTGGCGCGGCATTGTTGGTAAACAACCGTATATCATCAGCGCCATTGCCAATTACCATCTCATTCGATGCACCGACATAAATAACGCGCAAGTTTGCTGTTCCTGCAGCATTCCTTACCCCAAACCCGCGATCATTGCCAGTAATGATGGAGGCGGCGCCAGTTGTACCATCAACATGCAAGAGTGTCTGTGGTCCCGTCGTCCCGATGCCGACGTTGCCAGATCCCCCTTGTATCCTCATATACTCAGTTCCTCCGAGCTTGAAAGTCATGTCATTTACCCCGCCTGCCGAACTACCAAAAACTAAATTATTAGCGCCATCGACTTGAATAATATCAACACTTGTACCAGCACTATTTAGTGAGCGATAGTAATTTTGCCAAGCGAGTCTTAAATTTCCATTAACATCTAACTTCTCTCCAGGACTCGTCATCCCGATGCCGACCAACCCGCTTGCGGAATTTACATATAATGTAGTTGTGTTGACTATTAAGCTATTTGAAACGTTTAAATCCCCATTTTCAACTGTGATGCCTGCTCCGCTGATGAATAAAGCAGCCATAAGGAATAGAGCTAACGCTATGGTAAGCTTTAAGATTGAGGTGAAATATTTATTCAATTTAGGTGTATTATTTACACCAAATTTTTCTATCTTATTTTTCGTATATATTCTATTTATTTCTTTCATTTTATTCCACCTCAATTAAACATTTTGAACATATTGTGGGCTAAGGGGGTGGTTAATACACGGTAAAAGAGGTATAAAACCGTTCTTCAGCCAACAATTAGCATTAAGGGTTACCATTTTGCGTTAAAGTTCCTTTTGCAAACAAATACCCAGTTTCATTGATATTAGTCTTGAACTCGCCATTCCATTTAAGCCTGAATTCATTCCTGTCCATGTCAACATTTATTGTTCCTTGGTTTTCCTGCAAAGTTCCATCAATATACATACTTCCATTGTTTTCAATTATTAAAACATCATTCAAGTTATTTCTTATTTTGAATGCAAAATTATTTGTTGCAATGAAATTTGAGTTTTGCTCTAAAACACCTTTTAAGACAATGTTTCCAGCATCTCCAAACCAAGCAATATTGCTTCCGCTTGCATTTTTGATAAGGAATTTGTCTATATCATGATAAATTGAAAATGTTTCTGATGTGTCATTACCAGTATTAATTCCGTCAGTAGCTAAAATCTTTATTTTGTACTGATTGCTTTCTACAAAATTGGTTGAATTTATTGTTAAGGTAGTGTTAGGGTAGTCTATTTCTAAAGTTGAGAATGTGTTGCCATTGTCGGAAGAGATTAAGACGGCATAATTAATAGTGTCATTATCTAAGTCGGAAGCGTTCCAAGTTAATGTAAATGATTTATCGAAGGTTTCACTGCCTGATGGGGAGGTTATGGTTATGGTTGGGATGTTTGCAGTGACGTTGATCTCTTGTTTTACCGTATTATTCTCCTTGTATAGTATTTTTGCTAAAGTTTCGTTGAAAGGTACAATAAAAACAAAATAAGAGCCATTCACTTCTTCTGCTGTACCCTTTTGGTCATAAACAATTGAATTATTAAACCTTAGGTTAAACAATGGATTGCTATTGTTATCAATTAAATTTATTTCATATTTGCTATTGTTTATACTTAAATTTTGAGTTGTTATAAAGCCTTCATCAAGTATATAAGTGTTATCTATAGTTAAATTTGTTGCACCTGTAGATTGGGAACGCACAAATTTTCCACTAAACATGATTCTTTTTGGTACAAAAAATAGTGATTCAAAAAATGAGCTCTCAGTTTTATTTAAAAGAATCGAATAGGTCTCATTACTAACCCAAGAAGTAGCGTTATTATTATCACTCCCCATAAAATTATGTAGTTTTGTATTATCCGGCTGTCCTGTTAAGGGTTCTATACTAAAAGCTTCACATCCGTCATTTGTGTTACAATCATCATCAAGTAAATCTGGAATTGGACCTTCAGCATTAGGACAAAATGTACCATCTCTATTGTTACGATCCCAAGCACTTCCATCGCCTTCATCACATAAGTCTGCTAAATCATGTGATATTTCATGAGTGGCAGTGGTTCTTGTATTTGTTTGTGCTAAAACTGCATTTAAACCGCATGATAAGCCTGTTGAATTTTCATAGCCAATGTCAGCAAAAAAGCTTTGTGGGGCTATGCCAACAACATAATCCGCTAAAAACTGAAATCTTTTCAATCTTTGCATGATTTTACAAGCAGCTTCATTCCTCTTAATATCGTTATTTTGAAATTCATCAATTATTTCGGTGAATTCAAAAATCTTATCAGTATCAGTTTTATTAACTAATCCGTCATCACTAAGTGGATAGACTTTTTTCATAAAATCGGTATTATCCGTTGCCATTATGTGAAAATTTGCAATATCTCTGATTGGTAGATATTCTAACGTAAAGTCTACAGTTCTTTTCACAGTAATGTTTATACTCATAGCATTATTAGAGGTATCAAAATCCGTTAAACTATAAGCATTTTGAACTATTATAAAAACTAAAAGTAAGCATACAACTTCAAATTTTATTATTTTATGCAGTTTCATATTTTTGCTTTAATTGTTTATACAATTTTATAATAAGTGATGATAGTATGTAAAGGATTGCTAAATCCAAAATTAAATTCATTATCCTAATCTTATAATTCGAATCACAAGTAATGACGTCACCAGCTTCTACAGCATTTGCACACCCAAAATAAAGAAAAGGCAATGGCAATCCTGATTCATAAAAATATGTGTCATCTCCTTGTTTAAGTAAAGGAAAAGTACCATATGGGGTAAAATACCCCCAGATAAAAGATAATATCCCAAGTACAATAAACAATATTATTTTACCTTTACTAGGTCTAAAAAAAGCTTTTACCTTCCCCATAAAATCATTATTTTTCCTTTCCATCCTCATCCCACACTCACCTCCGCTATAATACTGCTAGTCCCAACGGTACTTGGATTAAAGCTAAAATCAAAAGTTTGATTTTTAGAAACATTAATCAATTTAGTTGCACTATCTCCTGGGTAAACACTTAATAAATTACCATCTAAAGTAGCATTTACTATTGCATTTGCATTTAAAGGTCCTTTATTCTTAACAACAACTCTTACAATGCCGGATTTGTCCTTAACCATATCGACATCTTTAACCACTTGAATTGGGATTATCTCTAAAATTTCAAGGTCTGTAGAATTTGCAGGCGTTAAATTGGATTCATACCAGTTTATTGAATTATCATTGAAACATGCACTTAATGCATCAACATCATTATCTTTATCTATATCTATTGCATAGACCGATTTTGCATTATTACAGTTAGTGCTTATATTATGTACTGTCCAGCCCGGTAGAGAAGATCCATTGTTCTCGTACCAAGCTATTCTACCATCAGCTCCAGAAGCACTCAAGACATCAATGTCATTATCGTTATCTATGTCTTTGGCAAAAACGGCAAATGCCCCAGCAGCAGAAGTAGTTATATTACGAGCAGTCCATGAAGGAGGAGATGAGCCATTATTCTCGTACCATGTTATTTTATTGTCAAGGCTAGACGCACTTAAAACGTCAATATCGTTGTCCTTGTCTATATCTATTGCGTAGACTGACCTTGCTGAATCAGCAGAAGTAGTTATAATCCGAGCAGTCCAATTTGGAGGGATGCTACCCTTATTCTCGTACCACGCTATTTTGTCATCAACAGATGAAGCACTCAATACATCAGTGTCATTATCTTTATCGATATCTATTGCAAAGACAGATCGAGCATTTATGGCAGATGTGTTTATGGTATGGGTAGTCCAATTTGGAGGATAACTGCCATTGTTTTCATACCAAGCTATTTTATTGTCATTGACAGAAGCACTTAATACATCTATATCCTTATCACTGTCTATGTCTATTGCAAATACTGAAAATGCGAAGTTAGTAGTTGTAGCTATAGTATGTTTAGTCCAACCTGGAGGTGAGCTTCCATTATTTGCGTACCACTTTATTCCACCAGAATCTGAGGCACTTACTACATCTATATCGCTATCGTTATCAACATCAATTCCATAAACTGACCTAGGACCAGCAGCAACAGTGTCTATAGCACGTCTTATCCAACCCGGGGGTGTGCTGCCATTGTTTGCATACCACATTATTTCATTATTAAAATTTGCTGCGCTGACTACATCTATATCACTATCTTTGTCTATATCAATAGCAAAAACTGAATGCGCACCATTATCTAATGTGGTTATGGTACGGGTCGTCCAACCAATCACAGGATATACTATAAATTCACTTAAACCTCTAATATCTTGGCTTATTTCTAGATTAATATAATCTTTATTATTCAAAGAATATACAGAAACAGTATAATTCAAATCAATAACATCTTTAAAATCATAATAATTGTTTCCAAAAGTCAATGTATGTCCAGTTAAAGAGGTTTCATTAAAACCAGGAAATATTTCTTCTTTAACTTCAAAAGCTTTAAAATAAATATGCCCATTACTAATAGTATATTTTGTGCCGTTCCAAATAATGAAATCAGAATCTATCTCATATAGAATATTTAATTTTATATTCTTTTTCGTGTTTAATAAATTCCTAAGAATATAAGTTTGCTTTACTGGTTTTTCATCAACATTAAAAAAACTTGTATCAATTTCTTCGTAAACACTCTCGATTTCTGTGTTTTGCGATTTAAACTTGTTTCTTATCTTTTTACCAGAAAAAGGAAGAGTTTCTTTATCAAATGCTTCAACAGCAATATTATCATAGTCAATACTAAATCCAATCTGCTTAAACCCTTTTAGATGATTAAATTTATCAACAGCCACTATATCACTAATAATTGTTTTTGATTTATTATCGTTTAAATCAACAGCACCAACAAATAAAGATAGAATAATCCCTATAAAAATCATAAAAAGAAGATTTACTTTATTCAAATTCAAACTTCCACCCCTTTATTATAAATTGTAAACTGCAACTGCTATTTATACCTTTCTTTTTGTCGTCAGCAAATTCAACATGACTTACACTATTAAAATGATTCTTTGTCTTATCTTTGCACAAATTGAGAATACCCAGCCATGTTACGCTGTTTGTTACTTTATGTCAAAAACCACCCATCAGTCGAATGCGAGTGAGCAAATCATTCGCTCACAATTCACTGGGTGGCATGTTTAGGTGCTATCCCATTCAGATGGTTTTGGACATCACAAAAACCATAGGTTTTTGGAATCCCGAAAATCTGTGATTTTCGCGACTACAAAATTCCACTTATTAATGGATGATTTTTGAGCACATCCAAATTCCATGCAATATGCTTGTAACACATAAACCACTTATGAAACATAAGTGGAATTTTGATGTTTGAAAAATCTTTCACTCAAAAATAAAGAAAATCACTCATAACAAAGCACAGTCCTTGCCACATTCCTGATTTCGACTGCTGTTGCCTTCAGGTTTTCAATGATTTTTGCAACTGCAACAAGATTTGAGATTGTACCCTTGTTTTTAAGATTAACATGCGTGTTGGTGTACTTCTCAAGGAACTTGCTGCATGCAGCTGTCCTGTCCTTGTTTGTCACTTCTGCATTAAAGGCTATCTGCTTGTCTTTGTTGTAATAAGACTTCATTACACCGTTATAAGATTCTGCTATGTCGGTGTGTATCCTGTCAATCTCTGCAAGCGTGCTCCTGTCAAGGCTGGCTGCGCATATGTACCTTGCAATCCTTTTCTGCCTGTCGGCAATCTTCTCAATGCTTAAAATCATAAGCTCATCAGAGTGCAGCTGCCATGGCCCTATCCCAAGCGATTTAGCAATTCTTGGATTCATAATCGCATTTTTAATGACCCTGTAGCCAAGGAAATAAAGCCTGTTTACATCAAAATCCCTATTGTGTATGCTTTCATAGTTGCAATTGCCCCTGCAGCATAATATTGCGTCTTCCATCATTGCCCTTGTTATTATGTCCATCCTTCTTATTATGTTGCTGATGGATATGTCATTGATATTGATAAGGTTTTTAGCCACAATTCTTGTTGATGTCTGCTCCATTATCTCCAATCCGGAAAGGTTTCTTATGACATCCTTTATCTTCGGGGCTTCCTTGCTGTTGCTGTCAAACAAGATGTTTATTGTATCATAGCCGTTTAAATAAGAAGATGCAATTTCCGCTTTCAGCATTTCAATATCCTTGTTTCTGGAATCAATGTCTATGTCTTTGAACCCGGGCTTTTTTTCCTGCTGGTTTGCGCTCAGGGTTAATTCAAATCCATCATCATTTACAGAAATCAAATCCCCTTTTTTCAGATTGTTTTTTTCAACCCAGCTTTTTGGCATTGACAGTATGAAAGAGCCCTTGCCAAAGCTTATCAGTTTTCTGACATCGATATTAACCACCCCTTTATGTTAATTTATTTTGCTTATGTAACTTTAAGGCTTATATAAGGATTATTATTGGAAATTATAGATATTGTAGAATATATTGCAATATATAGATGTGTTCTTTTTTATATAGCATATATGTTATATAGGTTAATTATTTATATAAAAACCCAACATTTGCTTGTTAGCGGGGCGATAATATGCTGAAAAAAAAGCGATACAGTGATGGGGAAAGCGATGAAGACAATGACATCTATTCGAAAGATGCCAGAGAATTATTGCTTGATGACGATGAATTATCCCCAATGGAAGAGGCATTCATGAATGGGTATGGGGATGTTGCATAAACAAAAGGTGCAAAATGGCAAGATATATCTGCATTAATTGCGGAACTTATATTATGAAAAGCGCGATAAGCGACCCTTACATGTGCAGGGACTGCGAGAAGCTGCTTGAAGGCGCTGAAGACAGGGAAAGGTACACCTATCTTGACAATTATTAAGGAAAAATGAAATTATACCGGCAGTTTGACCTGAACCTTAATGCATTGAATGTAGGTGCTTTTAGAGACATAAATATGCCTAAAGCAATAAATGAAATCCCAGCCTTGGTTGAAAAATTAATCAAAGACCTTCTTAAGGACGGGTACATTGTGATTGAGTCATCTGCTCACCATATGGGAATCCCAAGAAGCATAACTGTTGTCAGGGATTTCACAGGCCCTTTTGCCACAAAGTTTTCCGCAAAAATACAGCATGATTTTAATACCCTTTCCAATAGGATAGGAGTTGAGAGATTGTTTGAGTAATCGACGTGTCTAAAAACCTAAAATACTGCCATTTTAAGCCTTAAAAAGCCATTCTAGGAACGAAAGGTTTATATAGTTAAGTGTTCTAAAAACTACAGAAACAAGGGCTGATTTATCGACTATAAAATTGTGGTTTTTAATATTTTTATATAATGAATGAGTAGGCATAAAACTAGCAAAGTTTTTGAGTTGTTTTTAAAAATATAAAATTAAGTATTGCGCTGTGAAAGAGAAAAATACATTCAATTTAACATTAAATTCGCATAACAAAAAAATCACTAAAACCAATAATGGAAAATAATCAAACTAAAATGGAGCAATCACAAACCCAGCAAAATCCGCAAGCCCAGGAATCAAAAACAGATGAGTCAAGCTATGACGCAAAAGACATTCAGGTGTTGGCTGGATTGAGCGCTGTAAGGAAAAGGCCTGCAATGTATATTGGCTCAACAGATATTAAGGGACTGCATCATCTTGTTTACGAGGCTGTTGACAACTCAATCGACGAGGCATTGGCTGGCTTCTGCAGCAAGGTTTGTGTCATCATACACAATGACGGATTTATCACGGTAAGCGACAATGGAAGAGGAATACCTGTCGATATCCACCCTAAATTGAACAGGTCTGCTGTCGAGGTCGTCATGACAAAACTCCATGCCGGTGGAAAATTTGACAAGAAAGTATACAAGGTAAGCGGCGGCTTGCATGGGGTTGGAATTTCTGTGACAAATGCATTGTCAAAAGAGCTTGTTGTTGATGTAAAAAGAAACGGCAAAATCTACCAGCAAAAGTACCAGTATGGGAAGCCAGTCACGGAATTAACAATAATCGGCGATGTTGATCCGAAGGAAACCGGTACGATTGTAAAATTTCTGCCTGACGAGCAGATATTTTCGGCAACGGAATTCAGCTTTGAAATCCTGTCAAGCAGGCTGAGGGAGCTTGCATTCCTTAACAAAGGAGTAACAATAGAGATAGAAGACGAAAGAACAGAAAAGAAAAACGAGTTTCATTATGACGGCGGCATAATCTCTTTTGTGGAGTATCTTAACAAAAACAAGACACCCTTGCACAAGACAATTTATTTCAACAAGGGCAAAAACGGCATACAGTTTGAGTACGCTTTGCAATATAATGACGGCTACCAGGAAAATGTTTTCTCTTTTGCAAACACAATTAATACTTATGAAGGGGGCACTCATTTGATAGGTTTTAAGACAGCCTTGACAAGGGTCATGAATAACTACACAGAGAAAAACAAGCTGAAAGGAATGAAACTTACAAGCGAAGACATAAGAGAAGGATTGACAGCTGTAATTTCCATTAAAATTCCTGAGCCGCAGTTTGAAGGCCAGACAAAGACAAAGCTCGGAAATTCCGAAATAAAGGGACTTGTTGACAGCATTGTAAATGACTCTCTTGGCTCTTATCTTGAGGAAAATCCCCAGATTGCAAAAACCATTGTTTACAAGTGCATTAATGCTGCTCATGCAAGAGAGGCTGCGCAGAAAGCTAGGGAACTGACAAGAAGAAAAGGCGCTTTAAACCATGGCTCCTTGCCGGGCAAGCTTGCGGACTGCTCTGAAAAAGACCCTGCAAAATGCGATTGTTGAAGGAGATTCTGCAGGAGGCTCTGCAAAGCAAGGACGAAATAGGGAATTTCAGGCTGTACTGCCGTTAAAAGGAAAAATCCTGAATGTTGAAAAGGCAAGGCTGAACAAAATTTTCGAGAATGAGGAGATAACAACAATGATAGCGGCAATCGGAACAAGTGTCGGAGAAGATTTTGATATAACAAGGGCAAGATACCACAAGCTTGTGATAATGACAGATGCAGATGTTGACGGCTCCCACATAAGGACTTTATTGCTCACTTTCCTTTACAGGCATATGCACCAGCTGATTGAAGCAGGCTATGTTTATATTGCGCAGCCTCCTTTATACAGGGTGACAAAAGGGAAAATGACGAAATATGTTTACAATGACGAAGAGCTGGAAAAAACCCTGGATGAAATAGGAAAAGATGATGTAACCATGCAGCGCTACAAAGGGCTTGGAGAGATGAATCCACAGCAATTGTGGGAGACAACAATGGACACAGGCAACAGGACGATGCTGCAGGTCACCTTGCAGGATGCTGTAGAGGCTGACAAAATGTTCACTTTGCTCATGGGCGACCAGGTAGAGCCAAGAAGAAAGTTTATTGAAATGCATGCAAAGGAAGTTAAGGAAGTTGTTAACCTGGATGTTTAAGGGATTTATGAACTCTTTATATAAATTTTCAATCCGCCCCTTCGGGGCAATAGTTAGTGCTCGGCTTCCGCTTCCATTCAATCGCTCCAGCCTCGCTTATTGATTCAATAAAAATATCAAAAGCGGTTTACTTTCTGCACTTTGCAGCCAAAAGTCGCTCTCGTTTTATTGATATTTTATTAATTGTTGTTTTATAATTTGAATGATTTTTTAATTACTGAAACATAAACCTTTATAAAGCATAATATTTTCCATAAACTCAATTTAAAATGGCACAAGAACAGGTTGCAAAATTAAAGAAAAAGCAGTGGTTTCCCATCATTGCGCCAAAGCAGTTTGAAAATGCGGTCATAGGGGAAACTTTAGTTTACTCTCCAAGCCAGATGCTCGGCAAGACATTAAGCCACAGCCTGATGAACCTCACAAACGACATGAAGAGGCAGAATATCAGCATTCATTTCAAGGTTGTTGAGGTTGAGGACAACAAGGCAAAGACAAGCATCATAGGCTACCAAATAACACCTTCTTCAATCAAGAGATTTGTAAGGAGAAACAGCGAGAAGATGGACAATGCCTTCACCTGCGAAACTGCTGATAATGTTTTCTTGAAAGTCAAGCCGCTGATTATCACAAGAGGAGATGTAAAGGGCTCGGTTGCAGCAAAGATGCGAAACAATATCACAAGCTTTCTTGCCAAGACCATCAAAAAAATGACATATGACGAGATTATCAATGACCTTATAACCCACAAACTGCAGTCCTTAATGAGAGAAAGCCTGAATAAGATTTATCCATTAAAAGTGTGCGAAATAAGGTACCTTGGCATCGAGGCAAGGGAAAATCCGCAGGAAGCCAAAGCTGAAGCCAAGGAAGAGCAGAAGCAAAACTTATAAAACAAAGCTTGTTCTTTTTTGTTTACAGCCCCGTAGTCTAGCGGTCAAGGATAGGGCCCTCTGGAGTTTTTAACATAGAAAGGCTCTGACGGCAGTTCGAATCTGCCCGGGGCTATACAAATATTTTTAAATAAATCAGTCTTCAATTAGGGTATGGAAGTTTCAACAACACCTCAAGCTTCGGATATTTCTCACCTAGCTACTGCACCAACACATATGTTTTATAGAGCCACAACTAATGATGAATATAGCCAATATAAAAAAAATGGATTTGTGCCACCTTTTAAAAATTGGGCTGGACATCCAATTGACGGGATTGGTTTTAGGATACTCAATAGATTAAAACACTGGGTTTTATATGGTGACTTGCTTTTTGGAGATTATAGGGTATTATTAAAAACACAAGGTTCATTGGAAGAATTTAGAGAAGATGGGATCGAAGCAGGAGTCTATCAAAATAGGGTGCCAATTTCTATTGATAGAATTGTTGAAGAGATTGTGATTACTAAAGATGATAAATTACCTTTATAAATAAATTGATTTTTCTATTATTCATGTTGAAGAAACTAATCGCGCAGGGAGCTGAAGCGAAGTTATTTCTTGAAGACAATAAAGTAATTAAAAACCGCTTTAAAAAATCATACAGAATCAAGGAGATAGACGACAGGCTAAGAAACTTCAGGACAAGAAGAGAGGCAAAAATTCTGCAAAAACTGCAGGCGATAGGATTTCCGGCCCCAAAACTAATAAGAAATGATGAAAAGGAAAATTTAGTGATTGAAAATATTGGCGGAAAGCTGATAAAAGATATCCTTGAAAAAAATAACTGTAAAAAATTGTGCAGCGAAATCGGCACAAAAATTGCAATTCTTCACAACAACATAATCATTCACGGCGATTTGACAACGTCAAACATGATTTTAAACAAACAAATATACTTTATAGACTTTGGACTGTCATTTTTTTCAGAAAAGGCAGAGGACAAGGCAGTGGACCTGCATCTGCTAAAGGAAGGGCTTGAGTCAAAGCACTACAAAATATGGGAAGGCTGCTTCAAATGCGCGCTTGATGCTTACAGAAAAGAAGCAAATAAAAGCAGTGAAACCTTAAAAAGATTGGAGATTGTTGAAAAAAGGGGAAGATATCGTGCGAGGAAGGGAAGCTAACCGAAAGATTTATATATGTTTAAACATAAACATATGTTTATGGTTGTGAAAACAATAACTGTGACAAAAAAAGCGTATGAGGCTTTGGCTAGTGAAAAAAAGCCTAACGAGAGCTTTACAGAGGTAATCCTAAGAACGCATAAGAAGAAAGGAAATGTTGAAGATATTATGGAGTTTGCAGGCGCATGGAGTGACATGAGTGAGGAAGAGGCAAATAAGCTTCATAAGCACATACAGGACATGAGAAAAAGAGCTGGAAAGCAAAGACGAAAAGAACTAATGGGGCATTTATCATCATGATTTGCCTAGACTCTAGTTTAATGGTAGATTTTCTTAGGAATAAAGGGAATGCAATAGCCCGTATTAGAAGTTTGGAGAACGAAAATATTGTGACAACAATAATAAATGTTTATGAATTAGAGTCTGGAATTTGGGCTATGAAAAATGCGAATTATCAAGTCCGTATAGAAAACTTGAGCAAACTCCTTTCCAGGATAGGGTTGCTGCAGTTAGAATCTGAATCGGTCAACAAGTCCGCAAGGATTTTTGGAGAATTGGGCAGGGAAGGGAAAGTTATAGAGGACATGGATATATTGATTGGAGGCATATGCTTAGTTAATGGATGCAATAAGATAATAACGAAAAACGTAAAGCATTTCTCACGAATTAAAGGCTTAAAAGTTGAAACTTATTAGTAGTAACAGAAAGATTTATATACTAGCTATGCTTTCTAATTGTTATGAAACGAGTTGATTGTCTTCATATTGAGTAAAAATAATTCTTGTTTAAATAGTTTCAACTCTAAAAATTCAAAATCAATTTTGAAAATTTATATTGGTACTGTAACTTCTGTACATCATCATTGATTTCTTTATTTTTAAAAATTAGTTATAAGACTAAACTACAAATCAAAAACCAGTCGGCGGGCTTAAAGCGCGGAGTAATGGTTAAAATGTCGTACCAAGATGAAAAATTAGAGGCAATTAGCAGAGCTAGAAAAAAATACAATGCTTTGATGGGAGTTTTGCGAAGAGGAGGTAACCCAGCTATACCGAATGAATTAGCGATAGCCATAGCGGATTACGAGAAATTAGGAGCAGTCCGTAATAGTTATGATTTTGAAACGGCTTTAAAGAGAAATTGGAGACAGATAAACATTCCATCCGAATTGAAGCCGAAACTCGAACGAATTGCTATGGAAGATGGTCCTCGATTTTTCCTTGAAGATGAAAGACCGTATTGGGAAAGATGGAAGCAGGAGTTAGAACAATAAAAAAATTTGGCAGCAGTATTTCAACGGCAGAATAGACGACTGTGGCTCGTCTGATAGGAGTTCAATTCCCCTCTGCTGCCCTAATAAAAAAGCCGGCGGGCTTAAAGCGCGGAGGAAAATAAGAATGCAACTGAATAAAAGAATTGATGGAATATTGGGTGTAATTGGAAATAAAGCCTTCCTAGTATATGTAGGAATTCGTGAATGGGCTTCACCTACAGAGGGCGAATATTTAATTGTTGCACCAAGCGGAAACGTTTTGTATATAGGACCCTCGCTAAGAGAAAGATTAAGAAAAAGATTAGACGGAGAATATCTGCAAAATCCTGGAGTGCTTTCCTCAAAATCAGCGTATGGAACTTTTTGGACAGAAGACAAAGTTAGATATGATAGAAAGAGCCCTTACCTTAAAGTTGATATAACGGAAGGTAGGTAAAAATGAATGAAAATCAAGGTAATTTAGAGGATAAAGCACAAAAAAGTGCTGGTTTAGTTCATAACTCAATTAGAATTTGTTAGAAATAATTACACATCAGAAGAGTTACCGCAAAAATTATTCATGGGCTTTGGATATAATCCAAACCTGGAAAGAAATGGCGAAAGAATCGATATGTTTAACTTTTTCGCTTGGATGTTAAAACTTCAAGAAATCGGTGTTAGTCAATGGTTTATTTGGGACGCAAGTGGATTTTATGTTGTAAATAGAATACCAAAGAAAAGAATAGATGGTATTGGAAAACCAAATGGAAAAAAATTACTCGAACTTATTATAAACGAGCAAGATGGGCTTGGCTATGGGGAAGGAAGACGCAATGAAGAAAGGAAAGAACTTAAGAAAAATTGGGATTTACGTTCTGTATATCTTAAGCGTTTAATTAAAATAACAGAAATAAATGGATTATATCTTGATTCTAGAGTTATTTTTAGGACAGACCCAAGATACGCAACAGCATTAGATATTGCTTTAGATTGTGTTGAAAAACTTAAAAAAGACAATCCAGAGACTTTAGAAAGAATTCTGCCTGCAAACAGTAACAACCCTGCTAGTTGGTTGTATTTGCCACTTGAGATGGCCGAGGCAATTTACTTTCAGGAAGTAATGGATGTTGAGGGAAAATTTGGGCCAAAAAGTGAGGAATATTTCGATACATTTATTCTTGCAGCACAAGAAGGAAGAAAAACACCCTATATGGTTGTTTGGTGTCCTCTAGGCCCAAGTGCCAAGGAGTTTGGTCAACAGAAGCCTGCTTATCTAAGTGACATCGAAGTTTTATGGACAAAAACGCCAAAGGACTACGTTGCTGATTTATTGGAAAATTCAGTATACCAAAGTTATGTACGACAGTATGCACAAATGTTCCAAAAGGATGGAGAAACACTCTTGGATTGTGTTATGAGGCTAAAACGTAGACTAAATAGCATTAAAAAATGAAGCAAAAATACCGAACAATTGGGATACTTGGAGGAATGGGTCCAGCTGCAACAGCAGATCTTTATAATAGGATAATCAATATATTTCAACAAAGATTTGGTGCGAGGTATGACAAAGATTTTCCTGAAATTGTGATAATTAGCTTACCAGTTCCAGATGTAGTAGAAAGTATAGAAAATGAAAATCTAACATTAACAATGCTGACAGATGCCGCAGTGCGATTAGAAAAAATTGGTTGTTTTATTATAGCCATTCCTTGTAATACAGTACATGCATATATTGGCAAGCTTAGGGGTATTGTGAAAATACCAGTAATAAGCATAATGGAAGAAGTTGCACTTTATTGTAAGGAAGAGAATTTATTAAATGTCGGTCTATTATCAACAGAATTTACCAAAAATCAAGAATTATATGATTCAGAATTGACTAAATATACAATTAACCTTATTAAATTGAATGATAAAAGACAAAAAATTTTAACCAGATTAATAATGAGTATACTTAATGGAGAGATAAATCAATCAAATAGGGACATACTTTTAGAATTAATTAATAATTTTAAAAACAAAAAAGCAGAAGCAATAATACTTGGTTGTACAGAATTGCCATTGTTGATAAATCAGGAGTCCTCCGATATTCCACTCATTGATACCATTCAATTATTAGCAGAAGCGTGTGTGAGAGAGTCTACAAAAGTTATTTAAATATAATCAAAACAAAGTTACAAAATGAACCTTCAAATACCCAAAGGAACGCGAGACTTTTCCCCGGAAGAGAAGATATTGAGGGATAAAATAGTCGGCACTCTAAGGGAAGTCTTTGAGCTTTATGGATATGCTCCTTTGGAAACACCAATCCTTGAGAGATTTGATGTTCTGTCTTCCAAGTATGCCGGCGGTGCAGAGATTTTAAAGGAAACTTTCAGGCTGAAAGACCAGGGCAGCAGGGACTTGGGATTAAGATACGATTTAACTGTTCCAATGTGCAGGTACATTGCAATGAATCCAGCTATAAAGATGCCTTTCAAGCGATATCAGATAGGGGAGGTTTTCAGGGACGGGCCTGTTGCATCCGCTAGGTACAGGCAGTTCACCCAATGCGATGTTGATGTTGTTGGCTCTTCTTCAATGGCAAGCGATGCAGAGATTATTGCGTTGATTTATGTTGCATTCTGCAAGTTTAACATGGAAGTCAATATCAAGGTGAATAACAGAAAAATGCTGAATGATGTCCTTGACTATTGCGGTATTGAGAAAAGCAGGCTGGAAAATGTTATTTTATCCGTAGATAAGCTGGAAAAATTTGGAATTAATGTTGTCAGGAATGAATTAAAAGAGCAAAAGATTGATGTCGGTAAAATAGACAAAATACTAAACATAATAATCATCAAAGGAAGCAACAATGAGAAACTGTCGCAATTAAAAAAAATATTGAAAGATTCCCAAGGCTTAAAAGAAATTGAAGAATTGCTGAATTATCTGAAAAATCTTGATTTTGAGGCTGATTTTGATGTTTCGCTTGCAAGAGGGCTTGCATATTACACAGGCACCGTCATTGAAGCATTCCTGAAAAACAGCAATGTTAAAAGCTCTGTTTGCGCAGGCGGCAGATATGACAACATGATTGGGGCTTTCCTTGGCAAGGGAAGCTATCCGGCTGTTGGGGTAAGCTTCGGAGTTGACAGGATATATGATGCTTTGGCTGAAAAGCAAAAGGCAAAGCAAAAAACAAACACAAAAGTTTACATAATTCCGATAAAAACTATAAATGAAAGCATGAAAATAGCGCAGCAGATGAGGGACGCTGGCATCAACACGGACATTGACTCGATGGACAAGGGCCCAAGCAAGAACCTTGAATATGCGAATTCGCTTGGCATTCCTTATGTTGTTTTTGTCGGAAAGAAAGAGCTGCAGGACAATAAGTTAAAGCTGAGGGACATGAAAAGCGGGAAAGAGGAATTGCTGGAGTTTAAGGAAATCGTCAATAAATTAAAAGATTAAATTTATAAATATCTAATTTTTCGCTCAATGAATGCCAAATTTAACTTACAATATAATTGTACAAGCAGATAGGGTCGGCTTTAATTATTGGGAAAGAATTCGGGATTTGGCCAAAGCTTATGGAATCCAAGGCTCATTAATTGTATGCAATACTAATCGTGTAACAGTAGTCAGTTTTAAAGAAAGGCCAATAGAAACTAAAGTATTCAAAGGCAAGCCATATGGCATGATGCCCGTAGCAGTTAACGATTATGAGGCAGGCATCCCGCAAACAGACACGCCGCGGTGGGTTATTGCACCGCCTAGTGTTATTGATAAAGTAAGTGAAGGGCTGCTAAGAAATGCTGGAGTGTTAAAAGGAAGTAAATTCTTTTATGTAGAAATTGGGGCTGTTTATGACAACAATGGTGGTCCAATTAATTATGGCCAAGCAACACTTCCCGAAGTAAAAAGCCTAGGAGCTGATGATGTGGCTGATAAGATAACTGATGACAGATTAGCCAAATTACTTGAAACTGCCCGAATTCAGGAGGTTAGAACCGACCCCAAAAGGCCAAATTTAGCAGAATTAATTGAAAAAGTTTCCAGATAATTAAATAGTTAAAATCAACCTATGGTTTGGTCAGCACAACAACTTCCCCCTCATCATCAATCAAGATAGAATGCTCTGCCTGGGTTACGATGCCTTTATTGACCTCAACTAATGGCGGAAACTGGTGGATCATGCCAAGCTGCGTTAATTCCCTTAATGCAAAGTTTGCCTTTGCCCCGAATTTTCTTGTAAGCCATCTTTTTGCAAACGGCAATCTTTCATATGTTTCAATTTCCTTCAAAACTTCCCTTGTTATCGGGCTTCTTACAGGCCTTTTATGCTCGAGCATGAATACAGTCGGCATGCCGCTGTCAACAACAACCCCAGAGCCTGTTGTTGCAAACGGCTCTACTGCAAAAGCCATTCCTTTCTGCAGCTTTGTTTTATTTCCATCATCAATGTTTGGAATTGTCGGCTTTGTGTGTATGCTGTACAAATCCAACCCGTGCCCTGATAAATTCCTTACAGGATTGTACCCGTAGCTTTTGATTGTGTCATTTATTATTTTTCCAATTTCCCTTAACTCTGTGCCAACATTTATTATCTTTAATGCTTCTTCCAATGCCTTCTGCGCAGCCCTGACCAGGCCATTGTACTTTCCCAATAAATCAATTGTGTACGCATTGTCGCCGATTGCGCCATCAACATGAACCCCTAAATCCAAACTTACAACCTGCTCGTCAAAAACGGTTTTGTCATCTTCTTCCACGCAGAAATGGGCAGCAATCTCGTTGCATGAAACCTGGACAGGAAATGCCGGCTTTCCCCCCAATTCATAAATTTTTTTTTCAATCAATTCTGTTGCTTCAAGAATTGAATTGCCCTTTTTGATTAATGATTTCCCGTACTCTAGGGCTTCAGCGGATATTCTGCCTGCTTTGATGTAGTTTTGCTTTGTTTGTATATCCATTAGAAAAAAAATTGAAATGGATTATTTAAAGGTTTCCGCCGAAAGATTTATATACTTAATATATAATAAGTATATAAGTGATTATATGACTGAAGTTACGACAATTCAGCTGGACAAGAGAATTGTGGCAAAGCTCAAGAAAGCCAAGGAGCACCCTAGGCAGACTTATAATGAACTTCTTGACAAGGCGGTTTCTGTCTTTATGGCAGTCAAAAAAGTAAATAGCTATGACGAATTCCTTCATAAGGTGCAACAGCCGAAAATGAGGGAATTATGGGGCAATAAGGAAGACGAGGCATGGGAGAGTGTATAATGCAGGGGACGTGATTCTCGCACAGGTACAATTTACAGACACTTTTGAGGTTAAAACAAGGCCTGCTGTAGTTCTTTTTGAAGAGTATGGCAATATAGTAGTTGCTGGCGTCACAAGCAACACTGAAATGGAAGGCATACCATTGACAAAAAAAGAAGGCGCTGTAAAGGACAGCATCATAAAAGTAAATTATATCTTTACAATCTCGGAAAAAATGGTGAAAAAAAGATTGTTTTCTTTATCTCAAGAGAAGAAAAGGATTTTGATATCTGAATTCGTAAAAAGGCTGAATAAATAAGCATATTTATGGGTTTTTGGGGATGGAGTAAGTTGGTTGAAAGTTCATTTAACGTACAATTTTAAGTGAGGTTTTTCTCCTCGAAAAATTCCCCTCGTGAGCAAAATTGAGGCAACCCACAAGTTTCAGAGCGGATAAATTTTGTAGAGCTGAAAAAATGTTAGGTTGAGTGAGCGATGCCTTTGATGGCTGAGCGAACGAACTGGCTTTGATGCCCGATTTCGTGAGGATTTAGTTGTGAGTGTCGCCCAAATCCGCTTTGATGCGGATTTGGATTTACTTCTCATATTATTTTAGTGGAAGAGCGGCTTTTTGTAAAAAAGTTTCTGAAACTAGTTCGAAAACCCGCCGTAAATCCCAGTTGTTGCTGTAGTATATCTGTAGCAAATAGCACTGGACATTTGTGGGCAAGGTTTATAAATCAGTTCCATATAATATATCAAAATAAAGGGAGTGAAATGCCAAACAATGTTTTAAGAGGAATTTTGAATATAGCTTCATTTAAGAATAATAACCTTAAAAGCTATGCTTCTACTTACTTAAACAGGATTAACGCAGTTGGAGAGCAATTAGAATTTTATGTAAAAGACGCCATTGCAACATCTTTTAAGCTACCTTATGATAAAAAGCCGGAAGTATATTCTAAAGTATTTTCTTGGCTCGGAACCCAAAACCATCCGCCAGACATTATCATAAAAAATGGTGATGCTTTTGAGATTAAAAAGATTGAAACCATAAAAGGCTCACTTCAATTAAACAGCTCTTCTCCAAAAAATAAGCTTCTTGCCACCGATTCTAGGATAACGGCAGACTGCAAAAAATGCGATGGCGGAAATTGGAAAGAAAAAGACTTATTTTATGTGATTGGGAATGCAAAAGGTGGGGAAATAAGCTACTTATTTTTTGTGCATGGGGTTTGCTATGCTGCTGACCATAAAGTTTATGAAAAAATCCACGAGCCTATAAAAAAAGAAGTGGATTCCGTCCTTGATTCTCTTGGATTGGAAAAAGGCGAAACTGTAGAATTGGGCAAAGTTAGGAGAGTTGACCCGCTTGGAATAACTGAATTGAGAATAAGGGGAATGTGGAGCATAGAAAATCCACTTAATGTTTATGATGGATTGTGCGAGCTTGGAAAAAATAAATTTCATCTTTTTGCCTTATTGAGCAAAGAGAAATATCTTTCTTACTCTAAAGAAGACATCAAAGAATTAGAATCCCATAAAGAAATTTCCGTTAAAGACGTAAAAATCAAAAGCCCAAATAACCCTGCTAATCTAATGGAGGCAAAGCTAATAGCTTTTGTAATAAAATGAAAATTGCATCATTTTTTTCAGGAGCCGGAGGATTAGATTTAGGATTTACTAATGCAGGCTTTAAGCTAGCTTTTGCAAATGACAATTGGGAAGGCTGCTGGGAAACATTTGAGAAAAACCATAAAATACCTATTAATAAAAAATCAATTACTAAAATAAAGGCTGATGAAGTTCCTGATGTAGTAGGATTTGTTGGAGGGCCGCCTTGCCAAAGCTGGAGCCTTGCAGGAGCCATGAGGGGCATAAATGACCCAAGAGGCCAAGTTTTTTATGATTATGTTAGGCTTATTAAAGAAAAAAAGCCATCATTCTTTTTAGCTGAAAACGTTGCAGGGCTATTATCAAGTAGCCACTATCTCGAATTTATGAAAATTGTTAATGCTTTTAAGCAAATTGGGTATAATGTTTCCTTTAAACTGCTTGATGCGAATGATTATGGAGTTCCGCAAGAGAGAAAAAGGGTAATTGTAGTGGGCTACCATGAGAAATTAGGAAAAAAATTTGAGTTTCCAAGCCCATTAAGCCAGAAGCCAGCACTAAAAGATGCAATCGCCGATTTGCCAGAGGCAATTCCAGCAAGCCATTACAATAAAACCAACGGAAAATTAGAAATTTATAACCATGAGTACATGAATGGGGGATTTTCTACTATTTATATGTCAAGAAATAGGGTACGAAGCTGGAATGAGCCTTCATTTACAATTCAGGCAGGAGGTCGGCATGCTCCTTGCCACCCCAAAGCCCCAAAAATGAGGCTTATAGGGAAAGATAAAAGAGAATTTATTAAAGGCAAAGAGAATCTTTATAGAAGATTGTCAGTAAGGGAATGTGCCAGAATACAAACCTTTCCAGATGATTTTGTATTTTATTATAGCAATGTTGCAGATGGGTATAAGATGATAGGCAATGCCGTCCCTGTTAAATTGGCTGAAGCGCTGGCAAAGCAAATTATGAAAGACCTTAAAGGAATAAGACCACAAGAAAAATGGCAGACAAGTTCAGCAAAGCAAAAAGAAGCGCAATTATGTCCAGAATAAGGTCTAAAAATACTTCTTTAGAGGTTGAGTTCAGAAAACTCCTTTGGAAAAATGGGCTTGGTCACTATCGCATTCATTATAACTTGCCTGGAAAGCCCGATATTGTTTATGTTTCCAAAAAAATTGTAGTTTTTCTTGATGGCGACTTTTGGCATGGCTACAATTGGAAAAAACTAGGCAAAGTTCCGCCTAGAAAGTACTGGCAGAAGAAAATACAGAAAAACATCGACAGAGCGAAAAAGTATAATAAACTGCTGAGAAAAGATGGGTGGAAAGTTTTACGATTTTGGGAGCATGATGTGAAGAAAAATTCAAATAGTTGTATTAAACATATAATAGATAGATATTAATAAATTCAGTAAAACTATTATTATATAAAACAGATATATTAAGCATTTATATATCAAAATTTCTAATAATAAGTATAAATAATCAATATTTAAAATGTTGATAACTCACTTAAATATCTAACTTAAGACTATAAAATGAATAGATTTTTAAATAAGGAGTATACATCATAGAAAATAATAGTTATATTGAACTAATTATTTAATTTTAATATCTCGTCTATAAATTCAGCAAAAGCATACATTTATATATAAAATATCCTTACCATATATCTAAGGTGGTTTTAAATGATAGATGAATTAAAAGAAAAAATTAAACTTGCTCAGCAAGCAGTTGAAGATGTAATTGACCCTAAGCTTAAAGAGAAAGCTTTCGAGGTTGTATTAAATAATTTGATTAGTGGAAATAATCAACTAGTGCCAATACTACAAACTGATAGCCAGCCGATTCAAACTCAAAATAAGGTTACGAACGACAAGCTGTACAATTTTCTTAATGCAACAAACGTTACAGAACAACAAATAACAAATATTTTTGATTTAGATGGGGAGTCAATTCGAATTATAGGGGCCATTCCTGGTAATACTGACAGCAAAAAGCAAAGAAATGCTACTTTAATTTTGCTTACTGCGAAACATTATATAAAAAACGAAAGGGAGATTAATGTACCAGAACTTAAAAAAACACTAGAAGATTTAGGTATCAGATCATTGGTAAATTTATCCACTAACCTTAAAGGCTTTGAGAATTTTATAATAATGAAGGGGAGTAAAGGTAGTAAGAGCACTTCTTACAGGATTACAAATCCGGGTGTAACCCAAGGAGTCGAACTGATAAAGGGAATGGTGGCATAAAATGAATAAAGAAGAGATAGGGGAAATATTAAAACAAGCTGAAAAACTAGTTGCTGATAATATAAAAGATGAGTCACTAAAAGTAAAAGCATTTGAGTTGGCTTATAATGAGCTGTTGGGTAAAATAATGCCTCCTGTTACTAAAGAAAGCCATACATTGACTTCCGGACAACACCAGCAAGTTAAAAAATCAGAATCTATTGTTGAACATTGTAAACGATTTAAGATAAATAACGAAATAGATAGGACCCTAATATTTGCCTCATTTCTTGAGAAACAAGAAGGGCAAAATTATTTCATCACAAAAAATATTCAAGATTGTTATTTTAAGGCAAAGGAAAAACAACCACCCAACATTCCTGATAAAATTAGTAAAAACATCAGCAAGGGTTTTATTATGGAGTCAAATGAAAAACCTAAATCTGGGAAAGGGTATGTGCTAACAAGAACTGGCGAGGAAGAAGTTAAAAAGCTGGAACTTAAAAATGAATGAAATAAAACAAATTCTTTCAGAAAAAATAGACCCAGTTATCACGGATAAGCTTATAGCTGAGTATATAAATGTAAAAAAATATCATTACTATAATGATATTGAAAAAACAATTCTTCACGGAGCAAGATTTGCAGAATGTTCTTTAGCCGCTATAAAAAATCAATTAGACTCTAGCATTGTAAATCTAAATGAGTTACATTTTGAAGCAGTGTTTAATGAAATCACTTCAAAACCAAAGAAAAATTCAAACGATGAGCAATTGGCCCTTGTTATTCCCAATGTTTTAAAGACTATATATTCAATAAGAAATAAAAAAAGAGTTACTCATATGAAGGATGCTTTACCTGATAAGATTGATGCAGAATATGTTTTATCTGCATGTAACTGGACAATTTCACAATTTTTAATAATTATCAAAGGTATGGATGTCAATTTAATCTATAGATTACTAGAATCAATAAATTCAAAACAAATACCCATAATAGAAGAATTTGAAAAGAATGAGATTAAAGTACTCACTTCTGATTTAAGTTTTAAGGACGAATTATTGGTGGTGTTATACAAATATTCAAGTAGAATTAGTGTGGCTCAATTAAATTTACTTTTAAAGCCAAAAAATAAATCTTATGTTACTACTAATCTTAGTAGGTTAAACATAGAAAGATTAATTCAACTTAATAATGATGGAGCAATTATCACAAAGTTAGGCATAGACTACATTGAGTCAAAAGTTCTAGTTATAAAATAAATTTTGTTATGGGGTTTAACGTAGGCGACAACAAAGGGGATTTACGTTTTAGTATCAACGATAAGCGGGTTTTCGAATTGCATTTAATCCTAGTTTAAGACCTGCGTATAAATTTTCAAATTATACGAAAGTTCTTCCACGACCTGAAAGGAAAAACCATAATGAAGAAGCGGCACGAACGAACATGTAACACAGGTTTAATGAACTTTCTACAATATTTTACTTCACCCTAACAGTTTCCAGGTTCCTTGGAGCAACTGTCTCTATCCTGAAGCCCTTGTGTATCGAGCTTGCCAAGTCAAGGCATCTTGAGTTTTCACCGTGGTTGACAATCACTTTTTTCGGGCGAGGCTCGCATTTTGCAACAAAGTTCATCAGCTGGTTTCTTGAGGAGTGGCCCGAAAACCCTTCCACAGTGTGCACTTTCATCTTAATCTGCAGCATTTCCTGCTTGCCCCCATCTGAAAATGTGAATTCACGCTCGCCCATCTGCATCCTTCTCCCCAAAGAGCCGTCGCCTTGGTAATTTACAAAGCCTATTGAATTCTTCGGATTGTCGCACAAATGCTTCAAATATTCTACAGAAGGGCCTCCGGTAAGCATCCCTGATGTTGCCAAAATCACGCAGGGCCCTGTGTTTTCAATGATGTCCATCCTTTCCTTTTGCGAGCCTACTCTTTTAAAAATCTCGTGCAAAAACGGGTTCTGGTCCTTGTGGAAAATAAGCTTTCTGACTGAATTATTAAGATATTCAGGATAGGCTGTATGGATTGCAGTAACATCCCAGACCATTCCATCTATGTATACAGGAACGGGCGCCATCCTTCCTTCCCTTGCCATCTGCTCGATTGCAAGCATGACCTCTTGCGCCCTTCCGACCCCAAGAGTGGGTATCAAAACCTTTCCTCCCCTTCCAGTTGTCTCTTGTATAACTTTCATTAGCTCCTCATCAGTTTCCTGGCGATGTGGCATTATGTTGTCCTTGCCGCCGTATGTTGCTTCAAGCATCAAAGTTTCAAGCCTTGGGAACATTGTGACAGCCGGCTCAAGCAATAATGTCCTTCCATACTTCTGGTCGCCGGAATACAATATGTTATGCAGCCCGTTGCCAACATGCAAATGCACCATTGCGCTTCCCAGAATATGCCCTGCATTATGCATGGTTATCCTCACATCAGGAGTTACATCGCTGACTTCATCATATTCAAGAGTTATTGTGTGCTTGACCATTTCCTTGATTTCTTCTGACGTGAATATTGGATCAGTGCCGTCTGCTCTTTGTATTTTTATGTAGTCAAGCAAAAGCAAAGCAGAAACATCTCTCGTAGGCTCTGTGCAGTACACAGGCCCCCTGTACCCGTATTTGAAAAGGTAAGGTATAAACCCGCAATGGTCAATATGCGCGTGGCTTAGTATGACAGCGTCAAGATCGTTAATGTTGAATTCAGGAGCGTCAAGATAAGGGTACGGCTTTTCGTCTGATGCAACATTAATCCCGCAGTCCAGCAAAACCCTTGATTCAGGAGTCTGCAAAAAAATGCAGCTTCTTCCAACTTGGCGCCCGCTTCCAAGGTAGGTCAACCTTATCCATTCATGCTTCTTTTCCCTCCTCCAACCATCATAAATCCTGTGGCCGACCTTGTCAAGAAATTTTCTCCTGTAATCGCTGTTCTGGTACAAAACAGCCCTTATGTTTTCAATCAGTTTTGACCTTATTGCGGGCTTTCTCCTTATCAGCGGCACCCACAATGTCTGCATCCTTATGTCCCTCAAAATCGAGCCCTGCTTGCCTATTGCAAGGCCTGGCTTGTCAGCCTCAACTATCACCCTGCTTCTTTGAGAGTCAAAAATGACCTGGTCAACTCCCGCTTCCTCCGGGACTATAGCCCTTATTATCTTTTCAGCCTCCTCCAATTCCATTGTAATGCTCGGGTCCGGCCTTAATTCAACCCTCTTCTTGATATTGTCCACAATTCTCTTTATAATCCCGTTGTTGTTCAGGAAAAAGTCCTTGTCTTTTGTGTAGAGGACTATGTTAGCGCCCTCAAAATTCACGTCGCTTATCTTGTTCTCAGGCAGGCTCTTCAGAATTTCCTTTACAATGTCTCCCATTTTAGAATTTTATTTAATTTCGATTAAGATTTTTATTTAGTTTTTTGTTATAATTAAATCCGTCGCTTCGCGACAATATCCAGGCTCGCCGGTGAGATGCGAAAGCTCGAGATGCACGCGAGTTTGAGATGCTTGCGAGAGTGGAATGCGAAAGCTTGCTTTCGCTCGCTTATCTTACAAGCAAGCTCGCGTTCAACTCGTGCTCGCAAACAACTCTTTCGCTCGCTTATCTACCTGCTCGCCTATGCATCAAAAGCGGTTTACTATCGAAAATGCAAAGCATTTTCGGAAGTCCCAAAAACCAAAGGTTTTTGATACTTTCAACACCTTGCTGTCAAAAGTCGCTCTCGTATTTTTTAATCAAATTTTATTTTAACGGTTTATATAAAATTCAAGCAAAGTTTTATTTAATATTTTTCAGAAAAGCTATAATTCAATCCTCATCTCCAATTCCTTGGAAAATACTTTTTTAATGCCGTCTTTTGTTATTGTGATGATGTCTATGCCGTTTCCTGATGCTATGTCCCTTTGCACAGCTGCATTTACGCACTTTGCAGCCAGCTTAACTCCTTCATCAACACTTAATCCTTTCTTGTACATTGTTTCCAAAACTCCAAACACCATTACAGAGCCGGAGCCTGAAGATATGTAATCATCAACTTCCACAATTGAGCCGTCAGGGCTCAAGTCATAAAGATGAAATCCGCTTGAGTCCTTTCCCCCTACAATGAAATGGGAAATGCCAGGTATTAAGCTCAGCTTTCTTATATTGCTGTAGACAAAGTTTGCCAATAAATTTGCAGCTTCCTTCACGCTTGTTTCTCTGCCTGTCCTTATGTCTTTTAATTTAAGCTCTGCCTTGAGGTATTTTGTCAACAGCTGCACATCTGAAACTGTGCCTGCAACTGTAACCGCTATGTTGTTTGTCACCTGCATTATTTTGTCAAACTTTTTCCATGCTATCAAGTAGCCCGAAGTTGCCCTTTTGTCTGCAGCCAAGACTAATCCGTCCTTGCAAACTAATCCTAAAGTTGTCGTGCCTGTTGTAGTTTCCTTGTTATCCATTTTCAAAACTGGAAGAATTTCTTAATATTTATGATATTTAAGGTAGTATTTAAATGTTTTGGAAAAATTGATTTATTGAGAGATTATTCCCCTAAAGTTGATTTGACTGCGCCTATAAATTTACCAGTGTCAAATAGATAGCGTGGTGGAAGGTAAGTCACTTCAATGCCTTCATTTCTTAATGCGGCTATAAGTCGCATAACTTCTGCTTCTTCACGACCGCTTTGGAGCATAAATTTTGTATTAGGGCTTACCACTCGCACATTTCTGATTAAATCAAGACCACCTAAAGATGGCATTTGCAAATCAGTAATCAACAAATCAATTGAATTCCCGCTTCGAGCTCTTTGGTCGGCAACATGAAATGCATTTACGGGATCAAAGTCTGTAATCAGTTCGTATCCTGAATCTCTAAAACAAACCCTAAACAAGTCCAAGATATAATGTTCATCATCCACAGCCAAAATAGATTTAGCCATTTATAAAAAGTTATTTCAAGCTTTCCTCAAACAAAACATTCACAGCATTCACAAAGAAAGGGCTGATTATCCAGACTGCAACCTCATAATCAGGGGCAACATTCTGGTTGGAAACTATGAAAAGCATTTCTTTTCCGTCGATTGTCACAAAGCTTGAATTTGCATTGTACTCAACGTGCTCGACATTTTGCAGCTTCTTGGCAAGGGGCTTGTTTTGGGCAGTGTAAAGCCTTGCCTTTATCCCATTTTTTGAAAATCCAGGGATGAAATTTTTCAGCAGTTTAACGCTCCTTTCAGCCTGCTCTTGGGCTAACACAACAACAACACTAGATTTTGCTTTTGACAGCATGTCCTTGATGTACCTGTTGATTCCTGTTCTTCCTACAATTGATTTGGATATGCTTGAGATGTCTACATGCTGAACTCCTGTCTTGTGCAGCAGCTCCAGCTCCTTGAACTCGTCTGTGTCCTTTATGCTTTCAAACTGTGATGTCAGCTCATCAGCCTCTTCCCTAATGTTTTTCTTGACCCTGTCAAGTATGACATCCGGCCTTACAGCAAGATATTTTATCGGCTTTCCTATCTTCATAATTATAAATCCTTTTTTCTCCAAAGATTCAAGAACATCATAGCACCTGCTTCTTGGAACTCCGGAAATGTCAGCAAGCTCGCCTGCAGAAGCGATTCCCCTGCTTAGCAAAGCCGTCCATATCTTCACTTCGTAAATATTCAATCTAAAGTGCTTCTTCAAATCCAGCAAAAATTGTTTTTCCTGTTGCATTCTTGGCTAGAAGTATTAATTATCTGTATTTAAAGGTTTCTATTCTGTAACTACTTTAGAGGGGTTATATATTTTGCGGCTGTACTTCGTAAGTGCCGTCTGGTGGAATATTTATCCTATCACCTTCATATAGAAAAACCCATTGCCCATTTTTTATAGGAAATCGTGTTCCTCTTGTTCTAACTTTAAAATATCCGGCTAACACTTCAGCTACAATATAATCCGCTTGGGCAGTGAGCCTCATTTGCGCAAATTCTTGTGCATTATGCTGTGTGGGCATGGCCTTCTCGAGAATTTTTGTGACGCGCGTGTCTATAACATCGCCGTACCTGTTTGCGCTGCCTGCTTTTATTCTTTTCAATATTAAATGTTTATTATCAGGTGACATTTTTAAACATAATAGGACTATAAGAAATATTTTTAAGTTTTATCCCCTTCTCCTGAACAGGCTGACAACAAGCACAATGCCCACAATCACGGCAACTACTTCTGCAATTATGATTCCTGTTACAAATGCGTTGCTCCTGAAAAAGCCTTCCTGAGATATTGTTGCGCCTTCAGGGGCTTCCTCAACAACTGTTGTTGTGGTGCTGCCTGTTGTTGGAGTTATGACTGTGACATCTTCGCCCTCTTCACTTGTTGAGCTTGTTGACGAAGTTGTGCTCTTAGCTGCTGCTGTTGCGCAATCGTTTACTGTCAAAGTTGCTGTTTCCTCTGCCTTTTTCTTGTCCTCGTCATACAGCACCCTAAAGAGTATCGGATAGCTGCCTGCTTCCGCATCATTAGGCACGTTAAATGAATATGAATTTGAAAACCTGCTTTCATCCTCGTTTGGCTCTGCGGTCAGCTCAGACACTGCCTGCTCTATATCAATGCCAAGATCAGAGTTTGACATGCTGATCGTGACATCTTCCTCATCCTCATTGCCGATGTTTATTGCAGTCAGTCCAGCCTGCACGTTCTTTCTGCTGCAGGATATCTCTGCAGGGTTTAATGTGTTCCTTGTTATCATAATCTTGTGGCTTTCTTTGTCCACCTCAAGCCTTAACCTCATATCTGCCTCATGGTCTGTGCCGTTTTCGTCTTCTCCCTCAGCATGAATAAGCACGTCGAATGTGTCTTCTTCAACCTCTATCGGAACATGGAATTCTATATTGACTCTCTTGTCCCTGTCTGCCCTTAAGTCAAAATCCGTGGACTCATCATCCAAATCATCGCCGTCATCTATGCCCTCAACTGTCACCTCAACGGTTATGCCCTCAATGTCCAGGTCTTCAGCGTTTGTGAAATTATTTTTTACTTCTACCCTGAATTCAACTGCATCGCCGGGCTCTGCCTCGTCATTGATTGTGTCGCCATCATCAAGATTTTTGGATGTCTGGCTGCCTACCTTTACATCAACATCGGAGAATATAAGCTTGGATTGGGCATAAGCTGCGCTCATCAAAAGTACAAACACAACCAAACAAATCAATAATAACTTAATCCTTATTTTAACCACCTGGGCTGTGCAAAAAGCCCGTAGTATTTAAATTTTACTATTTTTAAATGGTAACGTTACAGAAAAATGAGCCCTACTCCCAGCACTATGCTTATTGGCACAATTATCCTCTTGAGCCATGCCCCGCTGAACTTCAGTATGAGGCTTGCCCCTATCCAGCCGCCAATAACATTCACTATAAACAGAGGTATGCCCAGCCTATAGTCAATAATGCCTTGATACACAAAAACCAATGTTGCAATTATGGAAACAGGAAGGGTAACTGCCTTTTGGTTGGCAACAGCATCGTGAAAGCTAAGCCCGTAAATCATAACAAGAAGCAAAATAACTAATGTTGCTCCTCCGCCTCCAAGAACCCCTATGTAGCTTCCTATGAATATGCCGCTCAGAGCGCTCAATGCATGATGCTTTAAGGTTATTTTTTCATGCAGTTTTTTTGGCTTTACGAAGTCTTCAAACAGTACAAAAATCGATACAATTATCATGAAAATGCCTATTGCTGTCTTTAATGCCTTCTCATTGAAGCTTGTAAGAAACGATGCCCCTATTAATGAGCCGATAACTCCCGCTATGGCAAATGCCATAAAATACCTTGGCCTCAATTTCTCATTCTTTGAAAATTTGGTTATATTGCCAAGATTTATCCCCACCATTGAAAACCTTCCTGTGGCAACAGCTGTGTGAACCGGAATTCCCAAAAAAAGCATCACAGGAAGAAGTATGAGCATTGCCATGCCTATCATTGTGCCCATTATGGCTAAAAAAAAGCTTACAACAAGCAGCAAAGCAAAACTTAGCATTTCCATTGCAATTTTGCAACCAGCAGAAAGTTTATAAATCTTGTTCAAACCAATTTTCTTATGGTTGGCAACATCCCTAATTTCACAAAAATTGACATCCTGCGCTGTTTTCTTAGGTTCCAAAAAAACACGGGAAGGCAGGAAATCGCAAAAGACCTGGAGCTTGGAGAGGGAACAGTAAGAACAGTCCTTGAAATATTAAAATCAAAAAAATTGCTGGATTCAACCAAAAAAGGGCATTTTTTAAGCAAAAGAGGCGAGGAGATATTAAACCAAATTTATGAAATTTTAAGCACGCCAAGAAATGTTGCAATGCGCCATCTTTACCCTGATTTCAAGAAAATCGGCGTTATTGTCAGGAATGCATCAAACTTGAAGGAATTGTACAAGCTGAGGGACATTGCTGTTAAAAATGGCGCTGACGGCGCGCTTATCCTCAAGTTTGAGAACAGATTGTATGCACCTGAATCGGACTATGAGCAGGACTACAAAGAGCTGGAAAAGAGCTTTGATTTCAGAAATGGCGACGTTTTAATTGTTGCCTTTGCAAATGACAAAAGAAACGCTGAAAACGGGGCTCTTGCAATAGCGGTTGAATTAAGCAATTTTCTCAAAAGGTTTATAAGCGAGTTTTGAAAAGGGGATTATATGCTAATTGTCAGCTGTTCGCACGGAAAGCATCTTGACTCTTTGATAGCAAAAAAGTCAGGGATTAATCATTCCATACTTCATGTTGATAAATTTCCCGACGACGAGCTTCGCGTTAGATTTGAGCCGGAGTTAAAGAATAAAAGCATAGCTTTAATACAATCTTTCTATAAAAATATCAGCGACTGCATTATTGAAGTGATTCTTGCAGCCAAAACTGCCAAAGAATTAGGGGCAAAAAAAGTCATTTTAGTTGCGCCTTATTTTCCTTATATGAGGCAGGACAAGAGATTCCATAAAGGCGAGGCAGTAAGCCAGCTAATCGTTACAGGATTAATCGGCAAATACTTTGATGCTGTTTATTTGATGGACCCTCATCTGCACAGGAAAAATAAACTAGGGCATATTTTCAAAATAAAATCAAAAAAACTGACGGCAAACGGTCTGATTGCAGCCTACATCAGAAAACACATCAAAAACCCAGCCATTATAGGCCCTGACGAAGAAAGCTACAAGTGGGCGAAAAATGTTGCCGAGATGATTGATGCGGAATCAATGATATTAAACAAAAAAAGATATTCATCTCATCATGTTGAAATCAAATTAAATAAAAAAATTAATTTAAGAAATAAGAATGCCGTTATTGTCGATGACATAATAAGCACGGGCAATACAATTCTGGAAACTGCAAAAATATTGAGAAGGTTAGGCGCAAAGAAGATTTATTGCATATGCGTTCATGGAATTTTTGTTAATGATGCGCTTTCAAAATTAAAAAAGGCGAAAATAAATGTGATTTCCACAAATACAATTCCCAATAAAGCTGCAAGGATTGATGTCAGTGGCTTGATTGCCGAAAGCTTCAAAGATTTGGATTAGTTACTTGGACAACGATGACTTTCAGTTCAAGTAAAATTTTTTCTATTTTTTATGTTATTTATTAAACATCATTTGATTAGAAACTCTGGGGAGAATCTTTGGCCTTTTCTTTTAGCGAATCAGTACAAGGTTGACAAAAACTTAAAGATACTTCTTCAAAAGTTTCTGGAGTGTCTGTATTATTCATTATGCATCTCTTATTACCAACATAATTCTCACAATGAATTTCAGAAAAGTTCCAAGTTGCAGGATGTTTTAATATTGCATGGGCTATTTCATGACTTGCTATCACAACATTCCCATCGTTACGAGAATTTAGTCCACCTACAACAATAATTCTATCTTCATTATCACATAGTCCTGCATAGCGAGTACTCCCTTCTTGTTTTCCAATCCATTCGAATACTGATGACTTACCACCACCAGAATAAGAAAAGGGTGTATGTGTAAAAATAAGTAAATATTCATCTAATCCGCTTGGTGATAATTTTGTGCCTAAATGTCTTAAATTATACATCCACCCACCCCCCTTAGAATATCTTTCTCCCAACACGGATAAACTTAAACTAACAGGAACAACTCGTGATACACCTTCTAACAGATGGTCAATTGTTTCTTTGTTCGTTCTTTCTTCAAACAGCACTTGTAATTTCATAGACAAAGTATACTGTGTGTATTTTTAATTCTTTTGTTAATCTCAAACCACAACTTTATGATAATCAATCTTGCACCTTCCGCATATTCTTGAGTTCTTCTGCCTTTCAGTAATCTTAAATTTGAAGAAATTGATGTATCTTTTGCAGAATCTTGTTTTAAAGTAATGGAATTTTATTATTCAATACCCTTTCCCGAACAAAGCCCATAATTCATTTTGACTCTTCAAATTCTTCCAATGTCAAGCCTGCATCTTTTATTATCCTGCTTAACGTGCCTTTCTTCAATTCAGAATGTAGTGGAACTGTAATCTTGATAGTTTTATTACCAACATATTTTTCGAGCCTTACATGTGACCCTTTCTGTCTTGTAGCAATAAAACCAGCTCTCTTTAACCGCTTAATAACTTTAATTCCAGAAATGAGGGGAAGCTTCATACTGAAACAACAACTTTCTCACCACTAAAATCAATAAGCTCGTTTGTGTCTGCCTCTAAATATAATTCAATAGCCTCCTTAATATTCTTAATAGCTTCTTCTTTAGTGTCGCCTTGTGAGATACAGCCAGGCAAAGAAGGCACGTATGCAGTAAAACCCCCTTCTTCTTGCGGTTCCAAAACAATGGTTAATTTCATACATTGACCAATAATAAAACTAATATATAAATCTTTGCTGTTTTTATTTCAATACCCTTTCCCGAACACAGCCCATGACTTGGCTTCTGCATTGCATTGAATGCATTTTCCATGCGCCGATTTCTGCTCGAACGGTATGCACCTGCATGTCGCCCCTTCTGCCTTGTCTTTTATGTTAGTCTCGCATTCATCCTGGCCGCAGAACAGTGCCTTGGCCATTTTCTTGCTTTTGATTGCATTCAAAAAATCATTGAAATTGTGGACTTCAACAATGCTTTTCGCCAGATATTCCTTTGCCTTGTTCAATAAGCTGTCCTGTATGTCATTCAATGTATGCTCAACTTTTTTCTCCAAATCCTTTGTTTTGATTGTGATTTTTTCGTTTGTGTCCCTTCTTACCAATACAAGCTGGTCAGCCTCGACATCTTTTGGGCCGATTTCAATTCTCAATGGCACGCCCTTTAATTCCCACTCATTAAATTTCCATCCTGGTGTATATCCATCCCTGTCGTCAAGCTCAACAGCATGGTTTTTTAATTTTAATTTTTTTGCAATTTCCTTGGCTTTTGTTATTATTGATTCTTTGTTTTCCCTGAAGACAATCGGAACAACAACCACATGCACTGGAGCTATTCTTGGCGGCATTATCAACCCCTTGTCATCCCCATGCACCATGACAATCGCTCCTATTGTCCTTGTGCTTAGCCCCCAGGATGTCTGCCATGCAAATTTCTCTTTTTCATCCTTGTCAAGGAATTTAATGCCGAAAACCTTTGAGAAATTCTGCCCGAGCAAATGTGATGTGCCCATCTGCAAAGCCTTGCCGTCAGGCATGAAAGCCTCAACGGTTGTTGTATAGTCAGCGCCTGCAAACTTCTCCTTGTTGGTTTTCTTGCCTGCAATTACCGGAATTGCCATGAAATTTTCAATTAAGTCAACATACTCAAACAGCTGCTGCATCACTTCCTTTTCTGCATCCTCCTTGGTTGCATGCACAGTATGCCCTTCCTGCCATAAAAACTCTCTCGTTCTTAAGAACGGCTTTGCGTGCTTGAACTCCCACCTTACAACAGAATTCCATTGATTCAGCAATAAAGGCAGGTCCCTCCATGAGCGTATCCATTTTGCATAGCTTTCGTACATTATAGTTTCTGAAGTAGGTCTTATGGCTAGCCTTTCATTCAATTCTGTATTGCCGGCTTTTGTGACCCATGCAACCTCCGGATTAAAGCCTTCAACATGCTCTGCCTCCTTTTTCAGCAGGCTTTCAGGAATAAACATTGGGAAATAGCAGTTTTTATGCCCGGACCTCTTTATCTTGTCATTGAAGATATTCTTAATTTTCTCCCAGATTGAATAAGAATTTGGCTTGAAAATGATGCACCCAGACACGGAGCTGTAGTCCATCATGTCTGCCTTCAGCACAACTTGGTTGTACCATTCATTAAAGTCCTCTGATTTTTTTACCGATAAGCCAAGCTGCTCATCTTTTCCGTCTTTCTGTTCCATGATAAGGAAATGCTTTTATTTTGTTTATAAAGATTTTGATGAGCTGTAAAGTAAACGGGTGTTATTTTGCTCAAAAAAAATTAACTTTTCCTAATAGTTAGTTTTTTGTCTTTAATTTCTGTTTCTAAATCTTGTCCTTCTTTCCATTCAAGTTCTTTAATTGTTTCAGGCGGTATAACAATAACCCATTTAGCATATTCTATATTTCCCACTTTTCTAGAAAGTTGTTTTTGTAACTTCATAAAATAAAAAATAATCACTTCTATTTAAATCTTTAGGTACCAACTAGCGAATAGTAACTTAGGTACCGAAAGATATATAAAGAGTAGGTACCTAATTATATTATGAAAGAAATGATTTGCCCGCATTGCAAAGAGAAGAACATTAAGAAAGATGGATTAAGAACAACAGAAAAAAGAGGAAAAATCCAGAGATATAGATGTAAAATTTGTAATTATCGATTTGTCGTAGATGATGGCTTTTACAGAATGAGAAACAATGAAAAAATTATTACAATGTCAATTGATATGTATATTTCTAATTTATCAAGCAGAAAGATGAGAAATCAATTAAGCAGACATTTAAACACCAAAATAAGCCACATAAGTATTCTTGATTGGGTAAGAAGATATACTCTAAAAGTCAGTAAATTTGTTGATAAACTACAATACAATATGGGAAGTAGCTTTTATGCAGATGAAACTTTAATTGATTGTGAAGGTAGAGATGATAGATTTTGGTGTTGTCTTGATTGGGATACTAGATTAATTACAGGAGTTCATTATAGTTTATCAGGTAATCCAATAGAAGCACAAAAATTCTTATTTAAGTCAATTCAGAAAGGAAAACCTAAATTCATTCAGACTGATGGCGGAGTTTTCTATCCGAGAGCATTTAGAAAGCTCTTCTATTCCAATAAGATTGGCAGTCTAACAGTTGAGCATAAAATACAAAATGCGAGTGTTACTAAAATCCACAATTACAGAATAGAAACAGTCTTTATGAAAATTAAAGACAGAGTAGATGATTTTCGAGGGATTAAGGCATTGTGGTCTGCTCCAATTTTAATGAATGCCTTAGTTATTCAACATAATAAGTTCCATGCAATAGAGCGGGACAGGAGTTAAACTTAGGAGAAAATAGATGGCTAGGGTTGATCCATTTATCCAGTAGGTAATGCAGGAGGTTGGGGTATTGAACCTCCACCATTAGCAATAGAAGAAGAATCTCCAGTTAGCCAGAAATAAATTCCAATTCCTACTCCGATTAAAATTAGAATTATTAAAATCCAAATCCATGCGCTCATCCCTTTTTTGTTTTTTATCATTTTAATTTGGTATTGTTGGAGGCGTTGTAATGCTTTGACCAAGTGTACAAGTGGCGGACACCTTAACTGCCAAAGGCATGTATAAATAATTTATGTCTATCTTTGTATTTAATAGTTGGTTAGCTTGTTCTTGGGCTTCAGAAGAGGTATATTGCCACTTTTGATTTATAGGGTCCCATTGATTTACACTAGTAATTTTACAATCACCAACAACTTCATTAAGAGTTTTATCATAAAATCCGGCTGAAAGAAAAATTAAATTCCAGCCCTGAGATAATTTTGTTTTCTTTAAACCATCAGAATAGATTTTATCAACATCTCTAACCTCTAATTGTGCTAGGGGATACTGGCACTCCATATCTGAATAAACCCAACGAGAAGTTGTATAGACTGACCAAATTCCATCATTTCCACCCATTTCAGAAGACAAATAATAATTTCTTATGGCATTGTCTGCTTTTTGTTGAACAGAACTCTCAAAACCATTACTATTGTAATCTATTTTGCCACCAATATATCCTTCTCCTGGAACATAAATATAACCATATTTTATTTGATAACCTGAAAAGTCATTTCTCTTATTTCCACAACCCATCTCACTAGAATAGCCAAAATAATTATCAGGACTTCGAGCAGGGGCTTGAATGCCTTGACCAGGCGAAGGAATTAAATTCCAACCTTTATATATTTTGAACGAAGAAGCAACATAAGGAAGGTCTGATGAACTACCATAAACAACATCTTTCGCAGTTACTTTATCATTCTGCACTACCCCATAATTAGTAATCGCTAAAACTGAAGTTACAAGTCCAACTAAAATTACTATAATTATTATTGGTGCAATCAATTTATTGTTCATGATAATAAATATAATGGGAACCTATTTAAAAAGCTTTCGAAAGCTTTGGCACAAACCTTTGGATATTGTGCTATAAAGGTTTTAGTCCAAATCTTTGTATGAGCAAATACAAAGAAATGATTTTATCTATTCTCTCAAAAACAGAGATAAAAAGTACAAATGAAATTCTAGAAGATTTACAAAAGAAAGCAGACAAGGTAATCAATTGGCATGCTCTCTATAGGGTTTTAATGGAACTTCAATCAGAGAATAAAATTGAAAGATTGGAAAGCAAAGCAGGATTCCTTTGGAAGAAAAAGTGAGCATTTAGCTCCCTTTAACTTTACAGCTCAGATTTTGATTAGTTTTAAAAATGGGGCTGCGGAGACTTTCGAAAATAATAAATTATTCGAACTCCGGTCACGAGGCCCCGAACCCCGGATACTGCCAACTGTACTACAGCCCCAAAAGAAAGCGATTGACAAGACAATAAAAAGCTTATTGAAATTTATAACAAAGGCCCGATAATATTCAAAATACCCCCTGTTATGAATTTGACGGCAACTGCCGCCAATATAATGCCCATGATTCTTGATATGGCGCTGGTCCACTGCTCGCCCAGTATTTTGTACAATCTTGACGAATTAATTAATATAATCCATGTTGCCAGCAAAGTCAAAAATGCTGCAATAACTGTCACTAAAATGCCACTTTCTTTAACTAGAATTATGGTTATGGTGATAACCCCGGGCCCTGTAAGCAGCGGCGTTCCGACAGGAACGCTTAAATTGAATCCATGTGATTTCACATATTTAAGGGACGTGCCAAAAACGTACAATATGCCCATTATCAACAAAATAATGCCGCCTGCGATCTGAAAGCTGTCAAGGTCTATTCCAAAGAAATTAAATACCTGCACCCCAAAGAACAGGAAAATGAAAAGAAGCACGCCAGCAACAAAGACCGACCCGTCAACGTTCCTTTTGATTTCCTTTATAGGCATGCCCTTTGTCAGGCTGATCAATATTGGAAGATTCCCTATCGGGTCCATTATGACAAATAAAGCGATAAATGCCTCAAGCAACCCTTCCATCTTTTTTATTAATGTTTATTTGCGTTTTTGGGTGTTTTACCTGCCATTCCTTGGATTAGATTTTTACTGGTTATTTTTTTCTTTGGCAGCAGGATGAACAATGAAGTACCCACTACAATGATTGTATAGGTGATTGAGTACCTTACTACATCTGTCGCATCCACTGCCTTATACGCATAAATAACAAGGCCTGCCATACCTGCAAAAAACAGCAAAGGAGCCAAAGTATGGTAGCCCACTTTCTCGGCATGAAAATAAACCCCAGAAATCAAGAAGAAAGAAATGATTGTTATAAACAAGAAAACCACAACAATGTTCATATACATTATGTTCTCAAAATGTATCGCGGAATAAATTGATATGTACATTGTAAACAGGAATGCAGCCAAAATAGAAACATAATAGAACCATTGCGGAGATTTAGCTGTCTTCACCTCTTTTATTTTCACCATCTTGTTATTCTTAAAATAGCAAATATTTAAAGTTATTGGTTTTGCGCCGCTTCGTAATCGCTTATAATTTTATTGACGACTTGCTTTACTTTATTGGATGATATTGCAAACCCCAGCCCTTCAAATCCCCCAGCCTTGAAATTGTTGACGCCGATTATCTCGCCTTTTGTATTGATCAATGGGCCTCCGGAATTGCCTGGGTTGATTGGAACATCAGTTTGAATGTAGTTTATTCCATTAAATGTCCTGAATGCGCTTACAATGCCCTCTGTTACAGTAAATGCCAATCCAGCGGGGTTGCCTGCTGCAATGACTTTCTCCCCAATCTTGACATCATCTGAGTTGCCAAAGTTAAATGCCTTCAAATCAGGCGCTTCAATCTTCAGCACAGCTATGTCAGCAGCGGAGTCGTAGCCAACAAGCACATTCACACCATATGTCTTGCCGGCGTATGTAACTGCCTTTACGATTGATGCGCCGCTTATTACATGGACATTTGTCACAATATAACCTTTAGTGTCGATTATCGCGCCAGAGCCCTGGCCGACATTTGTCTTTATGCTAACCGTGGACTGCAATACATCCTCCACAATTGCCGAGAAATCAGCGCTTTTTATCCTGATGTTTTTTAGCTCGTCCTTTAATTCATTTAATTTTATATTGCTCTGCTGCTCTATCTGGTCAATTAAATTGGACAGGGTGTTTATCTCTATCTGGTTCTGGGTCTTGAAGTTTTGAAGGCCCATATCAACCAGCCCAATCTGCGACGAAAGATTGGAGCCCAAAAGCGATATCTGATTTTTTAAATCTTGCAAATTTTGTGTAAATTGCTCATTTAACTCAAGTATCTTTGTGCCGTAGTCCTGCCTGACAAGATTCAGGCTGTAGTTAAAGTAGTAAATCACGCCTCCTGTCAGCATCAATACTCCTAAAATTATCAATATTGTGTTCTGTGTTTTTTTATTAACCATCTTATTCTTTTATTTTGTATTCTGCATCAAGATATTCGGCATTTTTGTGCTTTTTATGAACTTTTTTAAATTTAATCATTGTAACCAAAAATATCAGCAAAGAAATTAGTATAACAAATAAGATAACTGCCAATGACAGCAGCATCAAGCCACCGGCAATTATTAAGTACCATTTTGATACCAAAGCCAGCAAAGTCCATTCTTTCTCTTTAGAATGCAGATATATAAAATATACGGCTATAAGGCTGAAAATCGTGCCCACTCCAAAGTTGAACGCGAGCCCGCGAGCGTTCTCGCGCGCATCTCCCCATCTTTTTTGAATGATCATCTTATTTTACAAAATTCTGCTGTATGAAAGAAGCCATTTGCGTATTGTCCGCAGCTTCATAGGCTTTTGCTGCCAATTTGTAGCTTTTTGCCTGAATGCAGAGAACCGCAGCGCTGCTTAGCCTTTGCTTGTCCTTTGTGGGAATAAAGCAAAGAGTTGCAAGCTCTGTTTTGCTTTCTGATAAAAACAAATCGCCCAATTTTGTTAGTTTCTCGATGTCATTTGCCTTGGCCATTATTTCAATGGCTTCCGCAAACTTGTTCTGTTTGTACAGCCTTTCCGCAGCATCGCTTAAAATCCCCCTTCTTGCGCTTTCGTCAAGCATTGAAAGGTTTACTGAGTTAATGCCGTCCCTAAGGATTTTTTCAACGATTGGGTGTTCCATAGGTGTTTCTTAAGAATTGGTTTATTTAAAGGTTTTTATTAAGGTTAATTTTTGGTTATCTTTATTGGCATAACTTTTTAAATTAGCCATGATAAATCCGGGAAGTTCGCAATGAAACAAACGACAACCCTGAGAACGCTGTCTTTTGACGGGCTCGAGACGAGGATTTTGTCATTGAGTGAAATAATGTTGGGCCGTATTGGATCAAAAGAACAAAAGTATCCGGCAAAGCCTTTTGAAATAAGCCTCCTAATTGAGGAAGTAGTTGCTGAATATACTAAGGTTAATCCTTTTCTTGATGCAAAACTTGTTTCTGAAGCGGCCAGGATAAGTTATGAAGCTCATGAAGGCTACAAAAGAAAAAACGGGCTTCCTTATATAGTTCATCCATATCAGGTTGGGTATATTCTTGCATTGATGGGCATGGACTTTGAAACTATTGCAGCAGGCCTTAATCACGATGCCATTGAGAAATCAGGCGCTGGGAGAAAAAATATTACTGAAAAAATAATGAAGTCATTAGGAGAACATGTTCTTGAAATGGTTTTGGGTGTAACCAGGATTCCGGACAGTGAAATATCTTTGTCAGGTTATGATTGCGACACCATGGATAAACTCCTGAGAATGATGAAAGAAAAAAAACCGGATGCAAGAATCGACGCAATCAATGTGGCCGATGGCATCAGCAATCTGCTGTCTATGGATGGGTTAAAGGCAGGACCAAATAATTTTTTTGATGAAAGAATGAAAAGCATACAAAACTCTGAATTATATGTGAAGCCTGCCGCATCTAGGCTTGATAACACATTCGGCTTGGATGGAAATTTCAGATTTTACGATTTTGTTGTTCTGCTAATACAAAGAGGCAGAACCAGCATATGAATTGTAGTGAGCCTGGGGGGATTCGAACCCCCACTGCCCGGTTTCATCTTATTGCAAAGCCGAAGCCGAGTCTGCTATCCATTACAGCACAGGCCCAGTGTCTTGTGAGCGAGTAGCTCACTCGCATTTCACTATTATTTTCTTATTGATTATTAAAAGTTTCTAAAGAAATACCGCAAGAATACAGAATAATTATCCGCCAACGCTTGCCCTGTTGGAGTTGCTTATGATTACTTTGTCTCCAATTTTGGTTCTTGCGCTTGCAGCAGGCAGGTTAAGCTCTCCCAATATCGGAAGCCTTGACTTCATCCTGTAGGATAATACCCTTTCATCGCCTGCTTCCAAAGTTTCTATGTTCCATCTTATCATAATCCCTTTTTTAGGGTGCTTCAATATAGCATGGGGTTGCATGGAGCCGATTGAAAGCTCCTTTTCAACATGTGCGATATGGGGAAGATTGTCCACAACCTCAATATCTGTTATTTGATTTTGGCTCCTGTTCTTGACCCTTACAACAATCTTTGCCTCTGAAATTCCGCCATAGCTCATTCCAACATTTCCAATTGCTTTGCTCACTACGATGGGGCTTCTAAACAGGAAGTACAAAACTATTGCAGCGATTACCAATAAAATAAGAACAACAATTGGCCTGTAATTTTCACTTGTGCGGATAGAAATTGTCTTGTCCGGGCCGACTTCCACCTCCCATACCAAATAATTCCTGCCATTTTCCTTTACTACCTCGGCTCTTGGAGAAGCTGTCATGAACAGATTTTTGATTGGGGTTGTTTCAACTTTTACGATGCCCTTGTAATCGGGGTTATTCGACATAACCTTTATTCCTTTTCTTATTTTTAAAAAAGACTGCTCTTTTGGAAGGTCTTCCTGAACCGCATACTCAATAACCTCAAATTCCTTTACAATGGGGCTGACAATCAGCCTTTCATCCTTGAATATGGCAATAACCAGCCTGTCTTTTTGAGGCACAGTCATATCATCCAGTTTTTTTGTTACCTCAATTGTCCTGTCTTTTTTTGGGCCAAGTTGCACATATAACTCGTCCTTAAAGAGGTTGCTTTCAATCTTTATTGTGAGATTTGGGTAGTCCAAAACATTTTGGTTGTTCAGCACAATTGTTATTGTAAAATCCCCCCTAGGGTCAATCTTCTCAGGAGAAATGCTTGTGCTGGTCAGAACTGTTGGTATGTAGCCCCCTATCAAAGGCTCTGTTGATTTTATTCCAACTGTAATTGGCACTTTTTGCTCCTGGCCTGTGCTCTCAAGAACAATGCCCATATCAAGAGTATATGTGTCAACAGAGGTGATATACAAAGGGTCAACAAAAAGCTTTATTGATGATGTGCTTTGTGCAGGCACTTTTAAGGTGATGGGATTCTGCAATGGCTTGGTATACATGTCCCAAAACGGGTAGCCTGCCTTTTTTATCAGGTATTCCTCGTCTGTATCAAGATTGTTTTGGACATCTATGTCAAATTCCGCAACTTCATCCACTACAATCTTGTCTGTTATAGGTGTGACTTTCACATCAAAAGATGCGGCAAATGCGATATTTACCAATACAAGGAGGACAGTTGCAAGAATGAAGAATTTGCCCATTTTTCCCGTTAAGCGCGTCATTTTTTACGAGATTTTTTATTCAATTACTTATATTGCCAACCACAACAAAACCTATTTATTTTTGTGGTCGGCAAGAGTCAGTTGTGAGCGAGTTCGCAGTGAGTTGCGAGAGCTCGCCTCTCGCTCGCTCATCTCCCAGCTCACTCGCATGTCACTCGACAACAAACAATTTGTAATATCTAATTACTTTGTTGTTCGGCTATATATAAATCTTTCCTAACAATTTTGGGCATAGAAACCTTTATATATTATTATATTCAGGAAAAATTCATGAAGCCGGAAGACATTATACATTTCTCAGAAGCTGGCGCAACACCCGTATATATACAATACAAGGGAATTTTTGACATGCAGGACCTTTACGAGACAATTGCGGATTTTTTCAGGCAGAAAAAGTTCAAGTTTTATGAAATCCAGCAAAGGCACAGAAGACCCGGTCCTTTCGGAGCAGAGGTTCTTTATCAGTTCAAAGCAACACGCAAAGTTGAAGAGTTTTATGAATGGATTGTTAATGTCACAATAGAAACCTTCGACATGCACGACATAGAAGTTATCATGAAAGACGGAACAAAGAAAAAGATGGCAAAAGGCAGGATATGGATACAGATTTTAGGCAACTGTCTAACAGACTATGAGGGCGTATGGGAAAAGAGTGCATTTCTAGCACATCTTAAGAGCTTTTACAACAAATACATAATAAAGAAAAAAATTGAAGGGGTATGGTGGGATGAATTGCAGTACAAGATAGTGCTGAGGCTTCATGCTTTAATAAAGGAAAGACTGAAAATGGCATCTGAAGGCTCTGAGTTCAGGCACATGGCCGGCGTGCATTAACTTCAAAAAAGAGGCATCATGGGACATATAAAAATAATTGTTGATCATGACAAGATAGACTACAGCGGGCCCCTTAATGTGACAGAACTGCTCAAGATGGTTGAAAATTTCATATTCCACATGGGCTTTGACAAGAGGCAAGACAAGGATTTTGAGCAGAACACCGCTAATGGAAAGTTCATAGAATGGCAGATATCGCCATGGAAGTGGATAAGCGACTATGCAAGGTACATCATAAAGGTAAGGGTGCTTGGCTACGACATAATGAAGGCTGATGCAATTGTCAACAGCAAAAAAGCAAAGGTTGACAGCGGAAGGATGCTGATTGTAATCGACGGGTTTGTCGAGTATGACTTGCAGAGCAAATGGGAGCAGAACCCTGTTTTTCATTTTTTAAGGGCGATATACGACAATTTCATATACAAGGCTTACACCGAAAGGTTTGAGCAGAGGCTGGTCAACGATGTAAACCACCTCCATGAGGAGATTGAGAAATTTTTCAACCTTTACAGGCATTATTCAGTCATATCGAAGCAGGGACCATAGGTGCATAATGTCAGAAAAAAAACAAGTGCTTTATGACTTGAGGACGGCTTACAGCGGCCCTTTTGCAGTCGAGGATTTCTATGCTGAAGTTGACAGATGGATAAAAGAAAAAGGTTTTGAAAAAGAGCCGAAAAAAAAGATGGAGCACGTTACAAAAAGCGGCAAAAAGATTGAGTGGGTTATTGAGGCGCACAGCCATCTGGACAATTTGCACCATGAAGTTATTGTGCTAAGGGCGCTGCTCGACAATGTAAAGGAATCTGTAATTAAAAAAGACGGCAAAAAAATAAGAATAAATAATGGCGATGTTCTTATTAACATAGACGGCTTTATCCAGTCCCACATACACGGCAGCTTTTACCAGGCAAAGCCAATCTATTATTTCATAAGGGCATTGGTTGACAAGTTTGTTTACATGTTCTGGTCCTTCAAGTGGGATGGCACAGTCAATTCTGACGGCAGGGAATTGTTCAAGAGGATTACTTCGTTCTTTAATCTGCAGAAGTTCAAGTATCAGTAAAGCGATAAAAATCCAATAGTGAAAAGTTTTTAAGAATAAAATATGATAAAAATAAAAGAACAATCGCTTTAATCATAACCTTTAAATATAGTTTTCTACTTCAAAAATATTGCCAGACAATTTGCGGGGGTAATTCCAAAGCATTAGTTTTGGAATCCTTAGAGCGAAGTCTGGCCAAACGCGCAGGACTTAAGGAGCACCTATTGTAAATAGGATTTCAGATATCCTGTTCCTTAGTGGATCCGAGGGTTCAAATTGCAGCAAGCGAGCATGCTTGCGCATGCATATCCCTTCCCCCGCATTATTATGCCTCTGTAGCATAGCAGCCATTGCGTTGCCTTGGTAACATTTCTAAATAGGCAAAGGTCGGGGGTGCAAATCCCCTCAGAGGCTTAACCCAAATAAGTAACCATTCGAAACCTTTAAATACTTCGGTATATACTGTACTTACAGGTGTTACAACTGGCAATCTTATTCAGCAGGCATGCAAGAGAGCAGATGGTTGCCAGGGGAATTTCAATTTTTGAAGTTCAGGAAGCTATTAGTAGGGGTTCAAAACAAATCCAGAAACCAGATAAGATTTTGTCTAACTACCGGTATTTTTGTGTAGTTTACAAAAAAATTAAAAACAATATTTTTGTTATAACAGTGAAGCCAAGGTGATTTAAAATGAAATGTCCGGTATGCGCAAAAGGTGATATTAAAACAGGAAAAATCAAGGAAGAAATGTTTGGAGTTTACTTAGGGGAATTTCCGGCCCAAATATGCAGCAAGTGCAATGAATCTTTTACTGATGAAGAAACTACCAGAAAAATAGAAGACGCGGCAAAGGCAAAAGGAATCTGGGGCCTTGGGAAAAAGACAAAAATTACTAAAACTGGAAACTCATTAGCGATAAGAATACCCAAGGAAATTGCAGATTTTTTAAATCTAAAAGAAGGCAAGGATGCTTACATTCATCCAGATAAAAATAAACTAGTAATTGAATCCCCTTAATGACTACTTTTTCGGGTCGTTCCCTTCAGAGGCTTATTTAACTTAATTTTACACATTTATAATTTATTCAAAAAAACAAGCGACCCATTTGCTTCTAAAGAAGTTGAATTGGCACCCCGCAGTTCTGTAAAAGCGGTTTACTTTTATCACCTTTACTTATAAAAGTCGCTCTCGTTATTTTTTGGATAATTTTTTATTTGGATGTGCCGCCAATTAATCCCGCATAATCATAAAAATTAAATACTCCTGCAAAATAAGCAAAAATTGGTTTGGGATGCCTAAAAAACTATTGGTAATTTTTTTCATAATATCTGTCTTCGTATTGGGATGCTCTTCTGATGAAGGCATTACCGGAAAGACTGCGGCAGCCGAGCCAAGTATCTATGAAGATGATCCGGCAACTGAGCAGCAGGCTGAAAATCAAACCCAGAGTGAAGACCAAACCACTGAAGAAGCCACAGGGGAAAACATTACTGACGTGCAGGAGATACAGATCAAAACCGGAGAGGAATATTATGACGAGCTCGTGAATGACAAGCCCAAAGAAAGCATAAACCCGGAAGAATTCAAGTTCAGCCCTGAAAGCATTGTTAGCACCCAGAATAACATCTCGCTTTCGCTTGACGGCATCAGGCATGAAATTAAAAATGAGTACTGGGGCAAGATAATTGAGTTAACCTCAACAGTGCTAAACAAGGAGCATGGCGCTTTTAAGCCTAAGCTGCTGGTCTTGCTGTACGACGAGAAAGACTTCAGGGAAGACTGGCTCAAGCCAAAAGCGGAAATAGGATTTGATATTGCGCAGCTAAACCCAGGAGAGCATGCAACTCGGCAGGCAATTGTAAGCATATCTTTTGATGATCTTTCCCTGACAAAGCACTTTAAATTGATACTTGTTGATGCTGCTGACATTGGCAATAAGCCTTTGGTTGTTGTCGAGAAAGAATTCAACCCTGTGCTTGGATAATTATATTATTTTAAACTAAAAAGGCCTAAGGCGTTACATCAGCGTCTGTTACGCTATTGACAGCCAACTGCTCAAACCTGTAGGTTTTGCCGCTTGAATCAGCTTTCAAAGGAATGCCATAGAAAGTGTCCACCCATAAAATGCCTTTGTCTGTTTCAATTTTCCATGTACTTCTTGATTCAATAACTTCTTCTCCCACCTTCTTGGCGCTTGTAACGCTAAGCCAGTCAAAGACTGTGCCTATATAAGCATCATCATAATTCAGGTTATCTTTTTTCCCTTTGTAAGTGCAATACGCAGCCGTGCAGTAAGATTGCGCAGTCTTAGCAACTTTGTCAATAAAAATAGCATCATATGAATCTGGCCTGTCTAAGGTTTTTGTTTCAAGAGATGGATTGTATTTTATTTTGTTTCCTTTTACATAGAACTCATGAAAGTTGCTGCCTGTTTCAGGCCCCCTGTATTTATAATAAACGCCGGTTATCTTAGTCTTGTGCTTGCTTAGCAAATCCTTGACATCTGCTGCAATTTCTCCTGCTGGTTTTTCCTGAGTCGTTGTGGCTTGTGTTTTAGCTTCTGCACTTGATTCAGTCTTTGGTGCAGTTGCTGTTTTTGGCGCTTCCTGTGCAGGCGCGCAGGATACTATTAAAACTAAAAGAGAAACAATGCACAATGCTGACAATCCCCCTTTCATAAATTAAGGTGAGCCAAACTCATTTAAAAGCTTTTCCAATGCAAACACACAATGCAAACTCATACGAAAACTTTTTATATGACCAGCATAATAAAATCATTGATGGCAAGAGTTAGTAAAATAATGTTAACTGACGTTCCAATCTTGAAAAAAGAGGCGAAAATAGAAGAAGCAGGTAAATTGCTGGTCCAAAATCAAGTTGGCTGCGTGATGATAGTTGAAGATAAAAATCCAATAGGCATTGTGACAGAGCTTGATTTTGTGAGAACTGCAGTTTCTAAGGGAAAGAGCCTGAAAGAGCCTGTAAGCAGGATAATGAGCTCTCCGCTCACCCTTATGACGCCAAATATGAAGCTTGACGAGGCGCTGAAAATCATTGACACGAAAAAATTCAGGAAGTACCCTGTTGTCGAGAACGGGGCACTGGTTGGGCTGGCTACAAAGAAAGATGTTGTAAATGCCATAAGCGACAACCTAAGATTCCATAGGAATATACAAAATGCTGTGCTGATACTTTTTATCCTGTTTGAGCTGTTTGTTTTTGTAATTGGAAGGTACATACCGTAATATTTTGCTTTTGGGGCTTGAAAATGATAAAAATAAGAAGCATAATGACAAAGGAGGTTGTAACGATTTCGCAAAACTCAAGCATAGTCGAAGCTGCAACCAGTATGTCGTCTAAATTTGTTAGCAGTTTGCCAGTAGTCATTGAGAAGGATAAGCCTATTGCCATTATAACGGAAAAAGATATAATAAAAGGCGCCATTTCCAAGAAAAAAAAGGTTAAAGATATCATGAATAAAGAATTTAAGATTATCTCAACCGATGCAAGATTTTCTGAGGTCATTAAGTTTTTGAAAGAAGGAAAAACTGAAAGATTTATTGTTATGGAAAATGAAAGATTAATGGGATTGATAACAGAAACTGACGTAATACAGGCAACGAGGGACTTCACAAGATTCCACCAGATGGTGCAAGAGGCCATACTGGCCATTTTTGGTTTTGCAACAGCCTTCTTTTTATTTTACTTCAGCCCAATGGGAGCATCTGTTTTTGGGTGAATAGCCATCAGAAAAATATATATACATCACGAAAACCAAATGTGCTGAGGGCCTGTGGTCTAGCGGCTATGACATCGCCTCGACATTTGCTTTAATTCAGCTATCGGCACGGCGAAGGTCACCAGTTCGAAATGTCGAGTCCCGAGATGCGAGGTTCGCGAGAAACTCGCTCACCAGCTACCGAGACTCGCAAACCGAAAATCTGGTCGGGCCCATTTATTACATAAAAAAAGGTGAGAGAATTAAATCAAGGCTTTATCCAAGGATATTCTTCTCTGTATTGTTTTTTGCAATCTTGCTGCTTGCTTTCTACATAACAAGGCCTTTTCTGCCGGCGCTTTTCACAGGAGCAATCATAGCCTATTTGGCGTATCCATTGTATGAGAAAATATTAAGGCGCATCAGGAAAAAGCACATTGCTGCATTTATTGTCACAATATTTATAATTCTTCTATTCACATTGCCATTTGTCCTTATTCTTGGTGTTGTTTCAAAAGAAGCTTACGCCACATATATAACCTTAAGCCAGCATAACCTTGGGACAAACTTCCTGAAGGTAGTATGTAAGGATGAGAACTGGCTGTCCTGCAAATTTACAAAATCCTTTGTCGGATTTTTGCCGGAAGAAGACCTTGATTATTACCTTCAGGCCACAATTAAAAGAATAACGGGCTTTATTATAGACAATGCCTCTAAATTTGTGGCTACAATCCCCTCAATCCTGTTGAATTTCTTTGTCATGATTTTTGTGGTTTATTATTTGCTTAAAGACGGCGAAGCAATAGGAAAGAGGATAAAAAACATACTGCCTTTGAAAGAGTCCCACAAGCAGCATGTGCTCGATAAGTTCAGTGAGGTTACATCAGCGGTACTCTATGGCAACATCTCAACAGCGCTTATGCAGGGCATTTTGGGTGGTCTTGGATTCTGGATAATTGGAATGTCATCGCCGATTTTATGGGGGTTTGTGATGATGCTGTTTGCATTAGTGCCTTATTTCGGCACAGCCATTGTGTGGCTGCCAGCTGCATTAAACCTCATATTCATAGGTTATCTTCAAAATGACAACTCATCTACAATTCGTGGCATTATTCTGGTTGCCTATGGGATATTGGTTATAAGCAGCATTGATAACATACTTAAGCCAAGATTGATAGGAGCAAAAGGAAAAGTGCATCCTGTTTTGGTGCTTCTTGGAGTCTTAGGCGGCCTGAGCCTGTTCGGGTTTATAGGGTTAATTCTGGGGCCTGTGATGCTTGCCCTGCTGATGACGTTTGTCGGCATATATGAAGAGGAAAAAGCAGAGCTTGAGAAATATTTTTGACCAAAATGAAGCTTAAGATTAAGGATATAGCCATCGCAAGCGGCGGCCCTTTAATTGCAGTCATGAACAGTAAGGATGCTGCAATGTTTGATATCCACGTGATGGACAGGATAAAGATAAAAAAAGGGAAGATTATTGAGACTGTTGTTGTTGATATAGCACAAAGCAAAAAAGTAGTCCCAAAAGGCAGGCTTGGTGTTTTTGAAGAAGTGATCAGATCTTTGAATTTAAAAAATAATGACATTGTAGATATCGCCATTGCCAGAAAGCCCCTGTCGATTGATTACATTAAGAAAAAACTAGATGGGCAGAGATTAAGCAAAGAAGAAATTAACCAGATAGTGTGGGATATTGTGCACAACAAGCTAAGCGCTGTTGAAATGACATATTTTGTTGCAGCATGCTATACAAATGTCATGACAACTGAAGAAACAATATTGCTGACTAAGGCAATGGTTGAGCACGGCGATGTGCTAAAGCTGAACAAGTATCCAGTTGTGGACAAGCATTCTATTGGAGGAATCCCTGGCAACAGGACTACACTTGTTGTTGTCCCGATAATCGCTGTTGCCGGATATTACATTCCAAAAACCAGCTCAAGGTCGATAACAAGCGCTGCCGGAACTGCCGATACAATGGAGGTTCTTGCAGATGTGACCTTTCCAATAAAAAAGATGAAGGAAATTGTCCTGAAAACAAGAGGATGCATTGTATGGGGCGGTGCATTAAACCTTGCTCCTGCTGATGATAAGATTATAGCAGTTGAAAGGCCTTTGGAGATAGACGCTGAAAGCCAATTGCTTGCTTCAATAATGGCAAAGAAGCATTCTGTTTCAAGCACCCACATCCTCATTGATGTTCCTGTCAACAAGGACTCAAAAGTAAAAAACAGGGTTGAAGCTTTAAAACTCAAGAAGGAATTTGAGAAAATCGGAAAAAAGCTGAAAAAGCATATTAAGGTGCTGATAACAGACGGCAGGCAGCCAATAGGCAATGGCATAGGACCTGCTTTGGAAGCAAGGGATGTACTATGGGTGCTGAAGAGGGATCCTAGGAGACCAATTGATTTGGAAAAAAAATGCCTGATGATGTGCGCCAATATTTTTAGCATGGTTGGACTAAAAGAAGGGTATAAAAAGGCTTTATCAATTCTAAATTCTGGCAAAGCTTACCAAAAAATGGTTGAAATAATAAAAGCCCAAAACGGCAAGGAAATTGCAGCAGAAGACATTAAGATCGGCAAATACTCTTATGATGTTTTGTCAGCAAAAAGCGGCAGAATTATCGACATAGATAATGTGCTTGTTTCAAGAATCGCAAGGATTGCAGGAGCTCCTCACGATAAAGGCGCTGGAATTTATTTGTATAATCATATTGGCAGCAAAGTAAAAAAAAAGGAGAAATTGTTTACAATCTATTCTGAAAGCAGGCACGAGTTTGAGTATGCTAAAGATATGGCTAAGAGTTCTAAGGTGTTTATTATAAGATAAAAATACGCCGCGACTCGGACTTGCATGTGGCAAACAGTGACATGCGAGGCTCACTAGGGACTCGCTCGCCATTTACCCGCTTGCCACAATTTGAACCGAGAAACCCTTGCGGGAACCAGCTTTCGCATTGCGGGGAATTCCCATGAATTCCAGCTCAAGGCTAGCGCAGTGCCAGATTGTGCCATCGCGGCAATAAGAAAAAGTTTTACTGGTTAATTTAAATTTATTGATTAATTTTTAATCAGAAAGCTAATCCCGTCAAAAACCTCTGGTTTTTGGGGTGCTCGAAAATCTTTAATTTTTGACACTTTGCAGGGTTTGAACCCAGACGTCCTTGCGGACGGGAGGTTCTCAGTCTCCTGTATGCCACTTTGAGCGGCCTTTTATTTCTTCAAGTAAATGTAGTAGGACTTCTCTTTTATAAATATCACGTGAAGATGTCCAGTGGTAGAAAAAGCAAATTTACTTAGTTTTAGGCGGCAGCAACACAGGAACACCTTCTTTTATTGGATACTTTTCGCCGCATTTAGAGCATAAAAGCCCTTTTTTGTCTTTTGTGTACTCCAAGTCTGCCTTGCACAGTGGGCAAGCCAGAATATCAAACAAATCCTTTGGAATTGGGTCATTGACACTTTTAGTTGTTTTTGCCATTTTACAGTTCCCGAGGGACATCCATTCTGCCTAGACGGTGCATAGGTCTCCTATTTTTGAATCATAGGTTTTTACCGCTTTCAAACCGAAATCTTTATATATAACCTCTTGCTACTTCTTTATAAATCTTACCAAAGTCATCGACACTGTTGGTTTTTCAATTGGGGGTAGGGGTTAATAAACATTGTTGTTTTAGAAAACTATTTTGCACAGGTGAATCAAAAATGCCAGAGCTAGTAAAGAAATGCCCGGAATGCGGCGGAATAAACCTTTCTTGGAATAGAGATAGGGGCGAGATTATTTGCAGGGACTGCGGATTAGTTATAGAAGAGAAAATGGTTGATTTCTCCCAGGAATGGAGAGAGTTTGATTCTGAAGAAGGAGAAAAAAGAAGGCGTTCAGGCGCTCCAATGACTTACACTCAATATGACCAGGGCTTGGGAACAGAGGTTGGCCAGAAGGCTGACTTGTTCAAGCTTGGCGGCAAGGACAGAAACAAGTTCTTTAGGCTAAGAAAATGGCAATACCGGATATCAACTGCCATTGAAAGAAACCTTAAATTAGCTTTGGCTGAATTGAAAAGGGTTAGCTCTTACTTGAAACTGCCAAAATCAGTTGAGGAAGAGTCAGCTAGAATTTACACTTTGGCTGTCCAGAGAGGCCTTGTAAGAGGAAGAAGCATGGAATCTGTTGTTGCTGGCGCTTTGTACGCTGCATGCAGAAGGCATGATGTCCCAAGAACACTTGACGAGCTTAGCGAAGCTTCTGGAATTGAAAAGAAAGAAGTCGGAAGAACATACAGGTTCATCACAAGAGAGCTTGGAATTACAATTTTGCCATCAAACCCAGCAGACTACATTGCAAGGTTTGCAAGCGCATTAAAATTAAGCGCAGAAACCCAAAGCAAGTCAATCGAAATTCTTGAGCAGGCCCAGAAGTCAGAATTAACAAGCGGTAGAGGGCCAACAGGAATTGCAGCTGCCGCTTTGTATGTAAGCGCATTGATACATGGCGAAAAAAGAACACAAAGGGAAGTTGCTGATGTAGCTGGAGTAACAGAAGTCACAATCAGGAACAGGTATAAGGAACTCTTGGACGAGCTTGACCTTGAAGACGACATCAAGAAGACCAAGAAAAAGAAGAAGAGATAATTCTTTTTTGTTTTATTTTTTAAAATGATTAATTCTACAGCTGACAGGGTAAGCGCCTTGATTAAGTACACTTTCTAATTAATGATAGTATATAATAATTTACTGGCTACTTCATATGATTTGTATTCGAAAGATTTATATATATGTAGCCCTTAACTAATTTGGGTGATTCTAATGCACTACGAAATATACAAAATCAGAGGTAGAAAATACAAATATGCTGTTGAAAATTATAGAGCTGGTAAGAAAGTGAAACACAAAAAAACCTATATCGGCGCTTTGGAGCCGATAAACAAAGCCAAAAGGAAAAAGGGTGGTGGTAGAAAACCAGTCCTCTTTGTCAGACAGATTACAGAGGAAGAAAGAGCAGAACTTATGAGAAACTCAAAGAGCCAAGATGCTTTCATAAGAGACAGAGCAAGACTAATTCTGTTCTCTTGTCAAGCCTTAAGAGTCAAAGAAATAGCAGGCAACATGAGTTGCGGCATAAGAAAAGTCAGAAAAGCAATAAAAGACTTCAATAAAAAGGGGCTTGCTGCTTTGCAGAGAGGCAAAGCAAAGGGCGCTGTTCCTAAATTTGACAATGTGATAAAGAAAATGATTCTTATGCACTTCTCACAAAAACCAAGCAAATTCAACTATCATTTCACAACATGGACACTGCCAAGATTTACAAATCACCTTATAGACTATAAAGTCGTTGAATCCATCAGCATAGAAAAGGTTAGGCAGATACTCGAAGAGGCTGGAGCAAGGTTGAAAAGAAGCAAGCGATGGCAATACTCTCCAGATAAAGATTTTGATAAAAAAAACTTGCAATAGAGCAAGCTATTGCGTATCTTCCGCAAAACAGCGTTTTGCTATCTTTTGACGAGAAAGGAAAGACTGCAATCAAAATCTATGGAGGGCAAAAGTATGTCTTTCGAGGGTACTATCACATACCTTATGGGCAGAAAATTAAAGGAATTTGTGATTTATTCATGGCCCGCAACATTCATACAGGCAAAAGGCATTACGCCTTTTATGACTGGAAAAACAGCTTTATTGTCACTGAATTTCTTGAAAAGTTGTTGGAGATTTATCCAAACATGGACATTTACATAATTTGGGACGGATGGAGCGCTCATAGAAGCGAGCATACAAAGATGTTTTTGGATTTACATCCGAGAATAAAGATACTGCCTTTGCCAACAAAGGCATCATGGCTAAATCATGTTGAAAGGGATTTTAGCAGCATACAAAGATTTCTGCTGAATAATAGTAATTTTGAAAGTGTGGTTGAATTTATCCAAGCAACAGAAATATTTATTGAAAAGGAGCTATGTTCTAGTTGAAAGTGTAATTAAGGCATTGGAAATAAAAGGTCATGAAGACAAAGCATTGGAAGTTGCCACAAGATTTTCCGATTTAAACATATTAGTTGATAGGGATATGGCGCTTAGCACAAGAGATATGCGTGCTGTTTTTTCAGGAGTAGAGGATAGATTTAATCAAAGAGAAGCTTACCGAAGAAAGCTTTATGATAGGTTTATTAAACCTTACGAAGCATTACTGGATTAAGAATAACTAAAAGATAAACTAAACGCTTCTCGGCGCTGTTGGATGCGATTCCTGCACTTTAGGCCTTGCGGGCATTCTTGGAGCGTGCTGCGGGTGATGCTCTTTCTTTAGCTCTTTTATCTCTTCCTTCTCAATCTTTTTTGCCTCTTCCGCCCTTTCTTCCTTTATTTCCTCAACTTCTTTTTCAAGCTTCTCCTCTGGCTTTTCCGCTTTTGCTTCTTTTTTCTCTTTTTTTGCAGCTTTCTTTTCCTCAACTTTGGGCTTTTCTTTCGGAGCACCAACCAGTTCAACAAAAATCTTGCCTTTGTCGTCTTTCACTGCATTTACTTTAACATGATGCGGCGGGTTTTTTGCGCCATGTTCCCAGATTTTCAAATTGAGGCGTTTTCCAATCATAACATTCTCTGACTTCATGTGCTTCGAGATAAACTGCTTCACTGTTTTCACAGCCTTGTTTGCTTTTTTAAAAGGAGGAACTTTCAAAGTTTCCCTTCTAAGCGGAATGTTGTAAACCCTTTCCAAAACTGTTTTTGATGATTCCTCTTTCTTTGCCATTTTTATTCCCCTTGTGGATAAATGAAAAGTATTTCTCTTGGTGCATATCCAAAACTTTGTGCTGTTTGCCTGACTGCATCTTCCAATTCTGGACGGATTTCTTTTGGGACTAGCCCATCAAATAAGATTGGTTTGGTATCCATATCACCTGAAGTTTCTTTTGGATCAGGCATTTGTTTGCGAACCGAATTGATTAAGATAGTTACCTTTTCCAATCCCCCAGTTGCAGGTAAATTGGTTCTGCCAGGCACTTCAGCAATCGGTGATAAGTCATGAATTTCTGCTGAAAACTCCCTAACGGTATATTGTAAATGATGACCCGAATATGCCACAATAAAACTTAAAGGTCTTCCACTTTTAATATCGCTAAGGCTCATTGTCATTTTTTTCACGCCTTTGTCTTTGTCCTTCGCCAGCTTCTCTTCAGCTTTGTGTGCCTGCCGGGGTGGATTCTTCTTGTCTTGCCGTATATCTTTGGCACTGTCCAGAAAGGCGCCCACCTTGTCTGCTTCCTTATTCTTGCCAGCCTTTTCTTCCTGCTTGGATGCTTGTATCGCGCCATTTAAACTCTCTTTATTTTGATTTCTTTCTTCTTTGGAGTTAATTGCTCCAAAACCTTTTTCAGTGTTGAATCGTCGATTTTGCTTTGAACCTGTCCTTTTTGTATTGCCTGGAACAAGATCAAAAGCAGTTGCAGCGCCTTTTCCTGATGCGCTGTCTTCAAATTTCCGTACCTTGCCAGCGCTTCTTTTGTCATGAACTGCCTGACAATGGTTTCCATCTGCTCAATCTGCTGCTGTATCTGCGCATGCTCATTGGACTGCCCCTGCATTCTTTCCTGCTGCAGCTGCATCAATTCCTCAAGCTTTCTTTTTTTTATTTCGTCAAGAGTAGGCATTTGATTTACTGCTCTTTGCTCTCTTCTTTTTTCACTGCCTTTTGTTCCTGCTTTATTTCTGCAACTTCTTTTTTTGGTTCAATCTGAATTTCCTGCCTTGGCCTGATGCCGTGAATCTTAGTAGCTATCTTGTCCAAGAAGGATTTTCCTTTTGGAGTTATTATTCTTCCCTTATGGACGCCTTTTTCCGCAAACTTGACAAAGCCTGCTTTTTCCAGCTGCTGCAGCGCCTTTCTTAAAATATTTCCTGAGCCTTTGTAGAAATGCTCTTTCTTCACGCCCCTGTTTTTTTTGCCGCCGTATTTTGTCCTTAATTTTGAAACTCCGACAGGGCCGTAGCGGTAGATGTTCCTTAAAACAGATGCGCTTCTCACATACCACCAGTCTTCGTCTACAGGAGGCCTTTCCTTGTGCATGCCTGTCTTTACAAACTGCGCCCATGAAGGGGCTTTTATTTCAGGTATTTTCTTCAGCTCTTCGGCCGCTTTGTTTATCAGCTCCTGCGGCTCCGCATCATACATTGTTGTCATTTTTGTTGCAAATATTTTATTCCTGAATTTTATTTATTTTAATCCAAAAATTTTGTATACAAAATTTTCATAATTTGTGCGCGTCGGCATTCTCCTGCGGAGTAATAATCATTTTTGTACTACTCCTCCGCGCCAACTCATTAAAACACCAAAAGCGGTTTACTTTTATCACTTTTACTTATAAAAGTCGCTCTCGTGATTTTTAATTTAATGATTTATTATTAATTATATTTATTCGCACCTTGCGGTGTTAGACTGGCTAACTCGGTGTTAGCGCAAGAAATAGGAATATTGTCGCATTTAAAAATATATCCATTTAAAATTTTAAAACAAAACCTTAATAAATTTCTGCGCATCATCCTTTAGTAACAGTTTAGTTATAAGCATTTATTTTCCATATTGAAAACTAATTAACCAAAATGATAGAATACCTAGAAAAACCTTACAAGCCAGAGCAAATCAGGCACATTTTAAACCCTATTGTTGATAAATGGTTCTTTACGAGGTTTAAGGAATTCTCATTGCCGCAGTTGTTTGGAGTCATGGAAATACACTCAAGAAATAATGTCCTAGTCAGCGCTCCGACAGGCGCAACAAAAACATTGACTGCTTTTTTATCCATTTTAAACGAGCTGATTGACTCAAGCGAAAAGGGAATTCTTGAAAATCGCGTTTATTGCGTTTATGTAAGCCCGTTGAGGGCATTGTCTGAAGACATAAAAATAAATTTAGTCGAGCCATTGCAGGAAATGGAAAAAATTGCAGGAAAAAAACTGAACATAAGGGTTGCATCAAGAACAGGCGACACATCTGCATCGGAAAAATCAAAGATGCTCAGGCATCCTCCGCATATTTTAATCACAACTCCTGAAAGCCTTGCAATAATGCTGACATCAATAAAATTCCGCGAATTATTGAAAAATGTTGAATGGTTCATAGCAGATGAAATCCACGCATTAGCGGAAAATAAAAGAGGGGTGTATATATCATTGTCTGTTGAGAGATTAGGCAGGATCTCCCCTTCAATGACAAGGATAGGCTTAAGCGCAACAATCGCCCCATTGGAGGAGATTGCAAAATTTCTTGTTGGCTACGAAAACGGCAGGTCGATAAATTCCAAAGGAATTTTCGATCACACTCGGAAATCCTCGATTTCCGATGAATTAAGGAACTGCAAAATTGTCGATGTCCAGTTCATAAAAAGCATGGACTTGAAGGTGCTTTCCCCGGTTCCAGATTTGGTTGATATCGGGCATGTGGTGATGAATAACTCCATGTATTTATTGATTGACGACCTAATTCAAAACCATCGTACAACATTGATTTTCACAAACACAAGAAGCGCAACAGAAAGAGTTGTGCATCATCTTAAAGAAAAGTTTCCGAAAAAATATGCTGAAAACATAGGGGCGCATCACGGCTCCTTGTCAAAGACATTAAGGCACAGCATTGAAAGCCGCTTAAGGAAAGGAGAATTGAAAGTTATTGTCTCAAGCACATCGCTTGAATTAGGAATTGACATCGGATATATTGACTTGGTTATTTGCCTTGGCTCACCAAAATCAGTTGCAAGGTTTTTGCAGCGGGCAGGCAGAAGCGGGCATAAGCTGCACGATACTGTAAAGGCAAGAATAATTGTCCTTGACAGGGATGATTTGGTCGAGTGCGCTGTTTTGCTGAAATCCGCAATTGAAAAGAAAATTGACAAAATCCATATTCCAAAAAACTGCCTTGATGTTTTAGCGCAGCAATTGCATGGGATGAGCATTGAGCAGAAGTGGAAAGTGAAAGAATTATTTGATTTAGTGAAGCAAAGCTACTGCTACCATGAACTTGCATACAAGGATTTCATTGAGATTATTGATTACTTGTCTGGAAAATATGCATCATTAGAAGACAGGCATATTTATGCAAAGATATGGCACGATGAGGAAACCGGCGAATTGGGAAGAAAGGGCAAGATGTCTAGGGTCATTTACATGACAAACATCGGCACAATCCCGGAAGAATCCTACATAACTGTGAAAGTTGGGGAGCAGCCAATTGGGCATATTGACGAGGCATTTCTTGAAAGATTGAAGAGAGGGGACGTTTTTGTTCTTGGAGGTGAGAGGTACGAGTTTTTGCATGCAAAAGGCATGGTTGCTTATGTCAACGCGTCCGTCCACAGGCCGCCTACAATCCCAAGATGGTTTTCGGAAATGCTGCCGTTAAGCTTTGATTTGGCATTGGAAATTGGAAGGTTCAGGAAACTGATGAACGAGATGTTTTGCGCCAACAAATCACAGAAAAATATTTTGGATTTTATTAACAGCTACCTTTATGTTGACAAAAATGCAGCCGAATCAATCTATGAATATTTTTACGAGCAGTTCAGTTATGCTGAAATTCCATCACACTCAAGAATTATAGTGGAGCACTATAGTGACGACAAAAGCAAGAGGAAGTATGCCGTGTTTCACACCCTTTACGGCAGAAGGGTCAATGACTGTTTGTCAAGGGCTGTTGCATTTGCAATTGCAAGGACACAGCATCGCGATGTTGAAATTGGAATAAATGACAATGGGTTTTACATTGGCTCTGAGAAGAATGTCAATGTGATGCAAGCATTCAATCTCGTTAAATCGAAGGAGATGAGAAAAGTAATGGACATGGCGATTGAGCATACAGAAGTCTTAAGGAGGAGGTTTAGGCATTGCGCTACAAGAGCCATGATGATATTAAGGAACTACATGGGCCACCAAAAAAGGGTTGGAAGGCAGCAGGTAAGCTCGATGATTTTGCTGAATGCTGTCAAAAGAATTGACCCAAACTTCTGCATTCTGAAAGAGGCAAGAAGAGAAGTTTTGGAAGATTTGATGGACATTGAAAATGCCTCAAAAGTCATTGAAGGCATTGAGCAGAAAAATATTTTGATTAAAGAGATAACTACAAGCCTGCCGTCGCCATTTGCATTCAACCTGATACTGCAGGGATTTTCTGATATTATGAAAATTGAAGACAAGGTTGAATTTGTCAGGAGAATGCACCAGCAGGTGATGGCAAAGATAAATGTTCAAAAGTAATTTTTTCTGTGAGATTAAACGAAGGCAGCAGCTAAAAGAATTTACGGTTTACGATAATTTTGTCGACGGCAACTCAAAAATTACGTATAACGTATGCGATTAAGCGAAGTGCCGAGCCCTCCAAAAATTTCTCCTCGATTTTTCCCATATGGCTGAAAAATCAGAGCTGAGAAATTTTTCAGAGCTGGCGGACAATTTGGACGGAACGACTGCAAGGAGTGGAGTCGGTTAATGGCTGTTAATCTCTCCCGAATACTTGCAGGGACTAAAATTTAGTGCAACGATGCCGAAGGCAAAAATTTCGAGTTAAAGCGAACTTTGGGACGGCGGGACAGCCGTTTTTATTATTCTTTAAGATTGTCACCGAATTGCATGAATTTCTGCGAAGCAGAGTAGATGTCCGAAGGACTGAAAAGTTGGGGCTATGTTGTTGTTTTTCGAGTTTTTCTTTGGCGGCAAATTCTTTCAATTCAAAACAGAGGCCAGGCACGAACTCAAAGGTTAACAGTCACTCGCAAGAAGGTAGCAGGTATTGAAGTGCCACCGTCAGTGCTCTTGTTTTGCGCTTGTGCCAGTTCTACAAGTTGGTTGTGAAGCTCTTCCGCTTTTCCGTTCTTCTGAGCCGCTTCAACAGCGTTCATG